>DASWTW010000370.1:0-3100 GCA_036401895.1 Herpetosiphonaceae bacterium | reverse complement strand
CCGCGGGGCGGGGCCCGTCGCTCCATACTACTGTGCTGCGTGAACAACCGCAGTCTCGCTCTTGCCGACTGTCACCGGCGCCAGCTTAGGTACGGCTGTCAGCGCGGGAGCCAGCTTCGGGATCGAGCCGACATGCTGTCCCATCAGGTGTAGCACTTCGGCCACGACGCTCACCACCTCGTCAATGTCCTCGCGCGGAATCGTCAGCGGGGGCGAAAGCTGAATCACTGGATCGAGACGATCGTCGGCGCGGCAGATCACGCCGCGTCGCTTCAGCTGATCGCTGAGCCAGCCCATCAGCCGCTCTTCTTGCAGCGGCTCCCTGGTCTGCCGATCGCGCACCAGCTCCAGCGCCACAAACAGGCCCATGCCGCGAATGTCGCCGACGTTGGGGTGCGTGTCCAGCGCCAGGTGCAGCTGCTGCATCAGGTAGTTGCCCATGTCGTGCGATCGCTCGTTCAAGCCTTCGCGCTCGATGATCGCGAGGTTGGCGCTGGCAGCAGCAGCCGCAACCGGATGGCCGCCGAAGGTCAGGCCATGCATGAACTTGTCGCTCTCGTCGCCGCCGAACACATCGGCGATCTCTTTGCGGGCCAGCGCCGCGCCCATCGGCATGTAGCCCGAGGTCAGGCCCTTGGCGACGGTGATGATGTCGGGCTCGACGCCAAAGATTTCGCTGCCGAACCACGCGCCGATGCGACCAAATGCGGTGATCACTTCGTCCATGATCATCAAGATGCCGTAGCGATCGCAGATCTCGCGCACAGTGCGGTAGTAATCGGGCGGTGGCACGATCGCGCCGCCGGAGTTTTGCACCGGCTCCATGATGATCGCCGCGATCGTCTCCGGCCCCTCAAATTCGATCAGCGCCTCGATCTCGTCGGTACAGGCGCGCGTGCAGGCCGTCGCCAGCTGGCAGGCGTTGCAGCGGTAGCGATACGGGATCGACACGTGGCGTGCGCCCGGCACTAGCGGCGCGAACTGATTGCGCACGCCGGGCAGGCCATTGACCGAGAGAGCGCCCATGGTGGTGCCGTGGTAGGCGTAGCGCCGCGAGATCGTTTTGGTGCGGCCAGCGAAGCCGAGCTTGCGCTGGTACTGCTTGGCGATCTTGAGCGCCGACTCGACGGCCTCGGAGCCGCCCGAGGTGAAAAACACGCGCGGCCTGTCGCCCAGCGGCGCTAGCTCGGCCAGGGTGGCGGCTAGCTCGACAGCGGGAAGATTCGGAAACGAGAAGGGGGAGACGTAGGCGATCTGCTGAATCTGTGCGCAGACGGCGTCGGCTATTTCCTGGCGGCCGTAGCCGGCGTTGACGCAGAAGAGGCCGGCCAGGGCATCGATATACTCACGGCCGTTCTGGTCCCAGACGCGGGCGTTGTCGCCACGCACGATCACGGTTTGGTTGGCGGCGTCTTGCAGCTGCTCCATCTGGTAAAAATGGAGCCAGGTATTCTCGGCGATCGCTGTGTGGGTCGCCGGTGGCATGGTACTCATATAATCTCACAGTCTCATCCCGCGTTCCACGGCCGACAGCGATACACGTGTCGTTCTGTACCACAAAGTAGATCGGGCCAGGCGGCGCGATCACCAGGTGCTTGTACTGTGCTGGGCGCGAAGCGCCCGTGTCTCCGTGGGAGATGAGCTAAGACGACGTTTGTTGAAACTCGATCCGTTGTAACCGTTCCATTAAGCTCCGTCGCGCGCCGGCGCAGTGCCGCGCGTCTCTTCGCTGCTTGTTAGGGCCCTTGACGCGATCTCCTTTGCTTGCCGCCTTTTCTGTGTTTGAGGAACCAGCCGCCAGAAGGCTGTACTAGCGTGGCTCCTGGGAACTTACCCCCGCAGGGGCAGGGAAGAATGGCTAGCACGCCTCGTCGCGTGTAACCGGGCGTCACCTCCGTCCCAGGCCTGGGCAACTACCCCTGTCTTGGACAGCGCAGGTTGGCGCTGCTTCTGCCGCAGAATGCATACAGGGCATTCTTGACGTGTTGTCGTGGGAGCAAGTGTGCGTGGCTCCCGGCGCCGCCAGCGCGCCGTGGCGCGGCGGGTGTACCGTGCTAAGCTGTTGATACATCCGGTGGGGGGCCAACCCCCCGCGATGCAACCTGCTAGCCTATACCAAAGGCAGAATATCTACCCTTACAATGCTTCGTTTGACCGACTCGGGGTTTCGTGTGTATGCACCGCTCTGAGCAAGAACGACGCCATAAACTTGGGCTGAATCTGTCGGTACGTTCATCATACCACAGGCTTCAAGCCCTGGCTGCAAGGAGCTACAGCGCATTCTGTGTTGAGCAGAACCGGGCCAATCAGCTGCTCTGGAGCTTTCCCGCTTTTGTACTTCCCGGCACGGCTATAGTCTTTTCGTTGCGAGCATTTCGGGCGCGGGAGTACGATCGCCGTTACATGCAATGCGGCGGGGAGCATTCATGATTTTGATCTCGAAGCCTAACCCCGTGTACAAAGCGAGGATACGATCTGTTGCTTGATTGGATGCGATCACGGGGCCGGGATGCGCCGCCAGCCATTCTGCGAGACGCACCTGTTCGTCCCAGGAAAACCCACCTGCGCTATAGGTAGTAAATTCGACATCGTAGGGCGGATCTGCATAAATAAATGCCTCGGCAGCAGGCTGGAGCGCGGCGAAATCGCTGTTGGTGAGCTTCCACGAGCTAAGGGCTAATGCATAGGAGGAAAAATCGTAGGTGTATGTGATATGCCTATATTTGCCGAAGGGTACGTTGAATAAACCCTTGCGATTGAACCGGCACAGGCCATTGTACCCGGTGCGGTTGAGGTAGTAAAACAGCGCTGCGGCCTCAGGCGTTTCGGCCGAGCCTTCCAGGATAAGCGCGTTAAACCGATCACGATGCCGATAGTACAGCGCCGAGTCATTTTCCATAACCAGATCGATAACCAGGCCGCGTTGTAACCAGCGATAAAAGTTGATCAGATGCGGGTTTACATCGTTGAGGATTGCTGACTCAGGTTGCAGGCCCAGGGCGACTGCCATACCGCCGACAAATGGCTCAACAAGCTGTCGATCAACATGGGGTAGCCACATCGGGTAGAGTGCTGAGAGCAGCCAGCGCTTACCACCAGC
>DASWTW010000369.1:0-8504 GCA_036401895.1 Herpetosiphonaceae bacterium | reverse complement strand
CGACGCGCTGGCGCAGAAGTACGGCTTCGACGGCTGGCTGCTCGATCCGCAGCGGCAGGCCGGGCTGGTGGCCGCGCTGGATCGGCATCCAGCCTGGCAGCGCGTGTTCTCAGCCGATCGGGCGGTCTACTTCGCGCCCCGGCTCAGCGCGGCACAAACCAAGTAATCTAGGATTTTTCGGCGAGTCGTGTGCCCTGCACCGCGCTGAGATCGTCGCCGAGACTGCGCCGCGAGCCGGACAGGCCGCCGAAGAGATACAGCAGGCCGCCCAGCAGACTGACCGCTAGCCGCACCAGGAAGATCAGAAACGAGAGCGCCAGCGCGGAGGTTGCGCCCACGCCGAGCAGCGCCAGCATCACGACGAATGTTCCCTCACGCGCGCCGAGGTTGTTCAAAAAGATCGGCACCAGACCAATAATGTCGCTGAGCGGCACGATCAAGGTCATGAAGGCGAACGGCAGATCCAGGCGCAGCGACCGAGCGGCGGCGTAGGTCGCGGCGATCCACACAAACTGGTAACCAAACGAGAGCAGAATCACGACGGCCAGCGTGCGGCGATAGCTGTAGTACTGGCTCAGCGTCTGCGCGACATGGCTCAGCTTTACGCGCCAGCCGGCCACATCCGGCAGCGGCAGCCGCACCAGCGTACGCGCGATCGCCGGAGCGGCCAGCGCAACCACCAGGGCCGCGCTCGCAGCCAGCAGGCACCAGAGCGAGCCCCAGAGCAGCGTGGGCTCGGGCGCCAGCAGCGGATAGCTCAGCGCCAGCGATCCGGCCGCGATGATCGTCAGCGCCAGGAAGCCGAGCAGTCGCTCGACAAAGACCGAGGTCAGCGCCGTGGAAACCTGGCCGATGCGCTGGTTGAGCTGGTAGACGCGGATCGCGTCGCCGCCGATCATCGTGGGTAGGAAATTATTGAAGAACTGGCCGATCAGATAAGCGCGCACCGTCCACAGATAGGGCACGTGCTGATCGTGGGCGCGCAGCAGCAGCCACCACTTGAGCGCGCTCACAAACACGCCGCCGATCTGAAGCAGGATCGAGAGCAGCACCAGCGGCAGCAGCAGGTCGCGCCAGATCACGATCAGCTTATCCAGCTCGACTTGCAGCAGCAGATAGATCAGCAGACTGGCGCTGATCACTACTCGCAGGCCGTTCAGCAGCGCGCGGCGCTTGGATGTATCCATGAGTAAACATATCCTGTGTGTACGGTCGTGTGTCCGGGGCTGGCACGCTGCGTGCAAAGCAGGTGCTTCTGGTAAGGTAGACGGTAAGGTTGGTATGCTAAACTAGATACATCCCAGGTTATGAGGGTAGCCTCACCTGAGCGCCATAGCACCCTAGCAGGCTAACGTGCCGCCAACACACCCTCCAGCGCCGCGTTCTGCTCATCCTGCTGCTCGGCTACCTTCGGCACCCCCCACACCCCCGCTTCTCCCAAATCACTCGGCTTGATCGCACTGTGTACAGCGCACATTCTCTACAGCCTGACCTTCGGCGATCGCGGCGACCCAATCGCGGAAGCGCACGCCGTCAGACTGGCGGCTGTAAAACGAATCGAACGGCAAGATGCAATGGCTGTTGCCGCCCGCCAGGTATGAGCGGAAGTTCGGCACGCTAGCCTGGATCTCGCTCAGGCTGCTTTCCAGGGCATTTTCCCATGTACCCTCGCCGCCCGCCGCGTTGAAAAAGCGCTGCTGGACGCCATCATGCGCCGTGTTGTACTGCGAGAAAAAGTGCGCCGGGTAGTGGCCGGCGATCGCCGTGTAGAACTTCTCGGCGCTCCACTCGCCCGGCTTGATCTGGCTCAGCGCGGGAATCCATGACGCAAAGTTATCGTGCGCACGCCAGTCGGTCTGTAGCTCGACGGGCCGTCCAAACACAAACGCCTCGGAGTCGCCGAGCTGGTAGACGCGCGACGACTGGTAGTGGTTGATCACATGGGGCGCGAACGTGATCGAGCCCACGCTGCCCGCGCTGCATCCCGTGACAAAGATCGACTCGGGCGAGCCCACGTGATCATAGACCCACTCCAGCACCGTGGAGCCGTTGACGAAGCCTTTGAAGTGGATCGTGACCTGCTCGCCGTTTTCGCCGGTGTAGGTGTGTACGTTGTTGCCCATATGCACATCGCCAGTGCAGTAGGATACATACGCCATGTAGTAATCTTTGAAGGGATTTTCGGGATTGTCCAGATCGAAGATTCCGGCGCCGCGCTCGGGGCTATCGCCCGCATCGACCGAATCGTCGAAAAAGGTGCTGCCCTCACGGCAGCTTGCGGCATCCCAGCAGCCGCCGCCGCCCTCGAAAAAGATCAGCAGCTTGTTGACGGTGCCGGGCCGCACCCAGAACGAGTAGGGCGTGCCACGAGCGCAGATCGCCTCGCCGCCGCCGTCGATTTTGGTCCAGCCGACGGGAAGATCCGGCAGCATCGGGCTGGGCGTGGCTATGGCCTCAGGCGTGATCGCGACGATCGGCGTGGCAGTCGCAGGCGGCGGGCTGGGCTCGCTCACCGGCGAAGCGGGCGCTGCCGTGGCGGAGGGAGCGTCGCTCGGGCTAGCCGCCGCAAGCTGCGTGGGCGTCTGGCGACTTCCGCCGGTATTTTCCGCGCTACAGGCTACAATCAGCAGGCACAGGATCAGCCCGACCAGCATCAACCTTTTCAAAAGCACTCTCCTCTTCAGGCATCACGCTGCGGCTCGGCGTTTAGCTCCTCGCGCACGCGGTAGATCGCGTTTTGCTGTCCACGGCTGGCCGTGCGCACCACCATCTCGCCGATCAGACCGATGCTGATGAACTGCATCGCCAGCACGACCAGCAGCACGCCCAGCAGCAGGATCGGACGATCGCCGATGTTGTTGAGCAGCACCAGCCGCACAAAGCCGAGATAGCCCAGAATCAGCGTGCCGATCGCGCCGAAGAAGAGGCCGAGCAGGCCAAAGATCTGCATCGGGCGAGTGGCATAGCTCAGCAAAAAGCGCACAGTCAGCAGATCCAGCACCACGCGCAGCGTTCGGCCGATTCCGTACTTAGAGGTGCCGAACTGGCGCGGCGCGTGATTGACCGGTAGCTCGGCCACGGCCACGCCCTGCCAGCTGGCGATCGCCGGGATGAAGCGGTGCAGCTCGCCGTAGAGCTGAAGATCCTGCACAACCTCGCGGCGATAAGCTTTAAGCGAGCAGCCGTAGTCGTGGAGCTGAAGGCCGGTCACTTTGGAGATCAGCCGGTTGGCCAGGATCGACGGGAGACGCCGGCTCAAAAAGCGATCCTGGCGCTGAATCCGCCAGCCGCTGACCACGTCGAAGCCCTCGTCGACCTTTTGCAGCAGCTTGCCGATGTCGGCCGGATCGTTCTGGAGATCGGCGTCGATCGTCAGCACAACATCGCCGCGCGCGCGCTCGAAGCCGGCCACAAACGCGGCAGTCTGGCCGAAGTTGCGGCGAAAACGCACCACGCGCAGCCGCTGATCGCTCGTGGCAAGGTCGCGCAGCAAAGCAAAGCTCCGATCGCGGCTGCCGTCGTCCACGGCGATAATCTCATACTCAATACTCAGCTTGCTCAGCGCGTCCGTCAGCCGATCGTACAGGCGCTGAATATTTTCTTCCTCGTTGTAGATCGGCACGACGACGCTAATATCGGGATAGCCCGGCAGCACATCGCGCTGATATGCCGTCGCGGGATGAGAACCAACAGCCATGTTTGTTATCCTTAGGTTTTGTAATGCCCGTTATAGTAACGCACAATTGGCGCTTGTACAGCAGCCTCAGGCGAGCCGGGATTATTTGAGAGTCGCAGCGTACACAGACTCCAGTCGCTCGGCTAGCAGCGACCAGGAAAACTGCTCGCATACATGATGCTGTGCAGCCGCGCCAAACTGCCGGGCGTGCTGCGGATCGGCCAGCAGATCGAGCACCGCCTGAGCCAGTGCGCCCTCATCGCCGGGCGGCACCAGCAGGCCCGTCCGCCCTTCGACGATGTACTCCTGCGCCTGGCCGACGCGACTCGCCACGACCGGCACGCCGGCATGAAGCAGCTGAAGCAGCTTGGCCATGCCTTTGGCGCGGTTCATCAGCGTGTCGGCGAAGGGCGCGAGCGCAACGTCTGACGCCGCAAACGCCGCATCGATCGTCGCCTGGTCCGCCCAGCCGCGCTGATCGAGCTGCGCCGCAACGCCCGCATGCCGCGCCAGCCGATCTAATTCCTGCTCCTCGCCGCGCTCGCCCGTGCCGAGCACCAGGAGCCGCGCATCGGGCCGACGTGAGCGTAGGCCATGCAGCACCGCCAGCACATCGCGCAGCGGATATTCCCAGAAGCGCGTGTAGAGCAGCACGATCGGCTCTTCGCCAAGGCCAAGCTGTCGCCGTGCCTGCTCACGATCGGGCAAGATCGGCGGCTGTGCGGCAACGCCGTTACTCAGGTAACAGACGCGATCTGGTGGCACGCCAAAGCCCCACACCTGCGTCTCCAGGGTTCGCGAGGCTACTGTGACGGCGCTCGCCAGACGCGGCAGTGATCGCTCCTGCCAGGCAAACACGTGCTTCATGGGATAAGAGTAGGGCGCAAGATCGTTCCAGCCGCCCCAGCCCTCCCAGTCGTCGGTGTCCACGACAAGCGGCAGATTCGGCCGCAGCAGCCGCGCCAGCAGCGCCGCGATGCCGCTGTAGCCTTTGGGCTTGAAGAGATGAATCAGATCGGGCTCCGTTTGCAGAGCGGCTCGCAGCAGCAGCACCGCCGTCTCCAGCGTCCCAGCCGGCCCCGGCAGCCGTGGCAGGCGTACATGCCTCACAGGCACGCCGTCGATTGCCATGGTGGTCGCCGCGTCCTCCGGGTTGAGATACGCCGGCGCGACGATCTGCACGCGATGTCCGCGCAGCACCAGCTCACGGGCCAGCGGCAGCATGCGCGCGCTGAGCGTGCCTTTGGGCCGGATGCCAAACGGCGCGAGCATTGCGATACGCAGCGGCCTCACAGCGCCTCCCACCGCCCACAACGATCTTGTGTGCAGCTCCTGCTCATTACATCAACAAACCGCGCTGCTGTAGCTCGGCCTCCAGTGCTGGCGCATCCGTGAAGCGGATCGAGGGAATGCCTAGCGCCTCAGCGGCAACAATGTTCCGTGGCTTGTCGTCGATGAAAAGCGTTTCGGCCGGCTCCAGGCCCAGGCCCTCCAGCGCCAGCCAGTACGCCTGTAGATCGGGCTTGGCCACACCCGCCGTCGCCGAGTTGACGACGACCTGAAACAGATGATGAATGCCGAACTGCTCTGCCAGCAGCTGCTCAAGCTCGTCGGTGGCGTTCGAGAGCAGCGCCAGCGGATAATGTTTGCTCAGCCGCTCGGCGATCGCGACGACCTGCGCGTTCAGCTGCTCGCCCGCAAACAGCTCGGCCCGAAACGCCGCGACATCACCAGCCGGATCGAGGCCCAGCTCGGCCATCATCTGCCGCCAGTAGGCATCGCTGGTCATGCGGCCAAGTTTGGCTGCCTGCCAGGCCGGGCCGCTGTAAAACAGATCGTAGAGCGCCTGCGGCTCGTGGCCGAAACGCTGAGCCGCGCCGGCAAAGCCTTCAAGTGTTTCGTGAGCGTTGTTGAACACGCCGCCAAAGTCAAAGATGATACCTTTGGTCATGTGCTTCCTTGGTAGTGATGGTGCATACTGTTCTAAGACAGCGCGTATGATAGCAGGGGGAAGCGTAAAAGAACAAGGGAACAAGGGAACAAAGGAACAAAGGGACGAAAACAAAGAACCTAGAACCTAGAACCTAGAACCAAGGAACAAGGGAAGCACAAAAATCCCCCTCGCCTGTCGCGACGGAGGCAGAAGCCAGCCGAGGTTCGGGGAAGGGGGTTGGGGGATGAGGGCCGACGAAAGAACAAATAAACCAAGGAACAAAAGAACAAACTACCGGGATTCTTTTTGTTCGTTTGTTTCCTTGTTCCTTGGTTTGCTAGAAGGGCAGTGGGTGAGGGCCTGATGGCCCGAAACAAACATTTTCGCGGGACTGCTTGCGCTGAAAGGCGTACACACATAGAATGAACATAGTTTCTATCGAGGAGACCTATGGATCTGCCGCCACCGAACAATCCCCGAGTGATGCAAGACGGACAGCTCGAAGTGCGCGAAGGTCATACCGTGCCGGTACTGGCTCAGCCAAGCACGCACCGGTTGATCGTTCTGAACTCAACCGCGCTTGGTCACATGCATATCGGGCAAACGCTGGTGCTGCATCTGTCTGATGAGGAGCCGCTCCCCATCACCCTGGAGGCGATCGATCGACTGGCCTTGATTGCGCGCTACATCGAGGGTGCGGATGAGGAATGAGCGACGTGTGAAAGCAACACCACACAAAACAGCGTCGGAGACCGAAATCTCCGACGCTGTGCTTTTCCGACTTTAGCGCCTAGTAGTTGTCGCGGGGATCGCGCCGTCCGACGTCGCCATCACGATCGAGATCCGCATCGATGCCGCGCTCAGTCGCGTTTTCGATGCGCGAGGCCATGTTCTCGATCGGGCCTTCGCTCGACGGCGTGCCAGCAGCGGAGCCGCCGACCTCGTACGAGCGCGAGCGATAGCGGGTCGCAGCGTCGCCCATGGTGCTCTCGGTGCTACCGTAGTCGGTCGCGCTGCCATAGGCCGTGCCCGCCGTGCCGGTGTCAGTCGTGCCCCTGTAGGTCGAGTCGTAGCTCGTGGAGCGTCCCACGTCGCTATCGGTCGCCTCAGCGCCAACCGCATCGCCGGCCGCGCCGACCGCGCCACCCGTGACTGCGCCCGCCACACCGCCGACCACCGTTCCCACGGGACCGCCGACCGAGCCCATGGCCGCGCCGGTTGCCGCGCCTGCTACCGCCCCGCCTGCCGTGCCCACCTTGCTGCTGCGATCGTAGTCGCTTGCATCCGGCACGCTGTCCGTGTCGCCGGTGGTGCTGTAGCTGCTGTCGGCCGGGCTGGTCGTGTCGTAGTTAGTCGTCGTATCCATCGAGCGGCTATAGGCCGGATCGGTCACGCCGCCTACCGCGCTGGTCGCGCCATAATCGGTCAGGCCAGTATCGAACGAGCGGTCGTAGGTCGGATCGCTGGTGCGACCATAGGCCGGATCGTTCTCGGAGGCTGCAACGCCCGCCGCATCGCCGGCCGCGCCGACCGCGCCACCGGTGACTGCACCGGCTACACCACCGACCACTGTTCCAACCGGACCACCGGCGGAGCCGAGCGCCGCACCGGTTGCCGCGCCTGCCAGCGCGCCGCCGGCCGTGCCGACCTTGCTGCTGCGATCGTACTCGTCGTCGCCAACTGGACGATCGGCGTAGGTGGTGTCGGAGTATGGGTCCGCATTCTCATCGAAGCGCGACCAGCCGCTGTTGCGGTACTCCGTGCCACGCTCGTCGATATCGACAACGTTGTGCCGCTCCATAATATCGAGCGCTGTATCGACCCGGCTATCATCGACCTGCGCCATGACCAGCGCGCCGCCGCGACGAATGCCTTCGGAGTAGATATGCGCGTCTTCCTCGGGAATGCCCGCGCCGACCAACGCGCCAAGCAGGCCACCAGTCGCCGCGCCGATACCCGCGCCCAGCGCCGTCGAGCCCAGCGCCGTCGCCAGCGTACCAGCGGCAACCACCGGGCCAATGCCAGGGATCGCGATCGCGCCGAGACCAACCAGCAGACCAGTCAGACCACCGACGATCGTACCGCCCGTCGCGCCAAAGCCCGCACCTTCCGCAGCTTCGCTGTGTCCCTCTGCGGTGTATCTATTGGATTCCATGGTGGCCGCATCGGGATTACGGCTGGCAAAGCTGATGTCAGCGTCATTAATGCCTGCATCGCGCAGATCGCGCACAACCGCTTCGGCGTCCCGCATGTTTTCAAAAAGACCTACTACATTCTTCATGCCTGAGACCCTCCTCTTCAGCAGCAACGTACAGCATCATCTTCGCTGCTGTAGTTCAGTTAGGTACGAAACCTAACGGATGCTAGCAACCCTATAGCAACATGTATGCCAATGGGGATTCGAAGCAGAGGCGCGGCAGCGATCAGACCTTGAGCAGGAACCGCAGCGCAGCGCCCAGACGCGCCCGCCACAGGCCCCAGGAGTGGCCCTCGTGATATTCGGCGTAGGCGTACCGGTAGCCTTGAGCGGCAAGAACAGCGCGCAGCGAGCGATTAGACTGGAGGAAATCGGACTCCAGCGGTTGGTAGCGATCAGGGCCGATCTCGGTCTCGTAGGTGCCGACGACCAGATGAACTGCCAGCGGCGCGGGCTGTTCGTACAGCCGCAAGACCGCTGCATCGCGACGACCGACAAAGCCGGACTGTGAAGCTACCAGCCCAAAGATCTGCGGGTAAAGCTGCGCCGCAACCAGCGAGATCAGCCCGCCAAACGACGCGCCGATGATCGCGCGCCGCTCTGCCGAGCACTGAGTCGCGTAGCCTGCGTCGACCCACGGCACCAGCTCCTCAGCCAGACAGCAGCAGTAGTCGCGATTGAGATCGTAGTCGGCGCGG
>DASWTW010000368.1:0-34814 GCA_036401895.1 Herpetosiphonaceae bacterium | reverse complement strand
TGTTCTCGCTGCGGGTATCACGCCCGCAACAATCGGCGTGCTCGGGGACGGTTCAAATGTCATCAGTGTGGATATGAACTGCACGCTGATTTGAACGCCGCGTACAATATCGCTGCCACGTACCACGCCAGCATCGGTAGATCTGATGCTGGCGGGCTGCCTGTCACTCAGCCAATCGCATCAGTCCTGCGGGATGAGGTGCAAGCTGCCTCGTTTACGGGGCAGTTAGTGACACGAGAATTGGCATGGATCCTGCTCCTCCACTGACCCATGAGGAGGCAGTATGAATCCCGACCCCGCTCCCACACGGCAGACGTTCGATCAGATCATGGCACGGACTGAGCAGCGGCTCCAAGAAACGCACCAGCGCTGTCGCACCACGCACCTACGCTGCCACACTACCAAAGCGCACCTGCAGGCAACCCGCACACGCATGATACGCACCGAGCAGCTGCTGCACGATCTCAAACACCACATCGATCGGGTGCAGCATACCCTTCAGTCAGGTCCATTCACGTTTCAAAACGCTTAAGACCTTGTGAGAATCGTGTTTTGGGCCATATTTTGACACCCGAGCGGCAGGTAGCCGCAGAAGGTACACTTTCTGCGACGTGGATACGGCGGGGTGTTCCTCTCGGTCGCTCGCGTGGAGCGCCGCCCGCCTGATCCCCAGAGCTCTACCAGCCAATCAGCGCTGCGGCCTGACGGGCGAGCACCAGACCCCTGAGGATGAGGAGCACCACGACGCCGGCGCCGGCGTGATCGGACCCCCAGATAGCCCAGCCCACCGCCGATGCGGGTCCCGATGATCCCGCCGAAGAAGAGGTGACCGAGGGCGTCGAGTTCCGCCAAAGGGACAAACGGGGTCACATCGATTCCACCCACCCGGAAGCCCAGGGTCTCGCCGATGAGCACCCCGGCGAGGATGCCGCGTCCGTCCATCAGAGTGCCAGATGCAGCATGTGGTGATCGCATCGTTCCGCTCCTGCTGCGGCACTCCCCTCCCCGGAATCCGCGCGATCGTCCGGTCTGCGACCCCGAGCAGGGGAGCACCGATGTGCCGAAGACCAGAGCGCGGTGCGGACTGGAAACGCCAGGGCCAACGCTGTCAAAACCTGTGTACGCGCTGACGCCGGCGAGCGATTCTCAGCCGGGGCAACTTCGGGGTGGGCGGGTGACCGGTGGCAAGCGGGAGGGCCAGCGCCGGTGGGCTGGTCGCTCAGTTTGAGCGGTGGACGGCCGTGACCGCCTCAGGTATAGTGGTGGTGCACGGGTTCGCGCCAGACCTGCCGCTTCGTTGCTGCTCGATCCTGGGGTCGCCTGTGAATCGTCGAAGGAGTCAGCCGTATGCCCGAGGACACCACGCCGACTCACGCAGATGCGTCGTCGCCCCACCTGCATCCGCTGCTGAGGGACTTAGGCCCCTTGATCGGTCAGTGGGAGGTTGAGCTCGTCTTTCCCTCTGATCCCCCCGGCCGCATCCACGCCCAGGCGGTCTTCGCCTGGCTCGAACACCAGGCGTTCGTGATCGAGCAGTTTGGCGGGAGTACCTGGATCATCGGTGGCGATGACACGACGGACACCTATAGTGTGCTCTACCACGACGACCGCGGCGTGGTGCGCGTGTATCAGATGAGCCTGCGCGCTGGTCTTTGGAAACTGTGGCGCAACACGCCCGACTTTTCCCAGCGCTTTGAAGGTCGCTTGAGTGCGGATGGCCAGACGATTACGGCGCGCTGGGAGCAATCCAGCGATGGCGTGACCTGGGACCATGATTTCGCCCTCACGTACACGAAGGTGCGCTAGGTGAGGGCGACTCGCTTCCGCCGTGCTTGGTGGTCGGATTTGGATCGGCCTGACGGCGAACCTTTTCAGGTGGCGCGAACGTCCTGGGTTGGCATCCAGCCAGGGCCGCTGCCGGCAGCGCCGAGCACTCCCAGCTGACGCGGCGCAGCCGCACCACTTCCCTGCTGCCGGAGCATGGAGCGGGCCTGCGTGTGCCGCTGCCGTGTAACGCCACTTCAGCGCCCCGTCCTGCTGAGCCGGCTCCCGATCACCTGGCCTGGTTCTGCCCGGCCCATGCGCGACGGAACCGCGCGCGCGGGGCATGCACGGCCTGCGCAGGCGGTGCTCCGCTGTCGCCTGTGGTTTGGATGCGACGGCGTGCTGCGGCGGCCACGCCGCGTGGCGCGGGATCGGTGGGGAGCGTGTGGTTGGTGGGGAAGGACCAACGCTCGCCCTTGTTTCCCGGGAAGAGTGGGGTGAGGATGCGTGTTCCGGCGACGATGATGCATCCTCATCTGAACGTTTGTGAGCGCTGTCGGCTGTGATGGTGATCCTTGCGAGGCGGCATACTACCCTTCCCTGACCGCGCACCGCCGGCATGGATCAGAGCTTCGACCGAGGAAACGGGAGGGTGGAGGAGTCCGTGCTCCTCCACCCTCCCCGGCTTCACTCCGGCCTAACATGCACGCCCCCGACGCCAACGAGGGCTCAACGGGCCGACTTGGCAACCGCTAGTACAAGAGGACGATCTCTGTCGCGTCGTCGGCGGCGGTGATGACGCCATCCCCCGTGACGTCGATCAGCCCGTTGATGATGCTCACCTGGTCGCTGACACGCGTGTTCCCCGGCAACAGCTTCTGGTTGAGGTCGACGTTGAGCAAATCATCACCGGGGGCAATGACCGTGCTCTGATTGACATCGACAAACCCCGCGTCGATGTCCACCTGGATAATGGCGGCATCGTCGAACGTCAGGAGGGCGTCGGTCACGTCATCGTCGGCGGTGATCGTATTGCTTTGATCTTCGTCGATCAGCCCGTTGATGATATTCACCGCCTTTTCGTTCATGGCGGTATCGAGGAGCCACACATTGGTGAGGTCATCGGCGCTGGTGATGACCCCGTCCTCGTTGACGTCGATCAGCCCGTCAATGATGTCCACCTGGTCACTGACCCGTGTGGTGCCGCGGGTCAGGTCGACGTTGAGCAAGTCATCACCGGGGGCAATGACGCCGCTCTGATTGACATCGACCGATCCGTCGTAGACATTCACCTGGATGAGGGCGGCATCGAAGAAGGCTAGGAGGACGGTGGTCAGGTCATCGGCAGTGGTGACGGTGCCGCTCTGATCTTTGTCGATCAGCCCGTTGATGATGTCCACGTTTTGTCCTGCGCTGAAGGTCTCCATGTGGAGCCACACATTGGTGAGGTCATCGGCGCTGGTGATGGCACCGTCCTCATTGACGTCGATCAGCCCGTTGATGATGTCTACCTGGTCACTGACCCGTGCGTTCCCACCCGGATCGCGCGTGAGGTCGGCGTTCAATAGATCATCGTCGCCAGCGACGCTGCCGTTCGCATTAGCATCGACCCATCCGTTGGTGATCTGCACTTTGATGATGGCAGCATCATCAAAGGCCAAGACGACCTGCGCCAGGTCATCGTCGATGGTGACGGTGCCGTTCTGATCTTCGTCGATCAGCCCGTTGATGATGTCCACCCGGTCTTGGGTTCCTGCAGCCTGGACTGTGCTCGGGCGCGGACTGACTCCCAGGGAGACGAGGATGAGCGGCAGAATGAGCCAGGTGTGGATCGCGCGGGATCGCCGTAGTGAACATGGATGATGCATGTGCGCCTCCGTAGCCAGGGTGCTGTGCGCTTGGTCCATCGCCCGGCGGGCGGATGTCACCCTGATACCCACCAGGATAGAACAGCGCGCGCCGCGGCGCATCGGGAGGTGCTCCCTATGTTGGCGCTGGACGTTCCCTATGTTGGCCGCCGCGCTGCTCCGGCAGCAGCGCGGCGGCTGCGTGGGAGCGCACGGTGAGTCTGGACCGCACGGTGAATACGTGGTGCTCCCCGGTCGTGCGTAAGTTGGAGCGCGCGGGCGGCGATCACGGCCGGGATGGAGCGCACGTCGGTTGCGGGCGGCCCGCGCCGTCGGCCAGCTGGAGCTGAGGACCGCGAGGCGTTGCTGGCGAAGGAGACCCGTCAGCGGGTGCTGACGGCGCTGCGCGATGATCCGAGGCTGTCGATTCGCAAGGCCGCGCCGGTGGCCGGGGTGTCAACACCGTGCAGAAGGTGGCCGCAGTCGTGGATCATGTATTCCATTGATGCCGATACTCTTTGTTCTCGACTACGTCTCATCCTAACCAGTCTCCAGTCTCCCACCCTCCCCGCAGTTCTTCCCAAGAACATTAGGCAGGCGACAACCCACGCGGGGTGGAGCGCACCTCCTGGACCGCCGCGTGCACGTCCTATCGATCTGCTCCCGACAACCTGAGTCAGTTGAAGGAAGCAGATCTGAGTCACACGCTCCTGGCTATCGGTCGCCGTCTTACATACCTTCTGAGTCGACGGTTAAGTCCATCAGCGCGATCTGAGGCTGGACGAGAACCTGCTTGAGCAGCCTGGTATAGTTCGCAAACATGTGCTTGATCGTTTCCTCATCAAACAGGTGCGTATTATATTCCCACGCGATCTCGATGCTCTCGTCATACTCCACGATCGACATATAGATATCAGGCATGGAGCGCCTGAACCACAGCCGCCGATGGTAGGTGAGGCCCGGCAGTGGAGGATTGGCACCGCCAGCTTCATACTGCGCAATAAATACTCGGCCAAGTCGATCATGTTCGGCGTAGTATTGAGGATGGAACGCTTCCAGCACCTTGACGAAGGGTAATTCTCGATGGGCCATTGCCCCTGTCACGGTATCGCGAACCCGGCGCAACAACTCATGAAAGCAGGGGTTCCCCGAAAGATTGGTGCGGAGCGTCACCATATTGACGAGCGGCGCAACCAGTGTCTCGATGTCAGAACGGTCGCGATTGGCAAACGATGATTCGATCAGAATATCTTCCTGTCGCGTATACCCATAGCTCAACGCCTTGAACGCCGCGACCAGCGTCATATACAGCGTCGCGCCGTGCTCCCGTCCGAGCGCCTTCAGCTGATCGCCGAGCGATTTCGGTAAATACCACTCGATCACCGCGCTCGGCATAAACTCGCGGATACGCGGACGATCCGTCGGCAGCTGGAGCGGCTCAAGCTGGCCCGCCAATTTCTCGCCCCAGTAGGCCAGTTCTTGTTCCAGCCGCCCGCCCTCGTAACGCCGACGCTCCCAATCCACAAAGTCGGCAAATTGGACCGGCAGCTCTGGCAACTGCCAGGGCTGATTGTTGAGCAGCCCTTCGAGCACGACCCCAACTTCTCGCTGGACCGTATGCGCCGAGACGCCATCCCAGATACTTTGATGCGCAACGATAATCCAGGCGAATCGGTCTGAGGCCATTCGGTAAAGGGTCATCCTCCACAGTGGGGCCACCTGCATATCTAATGGACTGCGCTCCTCCTCGGCTGCCAGGCGCAGCATTTCGGCATCTCGCTCCGCCTCAGGCAGCTGCGTCAGATCGACGAGCGGAACCGAAACGTGAAGCGTTGGCGCGATGATCTGCCGTACCTCGCCGTTGATCTCCGCAAATGCGGTGCGCATGGCCTCGTGGCGCTTCACCACCTCATTCACGCTGCGTTCAAACAGCGTGGGGTCGAGCCGTCCGTGGAGCTCCCAGCCGATCGAGAGATTATTGTTATGAACTTGGTCGGGATGGCGTTGATCGCGAATCCAGCGTCGCTCCTGATGCCATGAGGCCAGCGGTGGCTCGGCGCGTGAGACCGGGACGATCCGGGTTTGTAGCGGCTGGCTATGCTCAATCGCTTCGCTCAGCGCCGCCACCGTTGGCTGCTCATACAGCATGACCTCCGATAGCTCGACCTGAAAGGTTTCGCGGAGCGTCGCCATGAGGCCGATCGTGAGTAGCGAGTCGCCGCCCAACTCAAAGAAGTTATCATGCACGCCGATCGCTTCCGCTCCGAGATACTGCTGCCAGATCGCGGCGACTTTGCGCTCGGTTTCAGTTCGTGGCTGGACATATTCGCCGATCATGGCTGATCGCAGCAGCGCTAGATCGCTGTGCTGCTCGTCCGCTGAACCAGCGTCGTCCAGATCCAGGCTTGGGCTCTGCGCCTGAGCCTGATCGCGGGTTGCTTCGATCCAGTAGCGCCGCCGCTCAAACGGATAGGTCGGCAGCACCACCTTGGCGCGGCGCTGTCCCGCCCGCAGACCCGCTAGATTGATCGCAGATCCTAGCAGCCAGAGCTTCCCCAGAGCATTCAGAAAGACGGTCGTATCCGGCTGCGTGTCGAGTGGATGGCGCATTGTCGGGATCGAAATAACGGACTGTGCCGCTTCCGGCGAGATTTGTTTGAACAGCGCTTTGAGCATCTGGGCTGGCCCGACCTCAAGCACCATCTGATCTGGTTGCGCTAAGAGCGTTTGCACGCCATCGGCGAGCTGTACGGCTTGACGCACGTGCTGCGCCCAATAATCAGGGCTGGTCGCCTGCTCGTCGGTGATCCAGGTGCCCGTGGTACACGAAATATACGGGATCTGTGGCCGATGCAGCGTGATCGATTGCGCGACCTGCCGGAAGGACTCCAGCATCGGCTCCATCATCCACGAGTGGAACGCGTGCGACGTGTGCAGGCGTCGATGGTCGATCCCTTCCGCGCCAAGCTTTGCTGCAAGCGCCTCGATCGCCGCATCCGGCCCGCCAACCACACATAACGATGGACCGTAGGCTACCGCTAGCGACAGCTGATCGTTCAGCAGCGGCCGCGCATCCTCGGCGGACACCCCGATGCTCAGCATGGAGCCTTTCGGCATGTCCTGCATGAGCCGTCCGCGCTCGGCGACAAGCAAGAGCGCGTCTTCCAGCGACATCACGCCCGCGATACACGCCGCGACATATTCGCCAAGGCTATGCCCGATCATCGCGTGGGGTTGCGTGCCGCAGGCTTGGAGCAGGCGGGCTACGGCATACTCGGTGACAAACAGCGCGACCTGGGCGATCGCGGTTTGGTTAAGCTGCTCGGTCGCTGCCGCCTCCCGCCCTGCCTGGGGAAAGAGCAGCCCGCGCAGATCGAGGCCGAGCAGGGGCATCAAGGAGTCGCAGCAGTGATCGATACACTCGCGGTAGAGCGGCTCCGCTTCATACAGCTGCCTGCCCATGTTGACATGCTGCGCTCCCTGGCCCGGAAACAGAAAGATCAGCGGTCTGTCGCTCTGCTCGCTGACGGCTGAGAAAACAGTCCGTGGGCTCCGTGTTTCCAGGTCTGTGATCGCGTCTTCACGACTCGCGCACACCAGCATCCGGCGATAGGTGAAGGCGCGTCTGCCCGTTTGGAGCGTGTAGGCGACATCCGCCAGCCTGAGATCAGGCTGCTGCTTCAAATGCTCGACCAGATTGGTGGTCATCGTTTCCAGCGCTGAGGCCGTCTTTGCCGAAAGCACCAGCAACTCAGGCCCGTCCGACACGCTCGCCTGGGCTTGGATCGGCGGCTCCTCAAGCGCTACATGAACGTTCGTCCCGCCGATGCCAAACGAGCTGACGCCTGCGCGACGTGGTGTGTCACCAGCCGGCCATGCTTGCCATGCTGAGTTGACGTAAAATGGACTGCTGGCGAAATCGATCTGGGGATTGGGACGGTTGAAGTTGAGACTGGGCGGAATCGCCTGATGCTTCAGTGTTAGCGCCGCCTTGATCAATCCCGTCACGCCTGCTGCGGCGTCCAGGTGGCCGATGTTGGTCTTGACCGAGCCGATCGCGCAAAATCCCTGCTGCTCCGTCTGGACGCGAAACGCCTGGGTCAGTGCCGCTACCTCGATCGGATCGCCAATAAACGTGCCGGTGCCGTGCGTTTCGATATAGCCCACGGTTTCCGGGCCGAATCCCGCGATCGCCAGCGCCTCCGTAATCACCTCGGCCTGGCCCTCGACGCTGGGCGCGGTGTAGCCCATCTTGGCATCGCCATCATTGTTCATGGCGGAGCCTTTAATCACGGCATAGATCTGATCGCCATCGGCAACGGCATCTTCCAGCCGCTTCAGCACGACCACGCCGAGACCACTACCACCGACCGTCCCCTTCGCATCGGCGTCGAAGGCGCGGCAATGTCCATCGGGCGCGGCAATACCGCCCTGCTCATACAGATAGCCTTCTTTTTCCAGCGCCAGCAGCGACACCCCGCCCGCCAGCGCTATATCGCACTGGTAGCTCTGCAAACTTTGGGAGGCCAGCGATACCGCGACCAACGAGGTGGAGCACGCCGTCTGCACAGTAATGCTGGGGCCGCGCAGATTGAGCTTATACGAGACGCGTGTCGCCAGAAAGTCTTTCTCGCTGTTGAGCATCGTCTGGAAGCTGCCGACGGCGCGTAGCAGCTGGCGGTTGGGATAAACATGATCCAACAGATAGCTGTTCATGCCCGTGCCGGCATACACACCGATCCGGCCCGGATATTGGTGCGAGTCATAGCCGGCACGTTCGAGCGCTTCCCAGGCGCACTCCAGGAACAACCGCTGCTGTGGGTCCATGATCCGCGCTTCGCGGACACTATAGCCGAAGAACGCGGCATCGAACTGGTCGATGTCGTCCAGGAAACCGCCCGCCGGAACATAGTTTGGATTGTCGCGCAACGACGGGTCGCGTTGCAGTGCCAGATCTTCTTCGGGATGAAGCAACGTTATCGATTCGATTCCGGCGCACAGATTGTGCCAGAATGCTTCGATGGTTCTGGCGCCTGGGAAGCGCCCCGCCATCCCGATGATCGCGACACCTTCTAGAATATCCGGTTCTACCGTATCCATCACTCGATTATCTCCGTTCCACACGTCGGCGCTGCATGAACTGACGCTGCCGTTCCGCGCGATCTAAAATTGGCTGGGCTGACGCCGCCGGGCGTGCTCCACGGCTGATATGCGCCGCGAGCGTTTGGACGGTGGTATGCCGAAATGCGTCAACGATCGATAGCTCAAAGCCCAGGCGTTCCTGAATGTGCGCCCGCACCTGGATCACCAGCAGCGAATTTCCGCCCAGCTCAAAGAAATTGTCCAACACGCTCACCTGCGGAGTCTGCAACACGTTCTGCCAGATCGCGGTGATCTCCCGCTCAATGGCGTTCTGGGGCGCAACAAATTCTCGCTGTCCGCGCGATGCCGTAGTTTCCGGCTCAGGCAGCGCCCGGCGATCGATTTTGCCATTGGGTGAGAGCGGGAGTGCTTCCACAAGTACATAGGCACTTGGCAGCATATATTCTGGCAGTTGCTCAGCCAGGAAGGAGCGCAACGCAGAACCAAGAGCCGGATGCCCTCCGGGCGACGTAGAATCAGGTACTTCAGCCTCTAGGTTCTGCGTTCTGGGTTCTCGGCTCTCAACCACATACGCCACCAGCCGCAGATCACCGGGAGCATATTCCCTGGCGACGACGACTGCCTCGCGTACCACTGGATGCTGCGCCAGCACCGCTTCGATCTCGCCCAGCTCGATCCGCAGCCCGCGTAGCTTGACCTGATGATCGATTCGCCCGAGATACTCGATCGTGCCGTCGGGCAGGAAGCGCGCCAGATCGCCGGTTTTATACAGCCGGTTGTCGCCGCGCTGGTGAAATGGGTCCGTGATAAACTTCGCGGCGGTGAGCTCGGGCTGGTTGAGATAGCCGCGTCCTACTTGTACCCCGCCGATATGGAGTTCTCCGCCAACGCCAATCGGCACCGGCTGGAGATGACGATCCAGAATATAGATCTCCGTATTTGCTACAGGCCGTCCCAGCGGAACCATCCGCCGCGTCGATCCTCGTTCGCAGGCCCAGTACGTGACGTCCACGGCGGCTTCGGTTGGTCCGTACAGGTTATGGAGTTCCGCGCCGCTGCGAGCAAAAAAGCGCTCTTGCAGATCGTAGGGTAACGCCTCGCCGCTACAGATCACCCGTTTCAGCGATGCGCAGCCCGCTACGCCCGGCTCGTCCAGGAAGACCTGCAGCATCGACGGGACAAAATGCAGCGTGGTGATCGCTTCACGCTGGATGATCTCTACCAGATAGGCCGGGTCTTTGTGGCCGTCGGGCCGGGCGACGACCAGCCGCGCCCCGGTGATCAGCGGCCAGAAAAACTCCCACACCGACACATCGAAGCTGAACGGCGTTTTTTGCAACACGCGATCCGCCGCCGTCAGACCATACTCAGCCTGCATCCAGAGCAGCCGGTTGACGATACCGCGATGGGTGTTCAACGCGCCCTTGGGCTTGCCCGTCGAGCCTGACGTGTAGATCATATAGGCTAGATGATCGGGGCTTCTGTCCACCGTTGGGCTCGTCGCTGCGTGCTCCGCGATGCGAGTCCAATCGCGATCCAGGCAGACAACGGTCGCGCCGGAGGCCGGCAGGCCAATGCGCTCGCCCAGGAGCCGCTCTTGAGTCAGCAGCACGGCGACGTTCGAGTCCTGGAGCATGTAGGCCAGGCGATCGGGTGGATAGGTCGGGTCAAGCGGCACATAGGCGGCGCCTGCCTTGAGCACTCCGAGCAGGCCGATCACTAATTCCAGAGATCGCTCGGCTGCGATGCCCACCAGCATTTCCTGACCCACACCCCGCGCGATTAAGAAATGCGCCAGCTGATTCGCCCGCTGATTAAGCTGGCGGTACGTCAGCTGCACAGGCTCACGGCTCCTGGCCTCGAAGCTCACGGCAACCGCATCCGGCGTGCGTTCGGCCTGCTCCTCTACCAGTTGATGCAAGCAATGAGCCTGCGGATACACCACCTGCGTCGCGTTCCAGTCTTCAAGAATCTGCCGTTGCTCAGGTTGAGACAGCAGCGGCAGCAGCTCAATCGGCGTCTCCGGCTGAGCAACGCCGGCTTCCAGCAGGGCGCAGAAATGTCGCGCCATCCGTTCGACGGTGGCTGCCTCAAACAGATCGGCGCGATACACAAAGGCACAGTGCAACCCATCGGAATGTTCCGTCACCTCAAGCGTCAGATCGAAGTTGGCGCCGCGCCGCTCGACCTCATACGCGTGCAGCGTCAAGCCAGGCCAGGACTCGTCGGACTCTGCCCCGGCTCCGATGCTGAGCATGACCTGAAAGAGCGGCGTCGAGCTGGGATCGCGCGTGATCTGCAATGCGTCGACCAGCTTCTCAAAAGGATAGCTTTGATGCTGGTAGGCTTGCAGCGCCGTGTCGCGAACCCGTCTAAGCAGCGCTTGAAAAGAAGGATTACCGCTCAGGTCTGTCCGCAGGACCAGCGTATTCACAAAGATCCCGATCAATCCCTCGGCCTCGCGGCGCTGGCGATTCAGCACCGGCAGCCCAATCGACAGATCGCTCTGGTCGGTGTAGCGGTACAGCAGAATCTTGAGCGCGCTCAGCAGTGCCATCACCAGCGTAATATGTTCGCGCTGGCACACCTCCTGAAGCCCGGTTAGGAGCGGCGCGGGAAGCTGGAAGCGATAGACCGCGCCAGCGGATGTCGGCACCGTGGGCCGTGGTCGATCGGTGGGAAGCTGGAGCACGGTTTGCGATCCAGCCAGCTGCACTGTCCAATAGGCTCGCGCCGGTTCTAACGCATTGCGTTCAAACCGCTGCCGCTCCCAGGCGGCAATCTCCGCGAACTGATAGGCAGGCTCGGGCAGTGGCGAGCGTTGGCCTGCTGTTAAAGCCGCGTAGATCTCGCCCAGCTCTTTCAGCAGAATGCCGTTCGACCAGCCGTCGGAGACGATGTGGTGCAGTGTGATCAGCAGCAGATGCTCGTTCTCGTCGAGCAGGAACAACATCGGCCTGATCAACGCTCCCCGCATCAGATCGAAGGGCTGTTCGTAGGCTTCGGTCGCTCGCCGCTGCAACTCCTGCTCACGCTCGGCCGGCGCCAGATGCCGCAGATCGATGCAGCTCAGCGCGATCTCTGCCGCTGTGCCGATCACCTGAGCGGGCTTGCCACTCACCTCGTGAAAGGTTGTTCGCAAGATCGCGTGGCGGCGGCGTAGCTCGCCTAAGCTTTGCTCCAGACAGGATCGGTCTAATTTCCCGACGAGTCGGAAGCCGATCGGGAGATGATACCCTGCCGAGTCGGGAAACATCTGATGGAGAAACCAGATCCGCTCCTGCGCAAACGAGAGCGGCAGCGGTTGGGTTGTATCGCAGTGGGGCAGTTGAGCGTCAGCCCTGGCTGCTTGCAGCTGCCGCCAGCGTTGAAGATTGGTGGCCGGTGTAGCCGTCGTTTCCTGGTTGGGATTGCGTACGTCAGACATGCGTGATACCTCATCCGTGAGCGCCGATTCCGGTGAGTCGCTCACCATCTGCGCTTGAGTGCAGCGTCAAGAAGCCGTCTCGAAAGAGCGGGCCTGTGCTTCCGGGTCGGGAAGGAAATTGGCTGGGGACATCTCACCCCCAGCCTATCGACGCGCTAGCCTTCTTCGATCGCGTCCAGCTGCTTGGCGAGCAGATCGTCGATTCGCTCTGACAGACCAGCAATCGTCGGCGCTTCAAAGATACTGTTCAGCGGCACCTCGAATAAAAAGAGCTCTTGCAGGCGATTGGTGATCCGTGCTGCCATCAGCGAGTCGCCGCCGAGCTCAAAGAAGTTGTCGTGAACGCTCAGCGTTTGGATGCCGAGAACTTCCTGCCAGGCTTGCGCGACGAACTCTTCGATGTCATTTCTGGGCGCGACGATCGCGCTAGCTTGTTGATCATCAGGGTAGATTGCTAGTGAGTCGCTGTTCGTAGCCGTTGGGACGCGTGCGGCGCTCACCAGCGGCGCATCCGGGCTCGGTTCGCGCTGCTGCGGCGGATCGATCCAGTAGCGCTGGCGCTCAAACGGGTAGGTCGGCAGAGATACCCGCTGGACGGGCTGATCATGCCAGCAGCGCTCCCAATCGATCCGTAGGCCCTGCGACCAGAGACGACCAACCGTGCTCAGCAACACCATCCGGTCCGAGACCGCCTCGCGGGGATGGCGCAGTGATGCCAGAATGGTATGCTGCGATCCTCTTCCTGGATGCCGCCGTGCGAACGTGCTCAGCGTTACTCCAGGACCAACCTCCAGGAAGACGCGGCGCGATGCGTCGAACAGCCGGTCTAAGCCGTCGGCGAAGAGGACGGCAGACCGGAGATGCCGCGCCCAGTACGCCGGATCGGTGGCTTCTTCCGCCGTGATCCAGGTGCCGGTGAGATTCGATAGAAACGGGATACGCGGCGGGTTGAGCGTTACCTGGCGCATCTGCTCGGTAAACGACTCCAGGATGTCGTTCATCATCGCCGAGTGGAACGCATGCGACGTGCGCAGGCGGCGATGGTCGATCCCCTGATCGGCGAGCCGCTGCTGCAATGCATCGATCGCCGGACTCGGCCCCGCGACAACGATCGCATGGGTGCCGTTAACCGCCGCAATCGACACATCATCAGGAAGCGGCGGCCTGTCCTGCACGGAGCAGGTGATCGAGAGCATCGCCCCTGCCGGACAACGCTGGATCAAACGACCACGCGCCGCGACGACCTTCAGCGCGTCCTCCAACGAGAAGACGCCGGCGAGACAGGCCGCGACATATTCGCCGATGCTGTGACCGATCATGGCTTGCGGCTCAACGCCCCACGCCTGCCATAATCTGGCAAGCGCATATTCGATCACAAACAGCGCGGGCTGGGTCAGCCACGTTTCATTTAGCTGCGCCTCCGCAGCGGCTCCCTGCGCTTCCGATGTGAATAGAAGATGCCGCAGATCCAGACCCAGGACCGGCTCCAGCAGCCGCGTGCAGTGGTCTATGTGATCGCGAAACAGCGGCTCGGTCTCAAACACTTCTCGGGCCATGTCGACGTATTGCGCGCCCTGGCCTGGGAACATAAAAACAACGCTGCTGCCATCTGCCGCCTGATTATCCACGCTGCGCTGGCCATCCTCCGACAGCGCATGGATCGCATCCTCGATATTGCGGCAGACGAGCGCTCGACGGTGCGTAAACTCCCTGCGCCCGACCTGAAGCGTATGCGCGACATCCGCCAGCCGCGCATCACGATGGTGCGTGAGATAGTCATGCAGCCGCTCCGTCGCCGCGTTGAGCGCGGAGCCGCTGCGGGCGGAAAGCGGCAGCAGTTGCCACGCAGGAAGATTGGTTGCTTCTGGCTGATACGGCGCTTCTTCAAGGACCACATGCGCGTTGGTCCCGCCGACGCCAAAGGAGCTCACACCGGCGCGGCGGGGATGTGTATGCGCCTGCCACTTCGTCAGCTGCGTGTTGACGAAGAACGGACTGCTCCCAAAGTCGATCTGCTGATTGGGCTGTTCGAAGTGCAGGCTGGGCGGGATCTGCCGGTGTTTGAGCGCGAGCGCCGTTTTGATCAAGCCGGTCACACCGGCCGCCGCGTCCAGATGCCCGATATTCGTTTTAACCGAGCCGATCGCGCAGGTTCCCGTTTGCTGCCCGCCCTGAGAGCGGAAGGCTTTGGTCAGCCCTTCGATCTCGATCGGATCGCCCAAAACCGTGCCCGTGCCATGGGTTTCGACATAGCTCACCGTATCGGGGTGGACGCCGGCGTGCGCCAGCGCCTGCGCGATGACCTCGGCCTGGCCTTCGCTGCTGGGCGCGGTGTAGCCAATTTTCAACGCGCCGTCGTTATTGATGGCCGAGCCTTTGATCACGGCGTGAATATGATCGCCATCGCGGAGCGCGGCGCCAAGCGGCTTGAGCACCACCACGCCGACGCCGGTTCCGGCAACGGTGCCCTTGGCCTCAGCAGCGAAGGCGCGGCAGTGACCATCAGGCGACATCACTTCGCCTGCGTGGTAGACATAGCCTTCCTTGAGCGGCGCCTGGATCGAAACACCGCCGACCAGCGCCATCTCACATTCTCCGCTGCGCAGGCTCTGGCAGGCCATGTGCGTCGCAACCAGCGAGGTGGAGCACGCCGTCTGGACGGTGACAGCTGGACCTTTTAAGCCTAGTTTGTAGGCGATGCGCGTGGTGAGAAAATCCGCAGCGTTCGCGATAAATGTTTGATACATCCCAACCATGCGCAGCTGGTCTTTGTTGGGATACAGGTTATTGAGCAGATACGTATTGAAGCTGGAGCCTGCATAGATCCCGATGCGGCCTGTGTAGCGATCAGGATTGTAGCCGCCATCTTCCAGCGCTTCCCACGCGCATTCCAGAAAGATCCGCTGCTGCGGGTCGAGGATTTCGGCCTCGCGGGGCGTGACTCCGAAAAACGCGGCGTCAAAGCGATCGGCGTCAGCCAGCACGCCCTTGGCTGGAACAAAGTTCGGGCTGTCGATTTCCGCAGGATCGCCGCCGGCTTCCAGCAGCTCGGCGCGGCTGAACCAGCTTATGCTTTCGACGCCTGCACACAGATTGTTCCAGAAGGCTTCCACGTTCTGCGCGCCGGGGAAGCGGCCTGCCATCCCGATGATCGCAATATCGGCGGCATCGCTCCTCGCCGGATCGTAGCTGCCTGGCTGCTCCACCGCTGGGACGGCCAGCGAACGGGCAGGCGATTGGCTGGCCTGGGCGTTTCCGATCCGCCGGGCCAGCAGGCTGACCGTTGGATAGTTGAAAAGATCGAGCAGCCGCAGATCGGTCTTAAAGGCACGGCAGAGCTGCTCATGTACCTGGATCAGCAGCAGCGAGTGACCGCCGAGGTCAAAGAAGCTATCGTTGAGGCCAATCCGGTCTTTGCCTAACACCGCGCTCCAGATCGCCGCGATTGTGGTCTCGGTCGTCTGCTCCGGCGCGATTGGGCCGGGTGTGGCGTTGGCGGATGCCTGCGGAGCCGGCAGCACTCGGCGGTCGATCTTGCCGTTTGGTGTCAGCGGGAAGGCATCCAGCAGCACAAAGGCGGATGGGATCATGTACTCCGGCAGGCGCTCTTTGAGAAAGGCACGAAGCTCTGAGTCGCTTTGTTCCCTGCGCCCAGAGAACACCCGCTGGTTCGCTTGTTCTGCTACAAGGTACGCCACCAGCCGCTCGTCCCGCGCCACGACGACGGCATCGCGCACGGCCTCATGCTGGCGCAGCGCGGCCTCGATCTCGCCCGGCTCGATGCGGAAGCCGCGCACTTTCACCTGCTGGTCGATCCGGCCCAGGTATTCAAGATTGCCGTCGGGCAGGTAGCGTGCCAGATCGCCAGTTTTATACAGGCGGTCGCTTGGATCGCCTGTCAGCGGGTTGATAATGAACTTCTCATCTGTCAACGCAGGTCGCCGGTGATACCCAACACCCACGCCCGCGCCACCGATATGCAGCTCACCAGGCACGCCGACGGGCACAAGCAGATTGTTGCGATCAAGGAGATACACCTGGGTATTGGCAATCGGACGACCGATCGGCGGCGACGAGGAGCGATGGGACTCAGGCCGCACTGCTGTCGCGGTTGCCAAAACTGTACACTCGGTCGGGCCGTAGTGGTTCATCAGCACAAACGGCAGATCGGAACGTGGATACTGGCGCAGGGTATCGCCGCCAGTCAGCAGGAGCCGCAGCGGCGCGGTTGCGGGCCACGGCAGCCCGATCAATTCTTCGGCCAGCGGAGTCGGCGCGAAGCTCACGGTGATGGCGTTAACAAACATCCAATCGCGCAGCTTGCGGGGCGATAAGCGCGTGTCGTCGTCGACAAGATACAGGCGTGCCCCTGCCGCCAACGTGGACCAGATCTCCCAGGCTGCGGCGTCAAAGCCCAGCCCCGCGAGATGCGTGCAGCGATCCGCCTGTGACATCTGATATGCCTGGTGATGCCAGCTGATCAGATTCAGGAGATTCGCGTGGGTGATCTGCGCGCCTTTTGGAAGGCCGGTCGAGCCCGACGTGTAGATCACATACGCCAGATCTTCAGGCGCTGCCCGCCGGGGTGCCGCCGTTGACTCCGGATCGAATTCCGGTAGCGCTGCATCCAGACAAACACTTGTGGCTGATGGCGGCAGGCTGGGCAGCAGCGGCTGCTGCGTCAAAACCAGCGCGGCCTGGGAATCTTCCAGCAGGAAGGCCAGGCGCTCTCTGGGCAGTGCCGGATCAAGCGGGACGTAGCCGCCACCCGCTTTGAGGATCGCTACCAGACTAACCAGCATATCCAGCGATCGGGTGAGGCAGGTTGCGACCAGCGTGTTTGGGCCGACTCCACAGCTGCGCATGTACGCGGCGAGGCGCTCCGCACGCTGATTCAGCTCGCCGTAGCTAAGCTGTTTATCACCGTCCACGGCGGCGATCGCCAGCGGGTCGGCCTCGGCATGGGCCTGCACGCGCTCATGGATCAGCTGCCCGGAATAGGCGCATGCGGTGGCGTTCCACTCCAGGACCTGTTGCGCTATTTCCTCAGCTGAGAGAATATCCAGAGTCGCGATCGGCGAGTCGGGATGGGCGGCGATGCTGCTCAGCAGCTGTTCAAAGTGGCCCGCCATGCGCTGGATGGTCGCTGCTTCAAAGAGCGTCGTTCGATATTCAAAGCTGGCGCTCAGGCCGCGCTCTGTTTCTTTGACCATCAAGGTCAGATCGAATTTTGCCGTGTCGTGGTGACTATCGAACAGGGTCGCCTGGATGCCGGGAAGCTCAAGCGCAGGAGTGTCGTACTCAAGGGCGAACATCGCCTGAAAGATGGGCGTCCGCCCACTGGCGCGATCCGGTTGCAGGATTTCCACCAGCTTCATGAGCGGCACATCCTGGTGAGAAAAGGCTTCGAGCGTTGTTGCTTTGACCTGCCGCACAACTTCCCGAAACGACGGCGAGTCGGAAAGATCGCTGCGGATCACTAGCGTATTGATCAGCAGCCCGACTAAGTGAGTCGTTTCCGGTCGGCGGCGATTGGCGCAGGGGATGCCAACCAGCAGATCGTCCTGCTGCGTGTAGCGGTACAGCAACACATTGAACGCCGCCAGCAAGGTCATAAACGACGTGGCTGCTTCTTGCCGCCCCAGGCTATTGATCGACCGCGTGACCGAATCCGCGATCTCAAAGGCATAGCGCGCGCCCGGACCGGTTTCTTCCGCAAGGCGCGGATGGTCGGTCGGCAACTCCAGCACCGGCAGCGGCCCGGCAAGCTTCTGCTGCCAGTAAGCGAACTGCGCTTGCACGTCTTCGCCCTGAAACCATTGGCGTTGCCAGCGAGCAAAATTCGTGTATGTGTACGCCAGATCGGGCAGCGACGATGGCAGCCCCGCCGTAAACGCCCGGTACAGCGCGGCAAGCTCTTCCAGAAAAATCTCCAGCGACACGAGGTCGAAGATGATGTGATGGACGACGAGCAGCAGCCAGGACTCACGCTCGCTCAGGCGGATCAGCTGGTGGCGCAGAAGCGGACCCTGGGCCAGATCGAAGCGGCGCTTGCCCTCACTGGTAACCAGAGCTTGCGCCTGGGCTACGCTCTCCGCATAGGAGAGTGTCGTCAGGTCAGTGACGGGGAGCGGCTGAGCTTGAAACGGCTTAATCGACTGGATAGGCGCGCCATCGGCGGTATCGAAGACTGCCCGCAGCGAGTCGTGACGCCGAATGAGCTCATTCATGCCGTGCTCAAGCGCCTGGTGATCCAGCTGCCCTTCAAGGCGCAGGACATGTGGCATGTTGTATTGTACGCTGTCGGGCTGGAGCCGCGAAAGAAATAACATACCTTCTTGAAACAGTGACAGCGGATGAGTTGTATCCAGCGCCCCAGACTTTTTTTGCAGCGCCCGCATCAGCAGCTTGCGCCGCTCAGCATTGGAAAGATGGGCCAAAGTATCATTATTCATCGCAAGGAACTTCCTCCGCCAGCATCATGCTGGCAAGCAGCGCATTAACCTCGTCGTCTGAAAGCCCCGAAAATCCCGCCAGAAGCTGCTGCGCGGCGGCTTCATCGATCGTTTCGACCAGCGCCTGCGGGGTAGAAGGCTGCGTCGACTCGCGCGCGTCGATTATTCGGCCCAGCGCCGCGATGGTGGGCGCTTCAAACAGGATGCGTACCTGAAGATCGATCTGCAACGCGTCGCGGACATGCGCCACGCAGCGCGTCGCTATGAGTGAGTTTCCACCCAGATCGAAAAAGTTGTCGTGGATGCCCACGCGCTCACGGCGCAGGATCGTCGTCCAGATGTCGGCGAGCAGCGCTTCGGTTGGCGTCTGCGGCGCGACATAGCTCGCTCCGGCAGCGATCTCGCCGAGGTCAGGAGCCGGCAGTGCGGCCCGGTCGATCTTCCCGTTGGCGGTCATCGGCAGCGCCGGGAGGATCACACAGGCCACAGGGACCATATACTCCGGCAAGAATTGCCGGGCATACTCGCGCAGCTCCGGCGACGTGAGATGTTGACCAGCCGCGCAAACGACATACGCGACCAGCTGCTGGCCCGTCGGATGATCGTGATCGAGAACCGCCACCTCACGGATCGCTGGATGACTCAGCAGCGCCGCCTCGATCTCGCCCAGCTCGATGCGGAAGCCGCGCAGCTTGACCTGTCGATCGATCCGCCCGAGAAATTCAATCGTTCCATCGGGCAGGGAGCGCGCGCGGTCGCCGGTTTTGTACAGCCGAGCAGCCACGTCGGCGCTGAACGGATGCGGCACAAACCGCTCTCGCGTTAGCTCAGGCCGATTGAAATATCCTCGTGCCAGGCCCGCGCCGCCGATGTATAGCTCACCTGCCACACCAATCGGCACGATCTGACGATACTGATCCAGAATGTACGCCTGCGCGTTGCCGATGGGCCGGCCGATCGGGATTCTGGCGCGAGCGGCTCCACGCTCACAAACCCAGTATGTTGCATCGATGCAAGTTTCGGTAGGCCCGTACATATTGACTAGCTCGGCCGTGGCGTGGGCGTAGAATTGCTCGGGAAGATCCGGCGGCATGGCTTCGCCGCCACAGAACACCCGCCGTAACCCGGCGTACTGTGTAAATGCTGCTTCTTCCAGTAATATCCGCAGCAGCAGCGGCACAATCTGAATGATCGTGACGTGATGAGCCGCGATCGTCGCCGCTAACGCAGGCGGATCTTTTTCGTCGCCAGGCCCAGCGATAACAAGTCTGGCTCCCTGGGCCAGCGGCGCGAAGAGTTCCCAGACTGATACGTCGAAGCTCAACGATGTTTGCTGAAGAACAGCATCGTTGTGGTCGATCGGGAATCGCGCTTGCATCCAGGCGAAGTGATTGCACACTGCTCGATGACTCATCATCACGCCCTTGGGAACGCCTGTCGAGCCGGACGTGTAGATGATATACATCAAGTTCGTGGCTTGCGCGGCCACCTCAAGATTGCTCCGGCTCTGCTGCTCGATCGCGCTCCCATCGGCATCGAGATACAGCCGATCGCCGTCATACCCCGCGAATTGCTGCTTCAGGCGCTCCGTCGTTATCAGCATGGAAAGCTGCGTATCCTGAAGCATTGCGGCGATGCGCTGCTGCGGATACCTGGGATCGATCGGGACGTACGCGCCACCGGCTTTGAGAACGCCAAGCAAGCTGATGATCAACTCCAGGGATCGCTCGATGGAAACGCCGACCAGGACCTCCGGCCCAACGCCACGCGCTTTGAGATAGTGAGCAACCTGATTCGCTCGCTCATTCAGCTCGCGGTAGCTTAACTGTCCAGTAGGGGCGACGACCGCGATGGCTGCGGGTGTGCGCGCTGCCTGCTCCTCAAAAAGCGTATGAATACAGCGATCTTGCGGATAGGCAAGCGCGGTCGCGTTCCAGTGAGCCAGGATCTGGCTTTGTTCATACTCCGGCAGGAGCGGCAGTTGCGCGACCGATTGCTGAGGATCGGCGACGATCGCCGTGAGCAGCTGCCGGAGATGTCCGATCAGGCGGGTGATCGTCGCGGGCTCGAACAAGTCGGTGTTGTACTCCAGGCTCGCCCGCAGCCCATCCGCCGCGTCGATCACTTCCAGCGTGAGATCGAACATCGCCGTTTGCGTCTCGATCGCGACGGGCGTTACGGCCAGACCCGGCAGCTCAAAGGCCGTGAAATCCGTGTTTTGAAACGCGAACATCACCTGGAACAACGGCGCGTAGCTCAGGTTACGCGCCGGCTGCGCTGCTTCCACTAGCCGCTCAAAAGGAATGTCCTGATGCGCATAGGCATCCAGCGATACCTCGCGTACTCGTTGGAGCAGCTGCTGAAATCCTGGCTGGTCCGTCAGGTCGATCCGCAGCGGAAGGGTGTTGACGAAGAAGCCTACCACATCTTCGATCGCGGCTCGCGTCCGGTTCGCGATCGGCACGCCTATCAGAACCTCCTCCTGGTTGGCATATCGCGCCAGCAGCGTCGCCCAGGCCGCGAGCAGCAGCATAAAGATCGTCGTGTGTTCTCGCTGGCTGAGCGCGTGTAGCTCAGCCGTCAGCGGCTGCGGCAAGGCAAACACCTGACGCCCTCCTCGGAAGGTTTGCGCAGGCGGTCGCGGATAGTCCGTCGGCAGTTCGAGGATCGTCGGCGCATTCGCCAGCTGACGCTGCCAGTAGGCCAGCTGCTGCTCAAACGCGGAGCGGGTTCCCTCCGCGGATAGCCATTGCCGCTGCCAGATTGCGAAGTCGGTGTACTGAAGCGGCGGCTCGACCAGCGGCGCTTCACGCTTCTCGACGGCGGCGTGATACAGCGCGGCTAGCTCGCGCATCACGATGGTCATCGACCAGCCATCGGTGATGATGTGGTGCATCATGAGCAAGAAATACTGATCGTCGTCGCTCAGTCGCGTGATGAGGGCGCGCAGCAGCGGAAGCTGGTCCAGCGTGAAGGGTCGCTGCGCCTCGGCGCTGAGCAGGCGCTGCGCCTCAGACAGCCGTTCCGCTTCGGGCAGATGGCGGAGGTCGATCAGCGGAACGGAGATCGTTAGATCGGGCGCGACGAGCTGGACTGGCTCGCGATCGACTATCGGAAAGCTGGCACGGAGCGCGGCGTGGCGGCGTACGATCGCGTTCAGGCTGCTCGTCAAGATAGCGCAATCGAGCGGGCCGACAAGGCGATAGGCGACGACGACGTTATAGAGCGGGCTTTCGCGCTCCCACTGATCGAGGAACCACAGACGCTGCTGGGCAAACGACAGCGGCAGCGGCGAGCCATCGCGCGGCGCGGCGACCAGCGGGATCTCGGCTTCAGCGGGCGGCTCTGCGAGGTGGGCAACCAGCGCGGCGATCGTGGGTGCTTCAAACAGCAGCCGCAGCGAGATGCTGTGACCTAGCGCGTGGCGGAGACGGGTAACCATCTGCGTGGCAAGCAGCGAATGACCGCCGAGGGCGAAGAAGTCGTCCTCCACGCCGATCGGCGCAATTCCCAGCACAGACTCCCAGATCTCGGCGATAACCGCCTCCTGATCGGTGCGCGGCGCGACAAAGGCCTCGCGTTGTCCTGTGTCGTCGCGCTGGGGCACGGGCAATGCTTTACGATCGAGCTTGCCGTTGGGCGTCAGCGGCAGCGCGTCGAGCACCACGAAGGCGCTCGGCACCATGTACTCGGGTAGACGCTGCTGGAGAAACGCGCGGAGACCTGGGACAGCGTCCTCACCCAACGTGGCGCTTGGCGCTTGGTTGGTTGGTTGGTTGGTTGGTTGGTTCGCTTGTTCCCCAACGATGTACGCCACCAGCCGCCGATCGCCCGGACGATCGTCACGTACGACGACGACGGCATCGCGCACGGCCTCATGCTGCCGCAGCACAGCCTGGATCTCGCCCAGCTCGATCCGAAAGCCGCGCAGCTTCACCTGCTGGTCGATCCGGCCCAGGAACTCAATCGCGCCATCGGGCCGGTAGCGTACTTGATCGCCGGTTTTATACAGCCGTGCGCCCGGAGTGTGGCTGAACGGATGCGGCACGAAGCGCTCGGCGGTCAGCTCCGGGCGGTGGAGATAGTCCCGCGCCAGACCAAGACCGCCAACGTACAGCTCACCCGGCACACCGATTGGCACTGGCTGCATCTGTGTGTCAAGAACGTAGAGCTGGGTATTGGCGATCGGTCGTCCAATCGGCACCGTTGTTGCATCGGCGGGCACGTCGGTGATCTCATACCAGGAGGCAAAGGTGGTGCTTTCGGTGGGACCGTACATATGCAGCAGATGTGCGGGCGCCCCATGATGCAGCACTGCTCGCACGCGCTCTGGGTCGCACGCTTCGCCGCCGAAAAGCAGATAGCGCAGCGAGCCGAACGCCTCCGGCATGGCGCTGGAAACTTGATTGAACCAGGCCGTCGTCATAAATGCCGTGGTGATTTGCTGCTCCTGCAGCACGGCTGCAAACAGATGAGGAGCGAGCGCCATTTCTCTGTCGATGATGACTATCCGCGCCCCGGTCAGCAGCGTGCCCCAGATCTCGAAGGTTGCGGCATCAAAAGCGGTATTCGATGCCTGAGCCACCCGATCATCCGGCGTGAGCTGTATATAGTCCGTGTTACAAACCAGACGCGCAATTCCTCGATGGGTAATGCACGTACCCTTGGGTCTACCCGTTGAGCCGGAGGTATATATCACACACGCCAGATTGTCGGCGCTGGCGTGGTGCGGCGGGTCGGTGATGGGATACGAAACCGCGTCATCAGTATCGAGATACAGGATCTGCGCGTTGTTCGGCGGGAGCAGCGCGGCAAGGCGTTGTTCCGTCAGAATCACGCCGGTCGCGGTATCCTGGAGCATAAAGCTCAGGCGATCAGCCGGATAGGCGGGATCGAGCGGCACATAGGCGCCGCCCGCCTTCAAGATGGCTAGCAGCGCCACAACTAGCGTGAGCGAGCGGTCGAGGCACAGGCCAACCAGCACGTCGGGGCCGACGCCAAGCGATTGGAGCTGGTGCGCCAGCTGGTTGGCGCGTTGATTCAACTCGGCGTAGGTCAGTCGCGCCGCGCCATCGACCAGCGCCACGGCGTCGGGCATACGGGCTGCCTGGCGTCGGAACAACTCGTGAATGCAGTCCTGAGGAATGTCCCGCTCGGTCACGTTCCACGTCGCCAGCAGCGTCTGCCGTTCGTCCGCGCTCAGCAGCTGATGCGAGCGATCGCTGAAAAGGCCGGCGCTCGGCCTGCTTGCTGGATCGTGTTCGTTTGATTGATCTTCCTGAGACGCATCCTGCCCTACGTTGTCGGTAAAAGGCGTCATGTAAACTTCTCCCAAGATGAGCGAGCGCAGTTTTACCTGGGTGTTCCCTGGCTAGTGCAGTTAAACGTAATGCGAGGAATACGCGGAACTTGGCGCGCAGCTACCCTGCCGTCGAACCTGGCGCTGCGGCGAGGAGCGCCAGGTCCACGGGGCAGATTGTTGATAGAGTACGGCTATAGGCAGTTGAAATTAAGTTCCGCGTATCGATCCGGCCCGCATCATGGGCGAGCTATACACTATCCCGGATACGCGGCCGAGGCTGTGTTATTGGGTGAGAGCTGGCGCGTGCTCGTCTGTTGGTACTGCTGCCTCTGCCGGCGGCTCGTTTCGCTGCTTGTCGGCATTCCGAATGGCCGGCATCAAAAAGCCCAGCAGCGGTAAAATGACGCCGAAGATGATCCCGGTCATGACCAAAATCAGCGACATGCCAGCTCCCTTGCCTGTACCGACCATCCAGCCGAACAGCATTGCCAGGGTTTGTCCCGGCTGCATCGCAGGCTCTATCACATAGTCGGCAAGGACAGCCGTGAGGAATGCAGAAATCGGAATCGACACCTGAACCAGCAGACGGATGATGCTGAAGACACGGCCCTGGATCGACTCATCAACTTTATCCTGCCAGATCGCGAACGATAACGACAACGCGATGTTGCTGAAAATCCCGGCGCAGAAGCGCGCGATCAGCCAGATTGGGAGCGAACGCCCTAAGCCTGCCACAACAAATCCAAAGACGGACATCACGCTCCAACTCAGCAGAATCACGGGAATTCGGTTCTTGGGACCGTTCCACGCCGCCATGATCGCCCCACCAGCCACGCTGCCGACGCCGACGGCAGCTAGCGCCAAGCCTAGGATTTCTTCGCTGTTTGAGGTCAGCACCAGAATCATGGGCCGGAAGAGACCTTGATAGGCTCCATAACCAACATTGATGGACGTGAAAATCAACACAGTCCACAGTACGCTGGGCTTACGGAACAGATAGCGGAAGCCCTCGACAACCTCTTTCGACAGCGATTCCTGGGCATCCTCAGTTTTTGCTGGCTGAGGGATGTGAATCAGACTAATTGTGAGCATGATTCCGACAGATGTCAGCAGATCGATGACCAGAATGCCGCCCAAGCCGATAGTCACATACAGCAGACCACCAAGCGCCGCCGCGACAATTTCGGCAATATTCCAGGAAAGCTGAAACATGCTATTGGCTTTGGCGCGCTGTTCCTGGGGAACCATCAGCGTGATGCTTGCAAGATAGGCGGGAAACTGGAACGCCTCCAAAATACCTAGGGCTACGCCCAGGATCGCAAGATGCCAAATCTCCAAAGACTGCGTGAGGTACAAAAGTAAAATGAAGGCTGTTACCACCGCCCCCATAGCATCGGTGGAAATAATCGTACGTTTGCGATTCCATCGGTCTACGAGCGCACCTGAGAAAATACTTACCAGCACAACCGTGACGAAGCCGACGATGAGGACGAGACCCGTTGCTGTGGTTGAGCCGGTTTTATGCCAGGCCCACGCGATGATCGCAAACTGGGTCATTTCCGTCCCGGCAATGGACAAAAGGCTCGCGGCCATAGCAACAGTGAAGGCAAGGAATCCCTGCCGCGATTGAGAGGCATGCTCCACGTATTCCTCCATTGGGAGAGTCAGGAATTGGGGGGGAGTACTGATTGTCCGCCACAGTGCTGAGCCGTTATGCGAGGGAAGGCGCAGCAGGCGGATCGGTGCGGTTTCAGGCTCTATGTTGAAACCATAGAAAATAGGCGGGTTTCTCGCGAGTCTTAAGGCTCAGGCTTCAGCATCAAAAGGACACACTGGGAGATTCGCCAACTTCATCGATATGAATGCCGATCTCGCTTTTTTATCAACATACCGCTACAGGAGAAGTGTAGCCCAGTGCGAGCTCTGATAGCTCTTGGTCGGGGACGCTTATCATAATGGTGCATGCCAGCTCAGCAGGCACCTCGTATCCCCGCTGGCGATGGAAATAGCCAGAGCGAAGCATGTGTGCCACACTATATGAAAGAATGTTCTACTTGTCAATCAAAGTAAAAGTGACGGAGTTACGAAATGATTACAGCAATTTTCAGATAGATTAATCCATGGCAGTGGATCACAACGATGAGGCGGCGACGGGCATGCGTAGGGGAGCTGCGCCTGGACTTCCACCGTCACCGCCACCGGAATGCGCGTGTGACCAGCCAGCACATCCCCCAGCGGGTGCAGCAATATCCCCATGTCAGCTGCCAGCAGCATGGTGCGCATCTTGGGGCAAGCGGCTCGCATCGGCGGTCAGGCTCGGCCCGAACGGATCGGTTTCCACCGCCAGCACGCGCCCATTCGTGCCCGACAATACGCAGCGTGGGTGGGATCAGTGGTTAGGCCTGACGGCGGACTCTAGCTGGTGCGGGGCTGCCGTGGCAGCCCTGAGCTCGGCGATCCACAGCGGACGCGGCATACACTGCTGGTTGCAAGCTTGATCCCTGGCCGCCTCTATGTGACCACCTCCACCGACTGCTCCTGCCCGGCTGGGCTGCAAGACCTACCCTGCAAGCACGCTGAGCTGCGCCTACGTCTCCTTCGACCACAGACCGAGGCTCCGGTTGTGCTCACGTTTGACCAAGCCGACGCACTGTTATAGACAGCTCAGCATGGCGAGTCGCCCCTCAGCTCGCCTATTCAGCAGGGACAGGGCATGATCGCACGATCCTACAAATATCGCCTCTCCCAACGCAGGCGCAGGCCGAGCCGCTGTCAGCCTGGCAGCGGGCGTGCCATGAGGTCCAGCGCTTGTGTATTCTCCAAAGCCAGATCGCCTGGAAGCAGCGCACGACGTTCTACAGCGGGCAGAAGCCGATCCCGGCCCGAATCCCATGCCGCGCAATGCCGATCCGTCACAACGTCCAGCTCCGCTGCCGCCAACCCCCTAAATCTCCCCAGATACAGCGCGCACAGGCGATCGCGCAGTAGGTACCCGCCTAGCCCATACCCCGCGTGGTTGGCCCTTAGCTCGCCATTCTATGGCGGGCGTGTTCGCTATGCTGTAGCGAGAAATGGCGGAAACGCGCGTATCCATCTTGAAGTAATGGATAGATGTCGGGAGTGTTCCCGCTCTGTCACACTGGACTCGTACAAAGGCAGAACATCGTGACACGCTTGTTGGATCGATCAGCTGGCGTCACCGGAGCCAGTGCAAGCTTGCACTGGCTCCCGATCACCGACATTCAGGAAGATGCTGGCCAGCCGCGCCAGGAGTTTGCCGCTGCGGAGCAGTCCGCCTTGGCTGAGTCGATTGCGGAGTCGGGGAGCAACATTCCGTTGCTCGTTCGGGGCATGCCGGATGGCACCTATCAGCTCACTGATGGCGCGCGTCGGTTGCGGGCGGCCCGCGCCGTTGGCCTCGACGAGGTCCCGTGTGTCGTGAGCCAGGATGGCGGGTGGCTGGCCGTCCGCCACGATCAGCTGCTCGCCACTGCCCAGCGCCTCGACTTAACCCCGCGCACTGCTAACGCATTTGAGGTGGCCCTTGCCGCACTCGGTCAAATACAGCGGCGAGGGACAGCGTGAGGTTCATATCGAGGCCGTGCAACCACCATGTCACACCTGCCTCGGCGAACTCGTCTATCCTTGCACGATCCATCGCACCGTCTTCTGCAATCGTCGATTCATAACACACTATATCGAAGGGTGCGTCATGACTTCGCTGCTGTCGGATGGTCGTGACGATCTCTCGACAATCATGTGGTGTCAACAGACCATCAGCTTTAAACGGGACGACTCCATCCCAACGGGCCGCGCGTCGAAAGGGCTGCTTGTGCGGCCACCCGCCAGCTACCCAAATAGGTATACGCGGGTGCTGAATAGGTGGTGGTAGGAACTGGACGTCCTTGATGTGGTAATGCTTGCCTTCAAAGCTGAATGGCTGACCGCTCCACAGCCCCGTGATCACGTTTAGCCCTTCATCAAGCTGCTCGCCATGACATCTATCATCCGCTGGTTCGCCGAATGCACTGTATTCGCCAATCCAATCTCCGCCAATGCCAACACCGACAACCAACCGGCCTCCTGATAGATGATCCAGCGTGAGTGTTTCACGCGCTACCTTCCATGGGCGACGGCGTGCAAGGGGTGTCACAAGGATGCCCAGTCGCATACGTTGGGTGGTCATTGTCATGGCGGTGAGCGTAATCCACGGATCAGCAACGTGTTGCGGTGTTGGTGCGAGCCACTGGAGATGATCTGAGATGAAGAACCCATCCCAGCCCGCTTGTTCAGCCTCACGCGCTAGGTCGCTCATCCGGCGTGCGTCTGCATAGTCCCCATAACAGGGAGTGTACAAGCCGAAACGCATATCAACCTCCAAGGACTATGGAAGTGCGCCTTCCGTAGCGGTGCTTCACACGTTCGCTATGTGGGGAAGCACGGCTTCCCCTCGCAGGTGGCAATATCCTCCGCATTGGCGAGGTTAAAGGTTACGTACCGGCAACCGACTGCCGCGTACTCTTGGAGCGGGGAGACAACGTCATCCGGCGTACCGAGATCCCATCAAAGTTGGGTGTCGTTCCTGCTTGATCGCCAATTCCGCTTCGTTGCGTGCTATCAACATGCCCCCGTGGCTACACGGTGTGATTTCATTAAATTGCTGTCCGACCGTTTCACAGGGCTGGCGTAGTACATCGAACGTGTGGGCAACCGTCGCCGGATCACCAAACACATTGCAGTAGTCGGCGTATTGGGCAACGAGTGTGAGCGTGACTCGCTCACTACTACCACCAATCATGATGGGCGGGCGTGGGCTGCACAGGCATCGGGTCATTGTAGGCAGCCTGGATGGCGTAATGCTTGCCGTTGCGGGTTGCGGGACGTTGCGTGAGCATCCGGTCAACGATCTGTACCGCCTCCCGAAGCATCTCCATTCGGTCGAGCACTGCGGGAACGGCCAGTCATACGCTATGAACTCCGGTTGATGCCAAGCTGCACCTAGCCCCACTATGCTCCGACCATGGCTCATCGCAGCAGGTCGCACACATCTTTGCGATACGGTACACCGACGACTGACGCTACAGAAGCTCACGCAGGATCTGCAACGGCACCGGCATGTCCTGTGGACCTTCAGCTGAGTGGAGGGAGAGACGCTGACCAAGAGTGTGGCAAAACGAGCCCTCTGGCCTGCAGTGCTCTGGCACCGGCGTTGTTTCGGCACCCAGAGCGCTGCGGGTAGCCGTTTCGTTGAGCGGCTGTTATCGGTGCATGTGACCTGTGCCTGGCAGGGACGGAAGCTCTTCGCCTCCCTCACGGAGGCGGTGACGGCAGCCTGACCGGGTTGTCCTGCGCCGCTTCTTGTCCCCATCCCTTGAACGGTTACGCATCGATCTTGGGTACAGAACGATCTGCTGCCGCCGCTGGAAATGCTCAAAGACGGTTACGTCTGCCGTCTCGACGAGCCGCCGCGCCGTGTCGTGCAAGCTAGGCTCACGCTCTTAGGGATGCGTCGATGGAGTTGGACAATCTTCTTGCGCCAACGTCCCGGTGTAACGGCGGCGCTACACCGGGACGTTGCCTTCAGCACCCGTGGGAACAGTCAGTACCCGGCTACGCAGCCTTCGCGTAGTCGATCATCCCCTGGAAGTCCACGACGACCACTGGCTCGTCTCCCACCACCCACGCGTCGTGACCTGAAGGCAGGAGGGATACATCACCTGCCTGGCAATCGAACTCGCTTCCATCGTCCATGCGAATCCGCAGCACCCCCGACACGTGATACTGGAAGTGCGGGGCTTCACAGCTCTTGGTCTTGGCGATAGGCTGAACCGACGTTGCCCAGCGCCATCCGGGCTCAAAGACCGCACGACCAATGGTCGCACCCCCGATGGTGATGAGTTCCATGCGCCCTTTCGGAAACTCCCGGACCTCGTCCGGCTTCCCGAACTGTTTCAGTTCCGCGTTGTTCACGGTGCACCTCCTCGTAGTGAGTGTCCGCTGCCGTGGGTCAACTCACGGGGGACGAGACGAATCCGATTCGTACACTCCTCCTAGCGCTACAGCACCTGATTCGTCTATCACCCTACCCAAGTGGCAATGGCGAATCCTGCTCCCTCACCTCGCAACCTCGCCTTCTCCAACGCCGTCCGCAGATCGTCCTCGGTCGATTTCCCCATCCTTCACGGTCGTCGCTACGCGACGATGACCCAGGATCTGCATACTTGCAGCTGGTGTCGATGGGTTCTAGCGGCGATACGTCAGCCATGCCGAAGCTGATGCGGGCTCGCGACGGCAGCCTGTCGCACTCAGGCTTCGAGCTAAGCCACGCGATGGAGACTCGCTGGCCCGCTTCGGCTGGATCAGCGCCAGGGCTGCCGCTCGCAGGTCCTGGAGGGGCTTGCGCCTGGGTACCTCATCGGATGCCCGTGCGGCATGCTTCAAAGCGAGACGGTAGGTACCAAGCAGCGGCGGCTCATGTTATAGGGTGCTTGGGTAGGTGGATGGATCTGTGCTGGCAGCATAGCATAGCTATGCCAGCACATACCTTGCAAATGTGTTGCAGTATGTGGCGGTGTCAGCCACGCGGCGTGCGGCGACAAGCCGTGATAGAAACGTCATGGCGGTGGAACCACGGCAGCAGGCGCAGCATGACGGGCACCCCAGAACGTGACGAGCGAGGAACGCGGCGCACGGTCTCACAACCTCGAAACCCGTGTGAGCAGACTCTTTTGAACCATACACGGGCCTGCTCGTTCCTCCACCGGTACGCGATCTGTGGTTTCAATCGAGCCGCATGACGTCCACCAAGGTGTCGTGAAAGTCGCCGCCACCGCCCAAGTCGCTCAAGCCATCGGCAGTCAGCGTGTTTGCCGAGGCTCCGCTGGGGCTTAGGGATGCCCACCATCCTGAGGGCATGGCGACCACGCCTGAGCGGACGCGATCACCGACTCGGGCGCGCAATTCCACTACGCCCCGATCATTGTAGATCCGCACGCGGTCACCCTCCCCAATCCCGCGCGGCGTCGCATCGTCCGGATGCATATCGAGCAAAGGTTCTCGCTCAGCTTTGAGCTGGTGCGGCAGATTGGCATAGCTCGAGTTCAGGAAATGCAGCGCCGTCTTGGCTGTAATCAAGGCCAAGGGATAGCGCGCCGCCAGGGCCGGATCACCACATGGGCTTTCACGCGCTGGTGTGTAGGTCGGCAGCGGATCGAGGCCGTGTTCAGCCAACCCCGCGGCGTACAACTCACACTTGCCCGACGGCGTGGGGAAGCCGCCTTCTGCGAATGGTCGCCAATCGGCGGGCACCTTCAAGGGTGCCCAGCCATCACGCATGAGCTGCTCGAAGGTGATACCACGCAAGTAGGGATGGTCGCTGTCTAATGCCGCGCGGATCAAGTCTTCATCCGAGGTGCGCAGGTAGGGGTCATCGAACCCCATACCTGCTGCTAGCCGCCGGAACAGTTCGGTATTCGACACGGCCTCGCCACAGGGCGCGATCGCTGGCCGGTTCAAGCCGAGGTAGGTGTGGCCCCAGGACCACATCAGATCCAGCTGCTCCACTTGCGTCGTCGCGGGCAGGACATAGTCGGCATAGCGCGCGGTATCGGTTAGGAATTGCTCATGGACGACCAGGAAGAGATCCTCGCGACGGAGCCCCTGGAGTACCTGCTGCTGGTTTGGCGCAATCGCCGCCGGGTTGCTGTTGTAGACGAGCAACGCGCGAATCGGTGGTGTGAGCGCGGGAGCGGTGAGGGCCTGACCAAGTTGCACCATATTGATGGAGCGGATGCGCTCATCCTGAAGTTCCGGCATTTCGACGGCTGGAGCGTTGAGCGCCTCAAAGTGGAGTCCGGCAGTGACGTGCAGCAGACCGCCTCCCCGCTCACGCCACGCGCCCACGAGGGCGGGGAGGCAGGCGATGTTCCGGAAGGTCATCGCTCCATGCGCGTGATGTTCCAGTCCGATCAGGAGGCGGATGACCGCTGGGCGTGTGGTGGCATAGACGCGCGCCAGGCGGATGATGTCCGTTGCGTCAAGCCCGGTCAGCGCTGCCACCCGGTCCACCGGATAGTCTGCGAGCCGCGCGCGTAATTGGTCGAAACCAACCGTGTGGTGGGTCACATAGTCGGCATCGTGCAAGCCCTCGGCAACGATCACATGCATCATCCCGAGCGCGAGCGCCGCATCTGTCCCCGGCATCGGACGGACGTGCCAATCAGCACGTGCGGCCGTTTGGGTCTTCAGTGGGTCGATCAGCACAACCTGGGCACCGTTGGCTTGGGCCTGCCGGATGAACGGCCAGAGATGCAAGTTCGTGACGATGGTGTTGGTACCCCAGAGGATGATACAGCGACTGTGCACCACATCCTCCGGCAGCATCGGTGTCGTGCCGCCAATCGTCGCGGCGATCCCACTCCAGCCCGTACTGCCACAGATAGCGCGTTCCAGGCGCGTTGCTCCGAGTCGGGCAAAGAAGCGCCCATCCATGGCACCTTTCTGGATCAGCCCCTGCGTCCCCATGTAGCTGTAGGGCATAATCGCGGTCGGCCCATCACTGGCTATGATGCTTCGAAAGCGGCCAGTGATGGCATCCAGCGCCTCGTCCCAGCTCACGCGCTCAAAGGTTCCTGCACCTTTCGGTCCCACCCGACGCAGCGGGTAGAGCACCCGGTCGGGACTGTAGACGCGCTCCAGGTAGTGGTTGACCTTCGCACAGAGCCCACCGTGGGTGAACGGGTGCTGCGGATCGCCGACCAACGTGATAGCCACGCCGTTCTCGACCGTCACATGCCAGGCACAGGTGTCAGGGCAATCATGTGGGCACGCCCCGCGGACGATTGAGGGTTCAATCTGATGAGCGACGGTCATGATTCGGACCTCCTGACGGAGCATCCTGCATGGGGTGCGTGGTAGCTGGCGTGGGGTGCAGGTGCAGGGAAGCGCGTGCACAGGAGAACAACGAGAAGCACGGCGGTTATGCATGCTGCACCTCATAGTATATCCCGAGCGTCAAGTGCGGTTGCTCCAGTTCTAAAGGATCTCGGCGCGCGCTAGGCGTACAATGAGCCACACGCTGTGCCGTGGGAAGCTGTCGGAGGTCCCCTATGCAACGACCTGTGGCTCTGCGGGAGCGTGGCCGAGTCGCCGTGCTCCTCACGACTATGTCACACCAGGCGCGCCAGCAGCCTGCCTGGTCCAACCCTGACCGACGCCACCTGCGGACCTGGCGTCAGCTGGTGCTGGCCGGGCTCGTCCAACGCCGCACCCGGCTGCTGGACGTAGCCCGCGTCCTGCTGTCCCAGCGCCGTGCGCACACGATCAAAGCCCTCGCCATCTGAGAGCGGATTTGAGATCATGAAAGCGTGGGGCTTAGAAGACTTTATGGTGCGGCAATGGGAGGCGCTTGAGCACGTGCTCTGGATCGTAGCACTGGCCTACGCCCTGGCGACGGTGGCGTGTATCGGTCGGATTTCGGGCGATTCCACGAACAGGCAAAAGCACTCCTCCTACACCCAGACCAATACCGCGTCCAATCCCTATTGGTGTGCGGGCCTGCGCCGAAGGGGAGATCGGCAGAGCAGGGGAGTGTTAACACGTGGGAGTAAAGCGGGAAACGATACTATACAATCTTAAACACAATACAATGGTACAGAGTGGAGAAAATGCTATGTGCAATGCTTGGAATCACCCCGCAGGATGTCGATGTGGTTGGGGTGGAGATGGTCATCTAGGTAAGCCTGGTTTCAACACTTTTGGTGCTATGGCATCTAATGCAACACAACCATCGTACCATAGCTACGTCGATCCCAGCGCCCGATGTCCAAAATGTAACAGTCCGGTCTTTTTTTATCAATCGCCATATGGCGGTCGCGTATATTTTGATGAACTTGGTCCACCGTGGCCAAAACATCCTTGCACCACGTATGAGCCGCCCCACATAATCACCCGAAATATCCTCGAAGTAGTACCTTCATCTCCAACTGCATACCAATGGCAACAACAAGGGTGGAAGCCATTTGCCTGTATGAACACCAAAACAACTGATCGTAATCTGACCCGCATTTACGGCATCTTTCCAGATCCCCGTTTACCGAGAGCTATTGCAATCCCTTTCGCTCGACTGAGGGCTAAATTCGGCCATCCATCCCAAGAGTATATGTTTTATCTCAACGAAACTCAGGAATGGTTCTCACATCTACTAAGCCTTCCACTCTTCATTAGAAGTACTGATGAAAGTCCTACATGGTGTGAAATCGCAACCATATTGCTGAATGAGACAACATTACAGCCTGAACCGGTGTATATGCGAGCAGCAATACCACCAGCCTGCCGAGAACTATTCATGGCAGAGTTTGGCAATGTTCGATAGAGACGGGTAGAAATTTCTCCAGCGTATTGTTCATCTGACGTTGTACACGCTATCATAGAAGAGGACCAAGAAGATGGCATTTTCTCGTGTAGCCCGTGATATGTTGATTCAGATTGCTCAATCTGCCGCCGACTCATCGGAAGCCCTGATTACCTACAGTGAGCTGGCTCAACGTAGTGGCATGCCACTACGTCACGAAGGAGATGTGGCAGAGTTATCCCACATATTGGGTGACATTTCACGGTACGAACACGAACAAGAAAGGCCTCTGCTTTCCGTCGTTTGCCCGTCTACGATTACACATTACTTCTGAACGAGCACGAGAACTTGAGAAACAAATCAGGCAGCAGCTTTCATCAGAATAGATACATCTATACTCCAGTAAATTGATGGAAAGTCCTGATTTTCACAATTTATTACGTTGGATCGAAATGGATAGCACAATTGATTGGAAGACTTTGAGCAAATCTTCCGATTTGCGGAGCTTATGGCGTCTTACATGCTGGGATGCTGAGCATGCTTTGACTACGATTCTAGAGGAGCT
>DASWTW010000367.1:0-3216 GCA_036401895.1 Herpetosiphonaceae bacterium | reverse complement strand
TGGTGCGTCTCGGCAAGCAAAGCCACATCCTGGCGGTGACGCTCCACCACATCGTCTTCGATGGCTGGTCGATGGGCATCATGCTACGTGAGATCGTGGCGCTGTATCCCGCCTTCGTCGCAGGCGCGCCACACCCGGAGAGGACCTGGCTGCCGGAGTTGCCGATCCAGTACGCTGATTATGCCACCTGGCAACGACAACACCTTCAAGGAGCTCTGCTTGAGCAACATCTGGCCTATTGGAAAACCGCGTTAGATGGCGCAGTCGCGGCGCTTGATCTACCAACCGACCATCAGCGCTCGTCTATGCCAAGCTTCACCGCGAATGGCGCCAAGCAGCCGCTGCACATCTCCAGGCCGCTCGCCGACGCGCTGCTCGACCTGAGCAGGCAGGAAGGCGGCACGCTGTTTATGACGCTGCTCGCCGCTTTCCAAACGCTGCTCCATCGCTACACCAGTCAGCCGAATATTGTAGTTGGATCGCCGATCGCCAACCGCAACCAGGATGAATTGGAGGGCATGATTGGCTTTTTCAACAACATGCTGGTGCTGCACGGCGATCTGTCGGGCGACCCCACCTTTCGCGAGCTGATCGGGCGGGTGCGCGCGACGACGCTGCGGGCCTATGAGCATCAGGAGCTGCCCTTCGAGCGCCTGGTCGAAGAGTTTCAGTCCGGCCAGAGTATGAGCCGTAGTCCGCTCTTTCAAGTCATGTTCGCGCTCCAGAATGCGCCCCGGCAGGCAGTGAAGCAGGGCGGTCTGACGTTGCAGGCGATCAATGTGGATCTGGGCGTGGCGCGCTTCGATCTGTCGCTATCGATCCGCGAGAGCGAGGAGGGTCTCAGCGCGACCCTGCTCTACAACACCGATTTGTTTGACGCAGCCACTATCACACGCCTGTTGGAGCACTATCACACACTACTCCAAAGCATTATCGCCGATCCAGATCGGCGGATTTCGACACTGCCGATCCTAACGACGGCGGAGCAGCAGCAACTCCTGGCCTGGAACAGCGATGCGCAAATCTATCTGCTCGACAGCAACCTACAGCTTGCGCCGATTGGTGTACCCGGCGATTTATACATTAGCAACGTCGCAGTATCCACGGATAATCCGCCCGGCCTTGAGCATGATCCTGCTCGGGCCGTGCCGCACCTGTTTAGCGACGCGCCCGGCGCATACCTGTACAAAACGGATCGCCGTGCGCGCTACCGCGCCGATGGCACGATGGACATTTTGACCACAGCTACTTCCAAAGGAATCGATGGGACCAGTGCCGCGCCGTTTGTTGCGCCACGCACACCGATCGAGGAAGAGTTAGCGAACATCTGGGTGACCATCCTTGGCCACGAGCGAATCAGCGTGCATGACGATTTTTTTGAGCTTGGCGGACACTCGCTCAGCGCGGCACGGTTGATTACAAGAGTGCGTGAGATCTTCAAGGTGGATCTGCCGATGCGCGGATTGTTCGAGGCAACTACCGTGGCGGCGATGGCTGAGTTGATCATCGTCCACGAGACACGTCCGGGCCAGACCGAGAAGATCGCCCGTGTGCTGCACCGCCTGCGCAATGCGTCGGCTGAAGAGAAACTCCAGTTGCTGGACCAGAAGCGGCGCGAGCGCAGCCAGAGTGCTGGTATGGCTGAGTGAGTACATGCGCGAGGGCGTTAGAAACCTGTCGCCGGTGGATCGACAAAAAGCGCTCCTAAAGAAGCAAGCAAAGTGAGGCAATTGAGTATGCAAAGTGACGGCCTGCCATCGATTAGTGGCCTCTCAGCCGCGGATCTTGAGCTATTTGCCTATCTTCTTGAAGAAGAAGGGGTCGATACCACCAGCCAACGGGTGATCCCTCGCCGCGATCCGAACGCTGTTATTCCGCTTACGCTGGCACAGGAGCGCATGTGGTTTCTGGATCAATGGGACCCTGGCAATCCCGCTTCGAATATTCCCTTCGCGGTACGACTCAAGGGCCAGCTGCAGGTTCCAGAACTTCAGCGTAGCCTCAACGAGATCGTGCGTCGCCACGAGTCGCTGCGCACGAGCTTGCGGGTGGTGAACGGCCAGCCGCAACAGATCGTGGTGCCGCCGCTGGCCGTGCCGCTGCCTGTGACCGATCTACGTCATTTGCCGCTCACCGGTCATGAGGCGGAAGTGCAGCGCCTGACCATGGAGCACGCCCAGTTCCGCTTCGACGTGACGAAGGCCCCGCTGCTGCGCGCCGCGCTGCTGCGTCTGCCCGATCAGGAGCATGTATTTCTACTGAATATCCACCACGCCGTCTTCGACGCATGGTCTGTTGGTCTGTTTTTGCGCGAGTTGACCGTGCTGTATGATGCCTTCGTCAACGATCGGCCCTCACCGCAGCCCGAGTTACCGATTCAATACCCCGATTTTGCGATCTGGCAGCGTCAATGGCTACAGGGCGATCTGCTCCAGGAGCAGCTGGCCTATTGGAGGCGCCAACTCGGTGGTACCCTGCCTGTGCTGGAACTGCCAACCGATCATCCGCGGCCACGGGTGTTGAGCTACCAGGGCGCGTTTGCCTACCATCAATTCCCAGCGGCGCTTTCCCAGAAGCTCAATGTTTTGAGCCAAGCCGAAGGCACCACGCTCTTTATGACGCTATTTGCTGCCTTTCAAACGTTGCTCTACCGATATACTGGTCAAGAGGACATCATCACAGGCTCCGTGATCGCCAACCGCGATTTTGTTGAGATCGAAGAGTTAATGGGCTTCTTCCTCAACACCTTGCCTTTGCGCACCGATCTCTCCGGTAATCCGACCTTCCGCGAGCTTTTGCAGCGGATACGGGAGGTGATGCTTGGGGCTTACGCGCACCAGAACGTACCCTTTGAGCAGCTGGTCGAGGAGTTGCGCCCGCCCCGTGATACGAGCCGCACGCCGCTGTTCCAGGTGATGTTCATCTTGCAGAATGCGCCAGTTCCCGCGCAAGGACAGCATGATCTGGAAATCGAGTTTCTACGGGTCGATAATGGGACCTCGAAGTTTGATCTGATGCTGTCGCTTACCGAGACGCCGGATGGACTGCGCGCCGTCGCCGAGTACAAGACGGATCTGTTCGAGGCCGCGACGATCGAGCGGCTGCTGGGGCACTACGAGACGCTGCTGGCGGGGATCGTCGCCGCGCCGGACCAGGCGATTGTTCGGCTGCCCTTGCTGACCGCCGCCGAGCAGCACTGGCTCCTGACCGCCGGCA
>DASWTW010000366.1:0-2047 GCA_036401895.1 Herpetosiphonaceae bacterium | reverse complement strand
AATGTCGCCACGCCGGTCGTGTGTGGGGTGCCGAATTGTACTTCGCTGCCACGCAGGTGGAGGCCACTGCGGATCGCGATCGGATGGTGCCACGGTTCTATCAGGAAGCGCTCGCGAATCATCTGGCAATCTTGTTCCCCGAGGCCGAAGCTGCTGCCGCTGTGCCGGCATCGGTAGACCAGCCGCTGCCGAGCCCCTTCCCAGGCCGCGCCATCGATCCGTCGCCCACCCTTGCTCCGGCTCCACGCTCCGGTCACACCTGGATCACCGCGCTGGGACGCCCAGATCGCACGGAAACGCGTGGGCATTATCAGCGGATCGCCGATGTGTGCGTCAGTCCGACCGACCCGGACGCGACGCTGATGCACAAGCAAGGCGGCGGCGCCTGTCTCGGCTATCATACGCATTATGGCGTCGATGGCGGCAAAGCCCGCATTATTCTCGCCGTCCTCGTCACACCGTCCGAAGTCATGGAGAACCAGCCGCTGCTCGATCTCCTGTGGTGGGCGCGCTTTCGCTGGCACCTCCCACTGCGTCAGGTCACGGGCGACACGACCTACGGCACGGCTGAGATGATTGTGGCCCTCGAAGCGGCTGGGATGCGGGCGTATGTCCCCTTGCCCGATTTCGATGCGCGGACGCCGTTCTTTGGGAAGCAGGCCTTCACCTACGATCCGCAGGCCGATAGCTACACGTGTCCCGCCGGGGCAGTGCTGCCCTATCACACGACCCACTTCACCCAACGCGTCATCTACTACCGAGCTGCTGCCACCGTATGCAACGCCTGTCCGCTCAACGCGAAATGCACGACGAGTGCACGGGGGCGTATGGTGCGCCGGAGCTTTGATGAGGAGCAGATCGATCGGGTGCGCGCCTCCCATCAGACAGAACCGTACAAAAAGGCGATGCGGAAACGCACGGTCTGGGTGGAACCGCTGTTTGGTGAGGCGAAGGCGTGGCACGGGCTGGAACGGTTTCGCTTGCGGACCTTGCCCAAGGTCAATATCGAGAGTCTGCTGATTGCGACGGGGCACAATCTCAAGCGCTTGCTCCAGCGCTGGGGCTGGGGACGCCGACCCTGGCCAAGCGGAGCCGGCGGGGTGGCGATTCCGGGATCTGGAGCACGGATCAGCAGCCTGAGCTGGTAGCCCATAAGACAAGCAAGCGCTGAGTTGGTCCGATCACACGAACCACGATTCCGCTCTTCAAGGGTTTTTCAACACGCAGGTATATTATCGGGAGCGTCGATCAGGATGACGATCAATGCGGTTCGCGTTCTCCGTGGTGTTCCTCCAGCGCTGCCAAGCTCGCTCGGACCCGCTGGGTGTCCGGATGACCTGGACCGAACGCCTGCGCATAGATCGTCACCGCCTGCTCCAGGGCGCGCCGTGCTTCCGCGTCCTGTCCTTGCGTGTGCAGCACGCGACCGAGCTGGTGGAGGCTTGCAGCGGTGTCGGGATGTCCCGTGCCGAGCCGCTGTGTACAGATCGCCACTGCCTGGTCCAGGGAGCTGTGTGCCCGCGCCGTATCCCCCTGCGCATGTAGGAGTTCACCCAACGCGCGCAGACTCCGCGCGGTGTCGGCATGGTCTGCCCCCAAGACCCGCTGCCGAATGGCCACGGCCTGCTCCAGGGAGTCCTGCGCCTCGGCGTACCGTGCTTGGGCCATGAACACCACGCCGAGTTGATGGAGGCTTTCGGCAGTGTGGGGATGATCGGCTCCCAGCATGCGCTCCAGGATCGCTAACGCCTGTTCATGGGCGCGCTGGGCTTCAGCGTAGTGCCCTTGGACCATGAATATATCGCCCAGGTTGAAGAGGCCCCAGGCAGTGTCGGGATGGTCGGTCCCCAGCACGCGCTCCAGACTAGCCAACGCCTGTTCATAGGCGCGCTGGGCTTCGGCGTACTGCCCTTGAATCTGGAGGACCACGCCCAAGGCACGCAGGCTGCGCGCGGTGTGGGGGTGATCGGCTCCCAGCACCCGCCGAGAGATCGTCAACGCCTGTTCATAGGCGCGCTGGGCTGCGGCGTCCTGCCCCTGGGCCTTG
>DASWTW010000365.1:0-3179 GCA_036401895.1 Herpetosiphonaceae bacterium | reverse complement strand
CTCCGCCCGGATCTGCGCCAGCTGCCGCTTGATCGTCGCCAGGTCGCCAAGCTCCTTGAGCTGCCGGCCAAGCTCCTTGAGCTGGCGCTGCTCCTCGTGGGCATAATCGCGGCGCTCCAGCTGTAGCTCGACGGCCTGCAGCGTCTGGTCAACATCGTTCAGCTTCGTCTGAGCCTCGTTCGCCTGTGTCTGCTGAAGCTCAAGCATGGCCCGACTCGCCTCGACCTGTGGACGACGGGCCAGCAGCTGCTCAAGCTGCTCGATCGCGGCGCGCTGCTCCTGGATCACGCTGTCGTTCTCCCGCTGCTCCTGGCGCAGATCCAGCACTCGCTGACGCAGCGCATCGCGGCGCTCGTGGTACTGATGCGTCAGGCGCGAGAGACCGGTCGTGCCCAGCGCGCTCTCACACACGGGACACGTGCTGTCGCCATGCTCGATCAGCTTGAGCTTATTGTTGATCTCCTTGCCCTCGTTCTCGACCGATTTTTGCTCGGCCTGAAGCTCGCCCTGACGCTGCATCGCCACCGCCAGATCATCGCGCCGGGTGACTAGCTCATCTTCGCGAGCCTGAAAGCCGCTCAGCTCACTGCGCAGGTCGCGCAGCTGCCGCTCGATCTCAGGCAGCAGCTCGGTCTGCGCCACCAGCTCGACGGCTCGCCGCTGATGCTCCTGCTGCACGCCAAGCAGCGAGTCGCGCTGCACGTTGATGATACCTTGCAGCCGAGTCGTCTCGACCTGAAGCTCAAGCAGCATCGCCTGCTGCTGATTGAGCCGCGACTCGTCGTCTTTGAGCGCCGCCAGCTGCGTTTGCAGCGCCTGTAGCTCGGCTAGCTGCTGGGCCAGCCCCGCGCGATCGGCCTGGGCTGTGGCGCGGCGCGCGATCTGGCTATCGAGCTGCGATAGCTGCTCCTGCACTCCGCGCTGCTCAAGCTCCAGCTGATGGCGCAGCGTGTCAAGCTTCTTCTGCCAGTGATTGAACTCTTCTTTGAGCCGGTAAGCCTCTTCGCGGCGCAGATCCATCGCCTCCAGCGCGGTCTGTGCCGCCCGCAGCTGCTCACGGCCCTGCTCGATCTCATCTCGCCGCGCAATCACCGACTCGAAGGTCGCGATCTCGGCCTGCAAGCGCGCGATCTGGCCGTACAGCTCGCGCTGGGCTCGCTCGCTCTGCGCCACCGCCTGTGACAGCGCATCCCGACGCGCGCTGGACTCGCGCAGCTGAGCCGCCTGCTCGCGCAGCTCGCCGATGCCGGACTCGTGATCCTGTAGCTCTTCTTGCAGCGTCGCCACGCGCTCCTGAGCCTCGTCGCGCAGCTGCTCAAGCACCGGCCGCTCTTCGACCTCGGCCTGAAGCCGCACGATATAGCTCTGGACCACATCGAGATCTTTGGTGCGCTCGTTAACGATCTCTTTGGCCCGGCGCTCCAGATCTTCATACTCGGCAAGGCCAAGAATATCGGCCAGCACCTGCTTGCGCTCGGCGGGCTTGCGGCCAGTAAATTCGTCGGCGCGGCCCTGGATCAGAAACGCCGAGTTGATAAACGTATCGTACTCGATGCGCAGCACACGGTTGATCTCGGCTTGTGTCTCGCTGATCGTATCGCCGGAAAGCCTGCGCCAGGAGCCGTCACGCTCACGTACTTGAAAATCGAGCGTCGTCACACCGGCCCGTTTGCCGCGCTTACGCCGCCGGATCACGCGGTAGAGCTGATTGTCGAGCATGAACTCAAGCACGACCTCCATCTCCTCGCGGCCAAGCGTGATCAGATCGTCGTCGCTTTTGGCGCGGGCCTTCCCCCACAGCGCCCAGGTCAGAGCATCGAGCAGCGCCGACTTTCCCGCGCCGTTCTGGCCGGACAAACACGCGACATGCAGCCCGGCAAATTGCAGCGGCGGAACGTCCTCGCCGTAGCACATAAAATTCCGCAGCTGAAGCTTTTCGGGAACCATCGGCAGTCCTTAATAGGCAGAACAAAGGAACAAAGAAACAAAAGAACAAAAGGTAAATTCGTAAAATATTGCTATGTTCGTATTCGCTTGTTTGCTTGATCTTTGGCTAATGTTTAGTTAGAACAGACTTGCGTATTATAACAAATTCACCTATCCTCATTCGGAAACTGTTAGGCGCAGCAAAAAACCAAGAATCGCAGCGATCCTTGGTTCTTAGCCCTGACCGATACCAGGCCCTCACCCCCTGGCCTCCTGTTCCACGCTCAGCCGGGCTTCCGGCTTCGCCGTAGGCAAGGGGGAACGGTGGAGATTCTTTGCTCTTTGTTCTCTGCTCTTTGTTCTCTCCGGTTCTTGGTTCTCGGTTCTCTGTCTCCCCTTTGTTCCCTTGTTTCCTTGGTCTTTTGTTCCTTACGCCACCGGCGCGCCAGTCTTATTCGCGACATCAGCCTCTGACGCCTGGTTGGGCAGCAAATCGTTGACCTCACGCGCGCGCCAGCAGGCCGCGAAATGACCGCCACCGTAGTCGATGAAGGGCGGATCTTCGACGCGGCACTTGTCGATCGCGATCGGGCAGCGTGTGTGGAAGCGGCAGCCGGGCGGCGGATTGATCGGGCTCGGCACGTCGCCCTGCAAGATGATACGCTGGCGCTTCTTCTCGATCACCGGGTCGGGGATCGGCACCGCCGAGAGCAGCGCCTGGGTGTAGGGATGGAGCGGCTGTCGATACAGCTCGATGCTGTCGGCCAGCTCCACGATCCGGCCCAGATACATCACCGCCACGCGATCGCTGATATGCTTGACCACGCTCAGGCCGTGCGCGATGAACAGATACGTCAGGCCGAGCTGATCTTGCAGATCTTCGAGCAAGTTGATCACCTGCGCCTGGATCGACACGTCGAGCGCCGAGACCGGCTCGTCGCAGACCACGAAATCCGGCTCCACGGCCAGCGCGCGGGCAATACCGATACGCTGCCGCTGGCCACCGGAGAACTCGTGCGGATAGCGGTTGATGAAGTACGGGTTCAGACCGACCAGCTGGAGCAGCTCCTGCACACGATCGCGAACAGCCTTGGCGCCTTTGCGCAGGTTATGCACCTTGATCGGCTCGCCAATAATGTCGCCGACGGTCATGCGCGGATTCAGCGAGGCATACGGATCTTGGAAGATCATCTGCACATCGCGGCGCGTGCGGCGCATCTCGTTGCCGTTCAGCTTGGTGAGATCGCGGCCTT
>DASWTW010000364.1:0-20947 GCA_036401895.1 Herpetosiphonaceae bacterium | reverse complement strand
CCGTCGCGGCGCGTCGACCCGCCCGTCAATCGTCGTGATCCGGCCGACCAGCGCTCACAGCGACCGCAGCAACGACAGGAGCCGCCCGCGCCGCCCCAGGGCGAGCCGCGCAGACCTGTGCCGCCTGTGCCGCAGAAACCGGCAGCGCCCGAGCCCGAGGCGGACGTCAACGCGATGATCGCGCGGATGCGGCGACTGCGCGAGGAGCGCGAGGCCAGCCAGCGCCCAGCCACTACGCCGCGCACACAACGACCGGCCCCAGCAGAGCCGGTCGAGCTGAGATTTCATATCGGCGAGCGCGTCCAGTGCCTGCCCTATGGCATCGGCACCGTGCGGGCAAGCAGCGTTGTAGATGGTCGCGAGCAGGTTTTGATCGATTTTCCTGAGTACGGCGAGATCGAGGTCGATCCCGCGCTAAACCTGATCCGCCAATTGGGATCGTCAGCCGCCGCTGAGCAGGACGAGAACGACGATCTCTAGACTGCGTGCTCAGGCTGCGGCAGCCGGCTATCCTCCGGGTGCAGCAGCGACTCCTCGGCGGGACGCTCGGCAAACGCAGAGGCCGACAGCAGCATCAGATTGATCCAGACGAAATCCGCCAGCAGCAGATGCACCAGCTGCATCCAGATCGGCGCGAGCAGAAACACATTCAGCGCGCCAACGCCCAGCTGTACCAGAAACAGCACGACAATGCCCCGCGCAAAGCGCTTGGTCTGCAAGTCGGGACGCAGCACGCTGATGCAGCTTGCCGCGAACACCAGATACAGGCCCATGCCGATCGCGATCGTCGGGTGCAGCACGCGCAGACGGATCAGAAAATGCGCCGTCGGCGATAGATCCTGGCGCAGACCCTCAGCCAGCGAGGAGGCAGGATACAGCGTGTCGCCGAGCGCCGTCACCGCGCCGCTGACGCCCAGCACCAGCATTCCAAGCAGCCCCAATCCCAGCAGCACCAGCGACGAGCCCTGGTCGCGCAGCCGGATCGCGCTGCCGCCGGAAGCCCACCAGGCTGTGAGCGTGAGCGCGCCCAGCAGCAAAAAGGTGTTGGCCAGGTGGACCGCCATGAAGAGCGCCCGCGCGATCGAGGCGTTGTCCGCCACCAGCTCGAACAGCACCAGACCAGCGCCTACCAGCGCCTCGGTAATTATAAAAAAGCTCGACAGTGCCGCGCCCAAGCGCACGGTGTGGCCCTTGGGATAGGTGCGAAAAGCCCAGACAAACATCACGGCGATCATGATCAGGGCCAGACCGCTGCTCACACGGTGCGTAAATTCGATCACGGTTTCGATCTGCGGGTTGCGTGGAATGATTTCGCCGTTGCACAGGGGCCAGTGGCTGCCGCATCCGGCGCCGGAGCCGGAGGCGCGCACATACGCGCCCCATAGAATAATTCCCAGATTGTAGGCGAGAACCGCCCAGCAGTACGAAGCAAATCGCCCAAGTTTCATGCGTTGTTCCTCAGAGCGCCCGCCAAATGTTCCGCGCAGACGCCCGCTCAAAATCAAAGCTTCAATGCGTAGAGGTGTTGATTGTATCGCGCCAGCGGCGAATCGTTGCGCTGTGCTCCTCATAGTGCTCGTAGGTATCCGACGCGATCAGATGCAGCGGCGCTTCGCCTAAGCTACCGCCCAATCCTTCAGGATCGAAGATGTCATGCTCCGAGAGCGCGGTTACCGCTGCCACGGCCTGCTGAAACGATCGATCAAAGGCTTCACGGACCTCGTCAAGCGGTTGGTTGCGGCTGGCGGCGAAGATCTCGCTGTTCAAGCGCGCAAGCCCGGCGTCCTGATCTTCGTCGGGCCGCAGCAACCTCGGGATTTTATCGCCACGGGCCAGCACATCGAGCTTCTGGACCATCCACTGCTCCCACCAGGTGACATGGACCAGCACATCTTTGACCGACCAATCGCTCTCGACGCCGGCCTGCACCAGCTGCTCGTCCGTCAGCCCGCTGAGAGCTGCGGTGAGACGCTCGTGCTCCGTGTTGATGGCTGCCAACAGCTCGGCCTTTGACGTTGGCTCGTTCATGCGTTGTTCCTCATGGCTTCTTGTGATGTGAGAGAATAAAGATTATCGGTAGCCGGATTAACTTTCGATTTCGTCTACATGGTAGCACAAAGCTGCGCGGCAGCGTATCCTTTCCAATCTATAGTTTCAGCCAGGCGTGTCCGAGCGCAGACTCCGGCGCTGAACTGAGCTATGAAATCCGTGCTTAACCCGGTTGACGCGCCGCTTCCAGTTCAATACCCTATAATGGGAATCTTGGGATCGAACGCGGCGGCAGATGCAAGGCGAGCAGCAAGTCGCCAATCATGGCGTCGACCTTGTCTGTATCGACCGATTGGCGTTATACTACGCCGCAGATTGCACGTCGGCTGTGACCGACCAAAATATCTCTAGCTAAGGAAACAGCATGCTACGCTCGGTTGCCGAGCCGGTTGCAGTTGAGACGATGGTGTTGTCAAGTGATCAATCTGGCTGTGGTTCGCCACGTCCGTTCGAGGAGAGGTAGATGAACAGCCCTGCATTAGGCTGGCGCGGAGTCGTTAAGGATTATGTGACGCTTACCACGCCGCGCATCATTTCGCTGTTGCTGCTGACAACGCTGGTGCCGATGCTGATCGCCTACCAGGGCCAGCAATCGCTGCTTGGGTTTATTAATCTGATTGTGTGGACGCTCGTCGGCGGGGCGCTGGCGGCTGGTGGCGCGGGCGCGATCAATATGTACATGGATCGCGATGTAGATGCGATTATGTCAAGAACCAAACAGCGCCCGATCCCCAATGATCGGATGCAGCCGCATCACGCGCTGGTGTTCGGCCTGGCGCTGAATCTGATCGCGTTTGTGGTACTCTACCTGGCGGCAAATCTGCTCTCAGCGGTCCTGGCGATGGTCGGCACGCTCTACTATGTGGTGATCTATACGCGCTGGCTCAAACGGACCTCGCCGCAAAACATCGTGATCGGCGGAGCAGCCGGCGCGATCCCGCCGCTGGTGGGCTGGGCCGCCGTGCGTGGCAACATCGGCGTCGAGGCGCTGCTGCTGTTTGCGATCATCTTCTACTGGACGCCGCCGCACTTCTGGGCGCTGGCGCTGCTGCGCAGCACCGAGTATGCCCGCGCCGGCATTCCGATGCTGCCCGTCGTGCGCGGCGAGGCCGAGACCAAGTGGCAGATCCTGCTCTACACGCTGCTGATGATCGCGCTCACACTGGTGCTCACGCCGCTGGGGCTGGCGGGTCCGGTCTATCTGGTAATCGCCACGCTGCTGGGCATTATCTTTTTACGCGACGCCTATACGCTGTTCCGCACGCCCGGCACCGGTACGGCCTGGAAGCTGTACAAATACTCACTGCTCTACCTGGCGCTGCTGTTCGCCGCGCTGGTCATCGATCGCGCTGTGATGCAGCTGCTCTAGCTCCTGTTTTCGCCCAGCAGAATGCCCCTGCTTCAGCCGGCAGGGGCATTGTTGTGTCTGGATGGTCTAGCGCGTCGCTCAATATGCCGGCCACGCTACGACTGATTCAAATCTTCCTCGACAGTTTCACGCTCGCCCTCGGCCTGGCTCGGCTTGCCGCCCGGCGACTGCGTTTGATCGCCCTGCGCACCCGGGTTGCGCTCGCCCTCGGCCTGGCTTGGCTTGCCGGGCGCGCCTGCGGTCTGCTCGTCTTCCTGGCTGTGTGTATCGTGGTGAGTCATACACGCTCCCTCCTGTATAAATCTCAGCCTAGCGACCGCAAGCTTCGTGCCGCTGAGAAGCGATAAGTGAACAAAGGAACAAGCGACCAAGCGACCAAAGAGGTTCGGCACTATGATTTTGTTCTGTTGTTCGTGAGCAGGCCCTCATCCCCCGGCCCCTTGTCCCGAAGCTCGGCTGGCGTCCGCCTCGGTTGCAACAGGAGAAGGGGAGTAGCGGTACTTCTCTATTCTTTGCTCTTTGTTCTTGGGTCTTTGTTCCTTGCTCTCTTGTTCTCGTCCCCGGTTCTAGGTTCTGGGTTCTAGGTTCTTCGTTTATTCGTTTGTTCCTTTACCTCCCTCCCATTCCCGTCAGCGTCACGCCCTCGATAAAGTAGCGCTGGAAGAGCAGGAAGATCACGACGACCGGCAGCATCACCACCAGGCTTGCCGCCATCAGCCAGTTCCACGCGGGAGCGCCGCCCGCCGCGAACTCGAACTGACGCAGGCCGAGCTGCAAGGTGTACATCTCCTCGCGCTGGAGATAGAGCAGCGGGCCGATAAAGTCTTCCCAGGTGAACTGGAACGTGAAGATCGCGATCGCGGCCAGCGCGGGCTTGGTCAGCGGCATCACCACGCTCCACCAGATGCGCAGCTCAGACGCGCCGTCGATCCTGGCGGCCTCGGAAAGCTCCATCGGAATGCCGCGCATAAACTGCCGCAGCAGGAAGATATAGAACGCGTTGCCGGTAAACGCGGGCACTGTGAGCGGCAAAAATGTGTCGGTCCAGACCTGCGAGCCCTGGAAGCCGAACGCGGGCAGCTTCGAGAACAAAATAAACTGCGGAATCATCGTCACAATGCCGGGCAGCATCATCGTCGCCAGCACCAGCGAGAAGAGCAGATCGCGACCCGGCCAGCGCAGCCGCGCGAACGAGTAGGCCACCAGCGAGGTCGAGAGCAGTGTGCCCACCACCGAGACAATAGTGATAATCACGGTGTTGATCGTCCAGCGCCGCCACAAGCCGAAGCTAAACGCATCGCGGTAGTTTTCCCAGGCCAGCCGCGAAGGAATCCAGCTCGAATCGAACAGATCGCGCACATCCTTGAGCGAGGTCGAGAGCATCCAGAAAAACGGCACCAGGAACAGGAAGCTCAGGCCCAGCAGCAGCAGCAGCGCGAGTATCTCGCCGATCGAGAGCCGACGCCAGCGACGGCCGGAATCCTGGCGGAGCGCATCGGCGCGTGGAGTTTGTTCAACAACAACAGCCATCAGCTACCTCCTACTGCTGTTCCGACTCGTAATAAACCCAGCGTCGAGCGAGCCAGAGCTGGAGCAGCGTAATCGCCAGGATGATCAGAAACAGAATCCAGGCCATCGCCGCAGCATAGCCCATCTGAAAGCCGCCCGGCCCGGATTTGCCGAACGCGCGATTGTACAGATACAGCACGTAGAACAGCAGCGATTGGCTGGGGCCGCCCTTACCCACATCTTCGCCGTTCTGGCCCGAGATAATGTAGGCCGTGGTGAAGATCTGGAACGCGCCGATAATGCCGGTCACCACCTGAAAAAAGATCGTCGGCGAGAGCATCGGCAGCGTGATGTAGCGGGTCTTGCTCCAGCCGGTCGCGCCATCGATCGCGGCGGCCTCGTAAAGTGAGGCGGGAATCCCTTTGAGGCTGGCCAGGTAGATCAGAATATTGCCGCCGATCCACCACATGCCCATCACCACGATGCCGGGCTTGGTCCAGGCCGGATCGAAAAACCAGGCCGGGCCACTGATACCGACCAGCGCTAGCGACCGATTGAGCAGGCCTTCGGGAGCGAGAATCCAGCGCCAGAGAAAGATCGCCGCGACACCCGCCAGCACGTTGGGCAGGTAAAAGATCGCGCGAAAGGTCTTGGCACCGGGCAGATCCATGTTCAGCAGCAGCGCGATCGCGATCGAGGCGACCACCACGACCGGGATTTTTACCGCAACCATCCAGAACGTGTTGAGCAGACTGATCTTGAAGCGCGGATCGCTGAAGAGCTCCTGGTAGTTTTCGGTGCCGACCCAGACCGGAGCCGTGGTAATGTTGTAGGCCGTGAAGCTGGTGTAGAGCGAAAAGACCATCGGTCCTGCCGTAAAGACGAGAAAGCCGATGATCCAGGGCAGCGCAAAGAGCCAGCCCGTGAGCGCCTCTCGCGTCGCGGGACGCCAAAACATTCTACGCTGCGCGACATCCTGACGCTGGATCGCTTGAGCCATCGAGTTCTCCTTTCGGAAGCCGGCGGTGAGACGAGGCCATTCGGTAAACCGCCCGACCTCGTCCCCGGTACTGACTGTTATTTATTGACCTGCGCGTCGATAGCAGCCTGGGCCTCGTCGAGCGCAGCCTTGGGCTCTAGCTCGCCGGTCCAGATCTTCTCGTAGCGCTGCTCAAGCTGCTCTTTCCAGTTGGGATACTCCGGCAGATACACGCCGCCGCTGGTGTGCTCCATAGCTTCGACAAAGAACTGCCAGCGCGGATCGGCCGTTAGAACCGGATCGTTGGCAGCGGCCTGATTGGCGGGCATGGCGTAGGTATCGCGGGCCCAGGACGCCTGCGCGTCAGGACCGGTCGCGCACTTGATGAACTCCCAGGCGGCATCCTTATTCGGCGCGCCGCGCGGGATCGACAGCGCAAAGCCGCCGCTGGTCGAGCCGCGCTCCTTATTGTAGGGCAGATAGCTCACGCCCCAGGTCATCTCTTCCTGGTTGCCCTCGGCATTGGTCACACGCGGGCGGTAGAAATCCAGCTGCGAGGTGTAGCCGTTGATGTCGGTGAACATCGCGACCTTGCCCGACATGAACGCATCCTGCGGCGGCGCGGCAAAGCCACCGCGGAACTTCTGGAAGTTCTCCCAGCCGCCGTAGCGATCGACCCACTTCTTGACCCACTCCACAGTCTCGACGGCCTCGGGGCTGTTGATCTGCGGCTTGCCGTCCTGGCTGATCCACTCCACGCCGTTGGTATAGCCGAAGGCCTCGGTGCGTGCATTCAGCTCGGGATGGAAGCCGATACGGGCGTAGGTCCCGTCCTCGTTCTTCTTGTCGAGCTTGTCGGCGTACTGCTCGACCTCGGCCCAGGTCGTCGGCGGCTTCTCGGGATCGAGACCGACCTCTTTGAAGGCATTCTTGTTCCAGTAGAGCACGCGCACGTCGGTCTCGTAGGGAATGCCGTAGGTCTGATCCTCATACAGCGTCTGCTGCCAGGTGAATGGCCAGAACGCGCTGCCGTCGATGCCGTCGCGAGTCGCTAGCTCCTGCAAGTTCTCGTCGACCTGATCCTTAGCGCGTAGCGGCAGCTGCGGACGATCCTCGACGATCACGTCGGGCATGCCGGAGCCGGCCGCCACCGCCGCGATGTTGGCGGTCCAGATATCGCCGAAGGGCTTGAAGGTTTCGGTGACTTTGATATTGGGAAGTTTCTGATTACAGATGGCGATCACACGGCGGATCGCGTTACGCCGAACGGGAGAGCCCCAGAAGTGCCAGAAGTTCACCGTGCCGGATACATCGGGGTTGAGCTTCGCGCCGCCGGTCTCGGCTCCACCAGCTGAGGCTGCCGGGCTTGCCGCGCCGGATGCTGCCGGACTTGCCGCGCCGGATGCTGCCGGGCTCGCCGCGCCGGGCTGTCCCGCATCGGTGCCGCCACACGCAGCAAGCAGGAGACTCATCAATGTAAGCAGCGCCACACCTCGCCACCAGCGGCCGTACGTAGATGGATTCATCGTCGCATCCTTTCGTAGTTCGTTCTACGCCTTGGTTTATCAACACTACGATCTTCTCGCCTGGATTGCCGGTCGTCGAGAAGCAGGTTCGGTGAGTTTGGGCCGATCTTTACGCCGGGCCTTCCTCCTCTCAGTAGCAACTGGCGCTAGATTCTATCGAAGCGGCGCTAGAGGATGTTTACCGCTTCACCGAAGCTACGCTGTTCTGTTTATTAGCCATGAAATGCAGTCCTTCATAGTGGCAAATAACGTGCCAGCGCTTAGCCCAGCAATATTGTTTGTGCTGAAGTTGTTGCCTGATCCGGGAAAGCCCGATCGCAGATTCCGTCTGATGAATATTGCTGGAAAGCGGGATGGTAAGCCCGAAGCCAGATTACGCCGCGCTGCATGAGACGACTGGCCTGGAGGCTATCATAAAACTAAAATTACAGCGCTGCAACCGTAGATGCATCGAGCGGGCGCAAGCTAGCGAAAAAGAGCGGAGTTTAGGCCCGGCGCGGCTGGTGTTGGCGTTTGGGTGATCGCCAGTGTTTTAACACTTTTAAATATTTACAGATCTTTTGTAGATTTGCAGCCGAGCTGTACAGATCTTTTTCAGATCTTCTTGCTACACTCCCTTGCAGTATCGATTCGCTGTCCCCCCTGAATCGATCGACTCCTAAACAATCAAGCCCAACCACCAGCGGCGACGATCATCCACCGCAGGCGCTCGTCCTTGAGCGCACGGAGATGCGCGAGCTTCAGGCCGTCCACGCACATCGATCCGTCGCAGGTCTTGCATCGGCCTGCCTGGCTACCCGTCCGCCGCGCTGCCAGTCAGGAGGCGCGATCAACGACGATTTTTGTTCCTGGTTATGCTCGGATTGGTCGGATCGTTATTGGAGAACATGTCCAGCCTTAAGGAGCAAACATGATCAAGCTGCCACGAAAAATAGTGCTGTGCTTTGCGCTGCTGATGCTCACTGTGAGCGTGAGCCAGGCCGCGCCGTCCACGCCCGGCTTCTACCGCGTGCAGGATAGCCTCCAGAACATGTATGTGCGCATGAACCACGGCGGTTTTGTGATCGGCACCGTTTTTGGTAAAAACACGCCCTATGTCGCCGGCAAGACCATCTCGGACGGCTTCTACATGAAAGATCCGTTCGACGGCTTCTGGCAGTGGGGCTACGCCTACGGCACTACCAATCTTTGCGGCTGGATTCAAGGCAACTACCTGGGCAGCCGCGAGTCCGGCCACTCCGAGCCGAGCTGCCCGAATCCCAAGTACAGCGGCGGCGGCGGCGCGGCTTCGCGCAATCATCTGCTGACCTACTACGCCTACCAGGTCAACGACTGCGGCGCGGCCGGCGATGCGTGTAGCGGCGACAACAGCACGATCGTGCCGGTCAACCCCGGAACCTGGGGCATCTACGGCAACTACACCGCCGGCAACTTCGGCTACCAGTACGCCAACATCGCGATCACCAGCAGCACGACCGTCGGCTGGCGCTACGTGACCAAAGATCGCCGCGCGGTGCTGGTCCACGATGCGACGCATGGTATCTGGGGCTTTGTGCCGCGCGCCGCGCTGCCGAACTGCCTGCGCCATACGGGCGGCGCGACCATCTGCGGCTAAGCCGACACTCGCCACTGATCTCGCCGTGCACGAAGCTCATCGTGGCGAATCCTCCGGCCTCCTGGTGTATCGGACCACCAGGAGGCCATTTTGTATCCGATGGAGACAGCAGGCGGACACAATCAAGCCGCCAGCAGATCGCTGACGGCTACCGAGGACGATCGCGGCTACTCGACGTGTCCGTTACGGAGCGGACGCCGCCTGTGGAGATCGAACTGGTCGCCCTGGCCGAGCACATGCAGCTTGACATCGTCGATGCTGACCACGCCCTCGGGATTTTCCTCCGAAAGGCTGGAGTAGCTGATGTTCTGGCCGTCCACGATATACACCGCGCCCGAGCCTTCGACCCAGAAGCAATCGTCGCGCTCAAGCACAATCGCCGTATCTTCGTCGATACCGATACCAAGATTGCGCGGATTCTGCACTACCGCGCCCAGCAGTCGCCCCATACGACCACGCTCGGCAAAGTGCGAGTCGATGACCACGTTACGCGCAAACGCCAGCCCTGGCGCCATCGACAGCGCCGAGACGCGATTGGATTCATCGCTGGCGCCGCCGACGAGCATGGTCTCGGGCAGGGCAGCCGCGCCCGCCGACGTGCCGACGATCGTTCCGCCGTCGTGGTACAGCTCACGCAGGCACTTGAACACATCCGAGTCGCCGATCTGGCTGGTAATGCGCAGCTGATCGCCGCCGGTGAAAAAGACTACCCGCGCGCCGAGAATCTTCTCGATATTGTCTGGGTTGTAGGCTTCATCGCGCTCACGAATATCCAGCACATCGACCCGCTTAACGCCAAGCTCGCTAAACACTTTCTGGTAATCTTTCGCCACATCCTCGGGATCTTGAGTCGCCACCGTGATAACCACAATTCGCCCCGAGTCTTGCTTGGCCCGCCGCGCGACCTCTTTGAGGATCGCACGATCGCCTTTTTTATCTTCATGGCCACCAATAATAATCAGCGTGCCTTTTGGCTGATTGCTCATCGTGATGCTCCCTCGTGATTGCACGAATCTCCGACGTGTCTATATCTAGCCGCATCAGCTCCTGGAATCCGCCTCAGCGTCCCGCGCGACGAGCTGCCCATCTTTGAGCAGCTGCCGTCCACGCGCAAACACATGCACCAGATCCAGGCTGTCGCGGCGCAGAATCTGAATATCCGCGTCCATACCCGGCTGAAGCCGGCCTTTGCGCTTGAGCTTCAACACCGCCGCCGGATTGCGCGTACCCAGCGGCAAAACCTCGGCGAGTGTCCAGCCATGCTCGCGAATCAGACCAAGCAGATTGCGGCGCAGCTTGGCCGGGCTGCCGTCCTTGGTGTGGGCGTCCGACGAAACGGTCAGCCGATCCAACGGGCCGTCGTGCTCGCGGTAATAGCTCAGCCACCGCGCCAGATCGTCGTCGACAGTATCGAGGTCCACGAACGCGCCGCGCCGAGCCAGCTCGATCGCCTCGTCCATCAGCGCCTCGCTGCGGTTAATATGCGTCGGGTACAACGACTCGACCGGCACCTCGTGATCGTCGATCAGCGTCCTGAGCAGCGATAGCCGCTTCTTGCCAGGCCCGACGTGAAAATGCGTGATGCCGGCCTTGCCGCTGAGCATCCCGCCGGCCATGCCCTGCGAGACCAGCCGCGCCAGCTCGTACGGCGTCGGCTCCGAGCAGCGCGGATCGGCGATCGCGAACTCACCCACGCCGAGCACGCTGGCAACCAGCACCAGATCGTCGGTGACTGTGCCGGTCAATGTTTGCGGCGGCAGCGCGTAGCCGCCGGTGTACAGGTAGGCGCTGATGCCCTGAGCCTCAAGCTGCTGCACCTTCGCAAGCAGCGACGTGAGATGACGGGTGGTCATATCGGTGCCCAGACAGCCGATGACCGTGGTGATACCCGCGCGGAGAAGCTCTTCCAGCGCAACCTCGGGCAGTCGCGAGCCAAAGCCCTCCTCGCCGCCCGCGCCGATCAGGTGCTCGTGCGGATCGATCAGGCCGGGCGCGACTACGCAGCCCGAGGCGTCGATCGTGAGGCAGGGCACGCCCAGCGCACGGACGGTCTGCGGATCGACTTCGCCGATCTTGAGAATCGTATCGCCGGCCATGAGCAGCGATTGCACGCCGATCGGATCGGGCGTGTAGACTTCGCCGCCGTGAATCAGCGTCAGCATGGAAATTCCTTTTAGCCAGTCGTCAAGGCTAGGCGCCGACCTCCGCGCTAATCGGAGCCGAGCACGCCGCATCGATCATCACCGACTCGACCAGCGAGTTGACCAGCGGCAGCACCTCGTCGACCTCGTCGATGATAAAGACCAGCCGATCGCCGGGCTGGCAGCTGTGCCAGGCTTTGAGCAGCGCATCCTGCTGATCGGTCGCCTGCTCACAGGACGTGCCCTGTGGAATACGGCTGTGCATCAGCGATCGAACCTCGTTCTCAGCCCGGCCGCGCAGATTGTTCAGCTCATACAGCACATAGGTATCCGTGAACGGAATCGTCGCGTCGACCGAGGCAACGATGTCTTCGTCGCGCCGATCGCCCGGCAGCGCCAGCGCCAGCACGGTTCGCCGCTGGCCCAGGCCCTGCACCGCCGAGCCGAGCGCCCGGATTGCCGCCGGATTGTGGCCGTAGTCCAGGATTAGCTCGACGCCATTAACCTCGCTCACATTGAAGCGGCCGGGCGTCATACCGGCATCGCTGGTGAACGTCGACAGCGCCCGCGCGATCAGCGCCGGGTTGAGACCCGCCGCCCAGGCTGCCGCTGTCGCCGCCAGCGCGTTCTGCACCTGGAAGCAGATCTTGCCGCCGGCCGTAAACGTCACCCGCTCCAGCTCGACCAGCTCGATACGCTCTTCGCCGGTCGCCAGCACGATCGCGCCCTGATCGACCAGCACCGCGCGGCCGTCCTCCGCCAGATGCGCCGTGATCACATGCTGGTGCGGATTGGCGCTGAAGTAGACAACATCCGCGTCGGTCGCGGCGGCCATCTCGGCTACCAGCGGATCGTCGGCGTTCAGCACCGCAGCGCCATTGCGACTCACCGCCTCCACGACCACCTGCTTGACGCGCGCCAGCTCGGTCAGCGTGTTAACGCCGCCGATGCCCAGATGATCCGCGCTAATGTTGGTCACCACGCCCACACTGCACGCGTCGAAGGCCAGACCTTCGCGCAGGATGCCGCCGCGCGCCGTCTCCAGCACGGCTACCTCGACCCGAGGATGCAGCAGCACGGCCCGTGCGCTGCGCGGCCCCGAGCAGTCGCCTTGCATGATCCGCTCTTTATCGATGTAGGGACCCTCGGTGCAGGTCATGCCCACCACCCCGCGCGCGGTCTCGTACATGTGGCTGATCAGGCGCGTGACGGTGGTCTTGCCGTTGGTTCCGGTCACGGCGATGATCGGAATGCGCGACGGCGCGCTCTTGGGATACAGCATCTCGACGATTGGATGGCCGACGTCGCGGGGCTGGCCCTGGGCTGGATGCAGATGCATTCGCAGGCCGGGCGCGGCGTTGACCTCGACGATCGCGCCGTGTTGCTCGCTCAGCGGACGGCTGATGTCACGGCAGAGCACGTCGATGCCGGCGACGTCCAGGCCCATGATCTGCGCCGCCAGCCGCGCTATCCGCGCGTTGCTGGGATGCACCTCGTCGGTCACATCGGTCGCGGTGCCGCCGGTAGAAAGATTGCAGTTGGTGCGCAGCTTAACGATCGCTCCGACCTCGGGCACATCGTCGATCGCCAGGCCCTGCTGCTCCAGCACCAGCTCGACCGACGCATCGATTACAATGCGCGTGAGTGTGCTGCTGTGGCCGGGCCGGCGGCGCGGGTCCTGGTTGATCTGCTCGACCAGCTCCACGATTGTGTGGCTGCCATCGCCGACGACCTGCGCCGGATCGCGACGGGATGCCGCGACCAGCTCGCCGTTGACAACCAGCAGCCGGTAGTCGTCGCCGGTGATCATCCGCTCGACCAGCACCTCGTGGCTGTAGCGCCGGGCGATCGCGTAGGCCGAGCCAACCTCGGCCTCGGTCGTGAGATTGACGCTCACGCCCTTGCCCTGATTCCCGGCCGCCGGCTTCACCACGACGGGCAGCCCGATCGCATCGGCGGCAGCCCAGGCATCATCCGCCGACATCACGACTCGTCCGTCAGGCACAGGCACGCCAACCGCGCGCAGCATCTGATTCGTCAGCGCTTTATCCTGGCACATGTCCACGGCGATCGCGCTGGTGCCCGAGGTTTCCGAGGCTTGAATGCGCTTCTGGTGGACGCCGTAGCCCAGCTGAACCAGGCTTCTCGTCGGGGTGACACGCAGGATCGGAATGTTGCGCGCCTCGGCAGCGGCTACGATCGCGGCGGTGCTGGGGCCGAAGCGATACTCGTCGGCGAGCACCAGCAGCCGCTCAAGCTCGGCCTGGACATCAAACGGCTTGTCGTGGAGCGCCGCCAGCGTCAGCTGAAGCGCCGTCTCGAAAGCCGTGCGCGCGGGAGCTTCCTCTTTGTAGGCGATCACAACCGTGTACACGCCGCGCTCACTGGTGCTACGCGCACGGCCAAACGCCACGTTAAAGCCCATCAGATTTTGCAGCTCAAGCGCAATATGCTCACAAATATGTGCGAGATAGGTTCCACTCTTGAGACGCTCGACAAAGCCTCCCGGACGGCCAACGCTACACTCGTGTTTTTCGAGGCCGGGCAACCAGGCCGTGAGCCGTTCGACGCAACCAGGAAATGCCGTGCTCGGCCGATCTTCGTACGGCCCGATGTCAAGGGTAATCTGGAGAACCGGCATGTAAGCATGGATGTTAGGCCCGCGCAGGGCGCGCATTGATCGAACGGAAATGCCGTGGGTTTCCATATCCTTAGCCTTTCTTGGTCAGCCACGCTGCTGCCCCGCCGGGCTGATTCAGCGACAACATAGCTCAGCAAAATGCAGGCCAATGCCAGGAAGTGATCGGCTAGTAGATACACTCCGCGCGGTTGAGCGTATGCTTTAACCTGACCGCGCAGAGCGAGGCTTTATCTGAGTCAATGTGAGCTATCGCTGCGTGCCACCTTACGGCGACGCCGATGGTGACGCTCCGGTCTCGCCGCCGGTTGTGCCGCCCGTACCGCCAGTGCCGCTGGTATCGCCGCAGGCTGTGAGTGCGCCCAGCGCAAGCACGCCGCACAGAATCCAGCTCAGTAATCTTCGCTTCATGCGCTCCTCCTCCTTAGATGCGCTGCAATCGTCGCAGCTTTAGACGAAGGGCGGCCTATTAGCAAGTCACGTGCCAGGTTCTGTGCCGCGCAGCTAGATCACAGATCAGGCGGTCCGACGCACATCGTCGCCAAGATCAGTTGTGCCCGGATCGATGCCGCCTTCAAGGCCAGACTCAGGATTCGTACCGAGCATACTGTCCTGGTTGCCGGGCGTGCGGTTCACATCGTCGCCCAGGTCGGTTGTTCCGGCATCGATCCTGCCCTCCAGACCGCTTGCCGGATGGGCATCGAGCGCGCTATTCTGACTGCCCGCCGTGCGCCGTACATCATCGCCCAGATCGATCGCCTCGGCGTCGACGTCGCGATTCGGGTTGGGTGTTTCTGCTGAGTGTTCGCGTGAAGACACGTTCTGCTCCTTTCAACGGCACGATCGCCGCTTACAAACCAGTTTCGGGAGCAGATCCGATGCCACCAGCCGACTCGCAGATCCAGTGGCGAATCTGCGAGTGGCATTTGTTCGTAGCGCTCGGCTGTGTTATGGGAGCAAAAGAAGATAAGACAGGGGTCAGGTGAGATCGCGACCATGCCCGGCGCGAGTCAGACTTCGAGGTTGTAGAATCCGTAGGTGGTGACCGGACGAAAGCCGCACGACTGATATAGCTTCAGCGCGTTCTGATTCTCGATCACCACGTCGATCATAATCTGCGCCCAGCCTTCGGCCAGCAGCAGATCGATCGCGTCCAGCAGCATCTGCCGCCCGTAGCCTCGGCCCTGATGCTCGGGCAGCACACCAAACGCGGTAACGTCGGCCTCGTGCTCGTAGCGACTCAGCCGCATCATGCCCACCGGCTGATCGTCAAGCAGCCCGATCCAGTACTGGCGATGTGGCTGGTGAAGCGCGCGGAGCACATACGGGCGCACCATGTCCTCGGGCTCGCCAAAGGCCGCCGCCTGGATGCGCGCCAGCAGATCGGCATCTTCCACTGTGCCCTGCTGGAGCCGCAGCGTCGGGAAGCGTGGCCGCGAACGATCGATCGCCGCCGGGTCGAGCCGCATACGATACTCGGCGTAGTTCAGGTTCGCGCCCACAGCGGCGGCAAAAGCCTTCCCCGACTCACCAGCCTCATCACAGATCAGCAGGATCTGGGCTATACCACGCCGACGACACTCAGCCTGCGCCGCCGCCAACAGCGCACGGCCAGCGCCCTTACGCCGGTGACGCGGATCGACGACTCCGCATAGCTCGGGCTCAGACCAGCCGTCCAGCCGCGCAAAGCCGATCAGCGCTCCCTGATCATAGGCCAGAAATTGATCCACGTTCTCGGCCGTCGCCTCAGGGCCGAAGTCGGCGGGCTTGAGACTCACGATCAGATTGATCTGCTCGTACTGATTGCACTCGGCCAGCAGCGACTCGACGGCGGCGTGCTGCTCAGCGCTCAGCGCGGTCGTCCCGACTACTCCATGCTTTAGATTAGGCATCTATCACGCTCCAGGTTGTGCTTGAGGACCAGCGAGGAAGCTATTGTAGCTCAAGATCGCTTTCTAGGCGGCGTTTGAGCGCGACCAGAAACTGGCGGACCGCCGCCTCGTACTGAAAATGCGGCAGCAGCTCCGACAGCAGCTGCTCGCTGGCAAGCGCCAGCGTCATAGCCTGGAGATATTCGCGCGGCGTCGCCTGCTGATCGGCATAGATGATCCGATTCAGCACACGATCGATCCCGAGCATAAGATTCGAGTCGAATTGCACCTGGTAGAGGATTTTACGAACGTGGCCGCGCCATTGCAGCTTTTCCGGTCCGCGTAGATGCTGGCTCGGTGTACACATCAGACTCATCCACCCTGCTCCTATCCGCAACAACAACGTAGCGGACGCTCGATCGCTTAACCGTCAACTTTGGCAAAAAGATACGTCATGATGACAAACTATTTTTTTACTACTGAGTTATGGAAGAATCATTTGTGGTTTTCTTCGGCTAAAACTATTTTGGATCGAAAACTACTGATTCTTTTCGCTAATCTTTCGCTGCTTTTCGACACTTTTATGTAAATTCAGTAACGTAATGAGGATGTCAAACAACCGGTTGATTTGCATCCTGATGTGTTGATTAGCGCCGAGGAATCTTCCAGAATCAAGCAGTCCAACGGTAACCCCTCAAGAGCGGGTATCAGCGGAAAAGCTATGGCGGGCGAATGGCGAACATATTCGCTGCACCTGTGGTCACCGATGCAAAAGGCTAGCCGGCAACGCACGGATTCCAGGCGGAAAAAAACCGTTGTACTCAGCACCAAAAGCTATATAATGCAGAGCATTGAAAACAGTCGCGCGATTTAGTGGGAAGGCACTAAAGCGCGCATTCGATCACAACAGGGGGCCTGTTATGACCATACGCCCAATTCTACCACATGCGCCTCCCCCAGCCGCCGGTCTTCAGCACGCAGCTACCATCGCCCACGCGACACATTCCGTTTGACCGATACGACGCATATTGCCTACCGCGTAAAGGAACCTCTGCGTATGTGGATTCGCGGCTACCGCCCACCTATTCGCCACGAGGCGGGCGGCTTTATCCTTGAACTGCGTTTCGACACCCGGGTCGTCTATCTCATGTCGAGTGGCGAGTCGATCACGCTGTCATTCGCGGCGATGCGGGCGGTGCGCGATTTTCTCGAAGTCCCCGGCGTGCTGCACACCATCAATCAGCCGCCGCCCGTGCCCAACCGACGCGCCCAGGCTCGAATGCGTGTGCTGCGTGTGCTCACGGAGTGGAGCGATACGCACGACGGCGCGTCGCCCACGATGGAAGAGCTGCGCGATCTGACTGACGTGCAGAATCTCGGCAAGCTGCGCGAGATTCTCAAAGCCCTGGATCGCTTCGGCTTTATCCATATGTGTGACTATGGCGAGCCGTGCAGCGGCTATCTGACACCGCTCGGTCGTAGCGCGCTCCAAGAATACACCAGCTATCTGGCAGTCCAGCGCGAGAACGACGCGTCCCAGGCGATCTATACACCTGCGCAAGCCGCCGATCTGTTAAGCGTAAAGCTGCACACCGTCTATTACCTGCTACGGACCGGCGCGCTGCGTGGCTTTAAACAGCACGGCAAGTGGCAGATCATGCGGACGGCGCTGGAGGACTTTCAAAAAACACGCGACTCTTAGACGAATCGATAGGTGGAGCGCGGAGAATCCATTGGAGAAAGCCTACATCGGCCCCATTGACACACGGCAGCACGATGTAGGCTTCCTGCGTGGGGGGCGGCGAGAATTGGGGGGAGCCCTAGTGTACCATGGGATTCGCCGCCCGATGCAGCCAGCGGCCTGATCAGCCTGTGCGATTCGACAGACTGTAGTACGTGCGTCGGGTCAGGCGGACCTAGGACTTTTGGCTGCGCCAGGCTACCTGAGCTCCGGTCTGCTCGTTTGCACGCGCTCAGATGTTGCCCACCGCCAGCATATAGATCGCCGCCTCCTCGACGCCATCCACACCCAGCATCCGATTGATCTCGTCGTCCATGAACGCGCCGACGCCGCACGCACCCAGGCCCATCGACGTGGCGGCGAGATACAGGTTCTGTCCCAGATGCCCCGCCTCGATCAGCCCGTAGCGGTAGGTGCGATCCTGATACTTCCAGCGCATACGTTGAAAAATCACCGTCAAAAAGATCACCAGATTAGCCTGTCCCAAAAACTGCTGCATCAAGCCCTGGCGCACCACAGCCTCACGCAGATCGGCGCGCTGAATCTGCTCAAGGCCGTGCTGCTGCACGGCGTAGTGATACAGTCCCGGCTCTAGCCCCGCGACGTTATGCACAGCCGCATAGATCTCGATCGGGTAGAGCGCTCCCGACGATGGCGCAGTGCGCAGCCCATGCCCCCAGCGATCGCTGCTGACGCCGCCCATGCAGAAGAGCAATCGCGATAGCTCAGGCAACGTCATTGCTGTTCCTGAGTAGGCTCGCGTAGACCGGCGGCGAAGGATCGCCTCCTCGGTCGGCAGGCCGGCAGCCAATTTTGGCTCTGGCAGCACGATCGCCGGGAGGTTGGGATAGGTCTTGTAGAGCGACGGCTGCTGGCCCCAGCTGGCCACACTGCCCAGCACCTCGATCACGCCCGGCTTGCTCCACTGATGGTACACCACGCCCAGATCTGAGCCCCGCGCGATCACCGGCGGCGGACGCAAGCCCCTTCCCGCGACAAATCCGCCGAGACCGCCCAGCGCCAGGCCAAGAAAGCCACGCCGTGAGACAGCACTCAGGCGCGAGTCTTGCGCACGCCTGGATTGTGTGCCCGCATGAGCAGCATTCGTTGCGGGGGCAGTGAGCGCACCCTGCGATCCAGCTACCGGCTGTGCGCGGCTATGCTCACGGCGCGTCAGGCGGAAGCGAAAGTAGCCGATCATGCGCTGCCAGTTGAGCCACACATGCGCCAGCGCCAGCAGCGTCATCGCATATCCGGCGTAGGTATGATACACAAAATCGTTCAGATCCCAGAGCTGAGCGACCAGCCCGGTAACAATCACCACCACCGCGACGATCAGCAGGGCCGCGCTGATCGTGTAGTTGAGATCATGGCGTAACCGCTTCATAGGCGCTCCTTCCGCTCATATCCCAGCGGTTTCTTTCGCCGGCGGTAATGATTCTGGGATCGAATGCAGATCCCCGCATGAGCGATGCCATCAGTCAAGCCCTGGGCTGCGTGTAACGAATCCTCGATCGACGAGACTATACCGGCAGATACGGAGATCATGAATCAACCAGGAGGAATATCGACACTCGAACCAAAATCGGGTTGGAACCGGCACCAACACTCAGTCGGATCATCATAATCAGGAGGACAGGTATGAAAATATCGTTCATTCGGCGCGGATTGTTCGTCTCGTTGATGGTTATCTTCGCTCTCGCGACAGCTTCGCAAACATTCGCAGCGGCGCCCGTGTTTCGCACTGTTGAAATTGCCCGTCAGGGCGCGGCGACCGGCTGCAATTTCCCGGTCGCTATTCGGCTCACTGCAACGCTCAAAACGTCGATCCACACCGACGTGGACGGCAACTTTACCATGCGGATCGATCGCTTTATTGGAGGCGAGGTATCGTTTGTCAACCTGGACACAGGGGCCTCGGTGACGAGCACGAGCGCCGGGATCAACAAGATCACCCTTGAGCAAGACGGCTCGCTCGCGCTGTCGATTACCGGCCTCATCGATGCGATCACGCTGCCCGGCGACGGCGTGGTGCTGCGCGATGTCGGGCGGCTCGTCTTCGATGCGCAGACCGGCGACGTCACCTTCGAGGCTGGAGCCCACGACGCCGCGCTCACGAACGATGTAGCGCCGCTGTGTGCCGAGCTAAGCTAAGCTCTCGTCAACGCAGCGCCGCGCCATAGGATCATGCGCGGCGTTGCGGTTTAATGCCCATATTCTTAGAATCCTCTCAGGATCTCCTTAGTCCTCTCTTAATCCGCAGCGGCTGACCAGTACTATCCTTAAGTCGTACCTGGACGCTTTTCATTGTCCCAAATTGGGCTCGATCGCAGCCACGCCGAGCGCCAAACAGCTGCACACGGCGTACAGATCGCGGTACACTACATACCCAGATGTTGCTGCTCATCCAGCGCTGCGATACTATCCATGCTCAAGCCGACGCCGGTATTGACAGCTAATAACATCGAAGGATAGATCTATGGCAACCGTACTTATTGCCGACGACGATCGCAAAATCATCGATATGCTGCGCCGAACCCTGGCCTATGAAGGCTATCATGTGGTCACGGCTGCGGACGGGCTGGAGGCGCTGTCACAGGCGCAGTCACAGCGGCCCGATGTGGTGATTCTCGACTGGTTGATGCCGGGCCTGGACGGTATCGAGGTGGCGCGCCGGATTCGCCAGGCCGATCCCACGCCGATCTTGATGCTTACCGCGCGCGATACGATCGAAGATCGTGTGCAGGGGCTCGACAACGGCGCCGACGATTATCTGGTCAAGCCGTTTGCGCCGGCCGAACTGCTGGCTCGCGTGCGCGCCCTGCTCCGCCGCACCGAGGGCAGCAGCAGCGAGCGGCCGCTCTCCTATGCGGATCTATCGCTCGACCCGATGACGCGCGAAACGCGACGCGGCAGCCGTAACTTTAATCTGAGCCCCAAAGAGTTCGATCTACTGGCCTATCTGCTGCGTCACCCGCGCCAGGTCTTGCCGCGTGACCGAATTCTGCAAGATGTGTGGGGCTACGATTTTGGCGGCGACGGCAATGTGCTGGAAGTGTATATCGGCTATCTGCGCACCAAAACCGAGGCCGGCGGTGAGCCACGGCTGATCCAAACCGTACGCGGCGTGGGCTACGTTTTGCGTGAGGGAAACTAAACGCTACCATCGGTCGACGATTGATCGAATAGTGCTAGTGATTACATAAATTATGTCGATTCGACTGCGGCTAACCGTGCTGTATAGCATCATCCTGGGACTGACGCTGATCGCGTTCAGCATGCTGCTGTACCTGATCTTATCGCAGATGACCCTCAACGTGATGGTCGGAACACTGGAAGACGAGGCGAAACGCCTGCTGGATCGCAAAGTAATCGACACACAGATCTTTGTGTACAACCATCAGGGCTACCGCGTCGGGCGGATTGTGCTGCCCGCCAGCACGTTTGCTGCACCCCAAACCTATGTTCAGACGGTCAGCCCCTATGGTCAGATCACCAGTCGCAGCGAC
>DASWTW010000363.1:0-21404 GCA_036401895.1 Herpetosiphonaceae bacterium | reverse complement strand
AGATAGTAGTCTCCGTGCGCGGCACACGCAGCCTCAGCCGCGCCGCTCAGCGTCAGACGCTCCAGCGCATACTCGCGGATCGTTTCAAGCAGCATGAAGCGCGGCTCGCCCTGCTCGGTTGCGATCTGGCGCACCAGGCTTTTATCGACCAGCGACTGAAGCCCGTCCAGCAGATCCAGGTCAGCCGCATCCTGGCACACCGCCTCGGCCGCCTCCAGCGTCCAGCCGCCGACAAAGACCGACAGCCGCGCGAATAGCTGCTGCTCCGCGCTGTCCAGCAGATCGTAGCTCCAATCGATCGCGCCGCGCAGCGTTTGCTGCCGTGCGGAAAGATCGCGCGCGCCGCCCGTCAGCATCTTGAGACGATTGTCCAGCCGCGCCAGCAGCGCCTGCGGAGTCAGCAGCTTGGTCCGCGTGGCCGCCAGCTCGATCGCCAGTGGCAGCCCATCGAGCCGCGCGCAGATCTCGGCGACGGCCGGCGCGTTCTCGTTGGTGATCTGAAAGTCGCGCTTGACGGCCTGGGCGCGCTGAATAAACAGCGCCACGGCAGCATACTGGCTCAGCCGATCCAGCGGCGGCAGCTGTCTGGGATTGGGCGTTGATAGCGGCGCTACCAGAAACTCTTGCTCTTCATACAGGCGCAGCACCACGCGGCTGGTGACGAGCACCTTGAGTCGCGGCGCTGCCCGCAGCAGCGCGGTCACGATCGGTGCGGCGGCGGCGACCTGCTCAAAGTTATCAAGAATCAGCAGCATCTGCTTATCGCGCAGATAAGCCTGCAAGCCCTCGATCAGCGGTGCGGCGCCGGTTTCTTTCACACCCAGCGTGTGCGCGATCGTGGAGGCGACCAGCGCCGGATCGCCGATGGGAGCCAGCTCAAGCAAAAAAACGCCATCCGCGAAATCATGCAGCAGATCGGCGCCAAGCTGTAGGCTCAGGCGTGTCTTGCCGGTGCCACCGGGTCCGGTTAGCGTTACCAGGCGCACATCAGCGCGGGTCATCAGCGCGCGCAGATCGGCCAGCTCCTGCTCACGTCCCAGCAAGGGCGCGGACTGCGGCGGTAGGTTGTTGACGCGACTATCGAGCGTGCGCAGCGGCGGAAAATCACTGCGCAGATCGTCGGCCTGGAGCTGAAAGATGTGCTCAGGCCGGATCAGATCTTTGAGCCGGTGCTCGCCCAGATCGCGCAGCTGCACACTCGGCGGCAAGCTATCGCGGATCAGCTCCTGAGTAGCGCGCGACAGCAGGATCTGCTCGCCATGCGCCGCCGCAAGCAGCCGGGCAACCCGGTTCAGCGGCGGCCCGAAGTAATCGCCGGCGCGTAGCTCTGCGGCTCCGGTATGCAGCGCCATCCGCACACGTAGCGGCCCGACGGTCGCGTCCCAGGCTTCGCGCTGAAGTGCGCGCTGAGCCGCCAGCGCTGCGGCGAGCGCGTCGGCGGCCGTGGTGAAAGCGGCGTAGAACGCATCGCCGACGGTCTTGAAAACTACGCCGCCATGACTGGTGATCGCAGCGCCGAGCAGCGCATCGTGACGCGCCAGAGCCGGCTGCATGGCCGCGCTGTGCTGCTCCCAGCGCAGCGTGCTGCCCTCGATGTCGGTGAACAAAAAGGTGATTGTGCCGCCCGGAAGCTCAGTCATAGCGCGACACTCCAGCGCTAGAGTCATGCGTATTGTAGCACCGGCCGTCCAGCCCGCCACCGAGAAGCACAGCCGCTGCTTGACAACCAGATCCCAAATGTGTTAAATCAGGCACATACCACGCACCACATGCCACCATCTCACATGGCTGCCTGGCGAGCATCGACGCACGACTTCAGATTGCCTCGCGTACAGATCACGCTTATTCGATACGACGGGAGCAGGATCATGAACAATGCCGATGGAGCGGTGCCGCCTGATGCGCTGGCCGAGGCGCAGGCAACTATCGCGCGGCAGGCTGAGGAGATCAAAAGCTTGCGCCGCAGACTGGCCGACGAGCGCCTGGCCGAAGATCTGCGCGATGCGTTGAGTCTGGCCGCGACGGCCGGCACCATCGCCGCCCCGATGACCCATTCCCGGCTGCTCGAAATGATCGTCGAGACCGCCGCCAGCGTGATCTCGGCGCGCGCGGCCTCGCTCTTTCTGGTCGACGAGGCAACCCAGGAGCTGACCGTTGAGGTCGCGCTGGGCGAGAGCGCCGAACGCGTCAAGCATTTTCGCGTGCCGCTCGGCCACGGCATCGCCGGCTTTGTCGCGCTCACCGGCCAGGCGATCGCCGTCGCCGACGTGCAGAACGACCCGCGTCACGCCACCGACATCGCCCAGAGCGTGGGGTACATCCCGCAGAGCATCGTGTGTGTGCCGCTCTTATTCAACGATCAGATCATCGGCGTCCTGGAGCTGCTGGACAAAGCCGGCGCCGACTCGTTCAGTCCAGCCGACATACATCTGCTGGGCATCTTCGCCAACCAGGCCGCCGTCACGATCGAGCAGTCATGGACGCGCCAGAGCTTGAACGGGCTGATCCGCGAGGTACTGGTTGCCCTGGGCAGCTCCACCGGCGGCAGCGCCGAGATGCGCGAGCGCGTCGATGCGTTCATCGCGCACACTCAGGAGGAGACGCGCTACCACCAGACGCTTGAGCTGGCGCAGGTGGTGCAAGAGATCGCGCTGCATGGCCCGAGCGAGATCGTGGCCTGCCAGACGATCCTGCGCGGATTCGCCGACTACCTGCGCGCACGGCCGCAGCCCAACTATAGCCTGGAAGCGCAGCCATGAGCGCCATCCAGCCGGCCTGGAGCGATCAGTTCGCGCCGGGAACGCTGCGCGAGATCACGCCGCTTGAGCCGCTGGAAAGCATCACCCGGGATTGGGCCTGGGGCGGTAGCACCGGCCAGGGCGTGCGCGTGGCTGTCATCGACAGCGGGATTGACGCGGATCATCCGGCGATCGGCGGTCGGGTGGCGGGCTATGTTGCCATCAGCCAGGGCGCGGAAGGGCTGAGCTACAACACCGAACCCCACGGCGATGTTTTTGGCCACGGCAACGCCTGCGCCGGCATTATTCGCTCGCTCGCGCCCGACTGCGAGCTGTACAGCATTCGCGTGCTGGGACCGGGATTATCCGGCCAGGGCGCGATCTTTGCGGCAGCGCTGCGCTGGGCGATCGAGCACGAGATGCACGTGTGCAATCTGAGCCTGGGCACAACGCGCAAAGATTTTTTTGCGCTGCTGCATGAGCTGGCGGATCAGGCCTACTTCCGCAACGTGCTGCTGGTCACAGCCGCCAACAACATGCCGATCCCGAGCTACCCGGCCATGTACGCCTCCGTGATCTCGGTCGCCGCACACGAGCTGAAGGACCCGCATCTGTTCTACTGTAACCCGCACCCGCCCGTCGAGTTCGGCGCGCCCGGCATCGATGTAGAGGTTGCCTGGCAGCGCGGCGGCAGGATCACCGCCACCGGCAACAGCTTTGCCGCGCCGCATATCACCGGCATCGTCGCGCGCATCCTGGGCAAACATCCGGGGCTCAACCTGTCGCAGATGAAAGTCATTCTGCGCGCGCTAGCCGCCAACCGCGCGGGCGGAGCCGCAGGCTAGACCGAGGATCGCAGCGACCACCCATGCTCACCAACCGGGCATTGTATCCAGGCTGCATCTTGCAACAACGTGGTAAAAAAAGACCGGCTGTGAGAAAAACTGCTCGGAGCCAATGCTTTTAAATTGGCTGTTGACAACCTGCCGCGTATGATGTAATGTAGTGCAGGCGGAACACTGAACACGAGTTCAGATATGCATCGTCAATTCCTTCCACTTACAACCTCATAATCTACACACTACGACACATAACTACGCGAAGCATACCTGGATAAAGTCGTTTTTGTACTTTATACAACCACGCATCGCGATCTACTCATCACTTCGAGATTTGCATCTTACGACCAGGCCGATTGATGTACAATCAGGTGAGAGTTTGCGTTCCCTGGAAATGCTGCGCCTCAACTCACTCCCTCTTCACAGCCTGAGCTCCACAGTACACAGCTAACACGGCATACAACTACATACTCTTTCTTTAACCCTGTACAGGAGGAGATGCACATGCTTACCGAGCAGCCTCCGGTTGAGCGTTCCCCTGAAGGAGCGGCCGTTCAGCAGCGTGAAGTTGTGTTAGTCAGTATGCCCTTCGGCCCGTTGATGCAGCCTTCGATCGGTCTGGGACTGCTCAAAGCCTCGCTGCGGCCCCTGAATGTTGCTACCGAAGTGCTCTACTTCTCGATGCGCTTTGCCCGGTGCATCGGCGCTAAAAACTATGACCGCATCGCCAACGAGGCCGCCTCGTTCGACCTGGTGGGCGAGTGGATCTTCTCGGGCGCGCTCTTCGAGGCCGAGCAGCTCGACACCGAAGGCTACATCGAGGACGTGATGCGCCGCCGCTCGCCGGGCCACCAGGAGGCGCGCGAGTGGAAGCCGATCCCGGAAAGTCTGATCGAAAATGTGCTCGAAGTGCGCAGCAACGTCGATAGCTTTCTCGACGATTGCGTGCAGGAGGTGCTCAAGCGGCAGCCGCGCATCGTGGGCCTGACCAGTATTTTTCAGCAGCAGATCCCATCGCTGGCGCTGGCGCGGCGGCTCAAAGCGGCGGCTCCCGAGCTGTTTATCGTGATGGGCGGCGCCAACTGCGAGGGCATCATGGGCGTCGAGGCCGCGCGGCAATTTCCGTTTGTCGACGCGATTGTGTCAGGCGAGGGCGATCTGGTCTTTCCACAGATCGTAGAGCGTGTCCTGGCCGGGGGCTCGGTCGATGATCTGCGCGGCGTGTACACCCGCCGCAACGTCGATCTGCTCGGCATCAACGGCACGTACCCCAACGCCGCCTCGGTCAAGAACATGGACGACGTGCCGATCCCGGATTACGACGACTTCTTCGTGCAGCTGGCGGCGTACGACCTGGGCGACTACCGCACGCCACGGCTGATGTTCGAGACCTCGCGCGGCTGCTGGTGGGGCGAAAAAAACCACTGCACCTTCTGCGGCCTCAACGGCTCGAACATGACCTTCCGCAGCAAATCAGCCAAGCGCGCGCTGGACGAGCTGATCTATCTCACCAGCACCTACCCCGGATACCCGATCTCGGTGGTCGATAATATTCTGGACTACAAATATTTCAAAGATTTTGTGCCGGAGCTGGCCGCGCGCGAGCTTGATCTTGAGCTGTTCTACGAGGTCAAAGCCAATCTGCGCAAGGAGCAGGTGCGCCTGCTGCGCGATGCCGGGATCACCCTGATCCAGCCGGGCATCGAGAGCCTGAGCAGTGATGTGCTTGAGATCATGCACAAGGGCGTCAAAGCGCTGCAAAACATTCAGCTGCTCAAATGGTGCAAAGAGCTGGGCATCAAAGCCTACTGGAACGTGCTGTGGGGCTTTCCGCGCGAGCAGCCCGAATCCTACGCGCAACAGGCCGAGCTTGTCCCGCTGCTGACACATCTGGCACCACCAGGCGCCTCCGCCACGATCCGGCTGGATCGCTTTAGCCCCAACTTCGACGCGGCCGAGCAGATGGGCTTTACCAACGTCGAGCCGTACCCGGCCTACCGCTATATGTATCCGCTTCCGCCGCAGGTCGTCGCGAATCTGGCCTACTACTTTACCTTCGAGTATCGCCAGCCGCAGGAGGTGCTGACGTATACCAGGCCGCTGGCGGATCAGATTATCGCCTGGCGCAACCAGCACGCCACCAGCGATCTGTTCTCGGTCGATAAAGGCAGCTCCCTGCTGATCTGGGATCTGCGCCCGATCGCGCGACAGCCGCTGACGGTGCTGCGAGATCTTCAACAGCTGCTGTATGTGGCCTGTGATAGCGCCCGCAACCTCAACCAGCTGCGGCAGATCGTGCAGGAGCACACCGGCGCGCCGATTGCGACGGCCGAGGTCGAAGAGCTGCTCCGGCCGCTCCTGGAGCAGGGCCTCATGCTGCGCGAAGATCAGTCCTATCTCAGCCTGGCGATTCCGCTTGGTGATTACTCTCCGAGGCGATCCGTGCTGGAGCGTTTCCAGGAAGTCCTGCAAACGCTTGGCCGATCCTCGGGAGATCACATAGTCATTTCCACGACCGACCCTGTCGCAGAGGAGGTGATGCCGACGGCATAGCTGAGGTTGGTGGAAGTACGCATCGTGCAAGAATAAGCTACCACTAACGGGAGGGAAATCATGGCTGACAGCAGCAAAGGGCGGCGAAAAGAAGTCAAGCTCAATTCGCAGGACTTCCAGTACGACGATCAGGGACAGCTGATCATCGATAAGGAAGCTGTCGATCGGGCCATGCAGGGCACCCCAGGCGAGTCCAGCACCCCCGAAGCCGAAGCCGTCAGAGTCGGCGTGGTCGTCGAGTTCTAACGCTGCCAGGTTATAGGAGTATCGCTGCTCCTATAACGGGAGGGAAATCATGGCTGACAGCAGCAAGCAGCAGCGAAAAGAGCTCAAGCTCAACGCACAGGACTTCCAGTACGACGAGCAGGGCAAGCTGATCATCGATAAGGAAGCCCTGGACAAGGCCATGCAGGGCACCTCGGCTGAGTCGAGCAACCCTGAGGCAGAAGCCGTGCGGATCGGCCTGGTCGTTGAGTTCTAGCGCAGCCAGGTTGTAGGAGTGTTGCTACTCCTACAACCTTTGTTTCAGGAGCACAGGGTTATGGAGAAGGCGTCGAACATGCCCACCAGGACCATTCAACTGCGCCGGGACGATCTGGCGTTCAATGGGCAGGGCGAGCTGGTAATTAAGAACGCCGAGCTGATCGAGGCGGTCAGGGCGCAGCTGGCCCAGACTGAAACACCTGAGGTTCAGGGCTATGCGCTAACCAGTGATGCGCTGCCGACGTTAGGCGCGATCAGCATCAGCATCACCAACGATTAGCGGCGGCTAACAATTCGTTCGCACACAGCTTGTGTGCTTCAGGCAAGCAGCACATCGGGGCTGCATGACTCGTGTCCGGCGCACTCCATCAGACGCGGTAGCAAGAAACAATGGCAAAAGAAACCATTATCCATACTGTGCTCAGCAGCGGCTTGCAGATCAAGCTGAAACAGCAGCCGCATCAACGAACGGTGAATCTGGGCTTGTTCATCAACCACGGCACGCAAGACGAAGATCCGCGCACCAGCGGCGCGGCCCACTTCATCGAGCATGTGGTGTTCAACCCCAACTACCTGCCCGAGCACCTCCACGAGCGGCTCGACAGCTTGCTTGAGGCCGGCGTCAGCTACGAGGCCGCGACCAGCAAGGAGTACACACGCTTTATGATCACCTGCCTGCCCAGACAGGTCGAGCATGTGCTGAGCGTGCTGAGCCTGCTGGTCAGCTCGCGCTATGTGAACGCCGAGGCGGTCGAGCATGAGCGCCAGATTATTCTGCACGAGCACGCCGCGCACTTCACCTCCGGCGCCGTGCTGAAGGAGCTGCTGGATCACGCGTTCTGGGGTGATCGCTCGCTGGGCCTGTTTGTGATCGGGCGCAAAGAAAACATCACGCGCTTCGACGCGCAGGAGCTGGAGGAGCGCCTGCACCTGCACTATGTGCCTGAGCGCACCAGCCTGGTCGCGCTCGGGCCGATCGACGTGGAATCGTTTGTGAATCTGGTCGACCATTATTTCGATCCGTGGGAAAGCTCGCCGCAGAACTTCCACGATCCGATCGTGGTGACGCAGCCGCGCATCGCCGCGCTGAGCACCAGCAGCGCCCGCGCCGATCTGCTGCTGGGCTATGTCGGCGTTGCCTCGGAGTCGAGCGACCGCTACGCGATGGATCTGCTGGCCGACATTTTAGGCGGCGACCTGCGCTCGCGGCTGTTCCTTGAGCTGCGGGAAAAACAAAAGCTGGCCTATTTTATCCACGCGTATCCAACCACCTATGCCCTGGGCGGCTACCTGGCGATCCGCGTGAACTGCAACAAGGACGAGATTCCGGCAGTGTATGCGGCGATTCAGCAGGAGATCGCGCGGCTGAAAACCGACGGCATCAGCGAGGCCGAGCTGGCACGCGTCAAGGCCGGCCGCATACGCGCGGTGCTGGGCATCCTCGAAAATAGCGCGCAGCATCTCCAGATCCTTGGCCGCCGCGCGGTACGCAACGATGATTTCTTTGTCGATCTTGAGACACGCCGGATCGAGATGGTTCAGGCGCATGACATCCTGCGCGTGGCCGAGGAGATCTTCAATCCCGAGAATATTGCAATGGTCGGCTTCGGGCCGAAAGATGAAGAGCTGCTTGATCTGATTTAGCGGGTGGCAGAGTAGGAAAGCGACAATGAGTGACCAACATTCGCAGCTAGAGCGAGAAAAAGTCGTCCTGGGACACGACGATCTCGATCTCCTGCAAGAGGGCGGCTTCCAGATCCTGAGCGCGCTGATGAGCAATCCAACGACCACCCGGCAGCTCGCGATACGCCTTGGTCTCAACCGTGCCCGCGTGCAGTACACGATCGACAAGCTGATGGAGCGCGGCATCGCCTCGGTACACCAGGAGGTGCTGGAGAACGGTCGCGGCGAGGTGTACTACACGGCCTCGGCCAAGGATGTGATGGTTGCGCTGGACAAGGGCACGCCCCAGCAGGCACAGGCGGCGGCGGCGCAGATTGTTCTCAGCTCGGTCCAGGCGAATCTGGCGCATGCCTTTGCGGACGAGACCAGCGAGTCAAAGGCGCTCGTGAAGTTTGTCCAGTGCAAGCTGGATGAGACGCAGCTACGCGTGTTCATCGAGCGGCTGCATGAGCTGGCGCGTGAGTTCAGCGGTGCGGAGGACAGCGCCGCCGAGCATGAGTATGGGCTCGCTCTGGTGCTGTACCCGGTCGTCGGCGATCAGAGCCATGCGTAAAGGCCAGGCATATGTCTCAGGAGCAACCGGCGAAGCTATGGAACCGTAACTTCACGATCTTGTGGGCAGGGCTGATTCAGTCCTATCTCGGCGATGCCTTTCTGGAGATCGGCCTGCTGTGGCTGGTGATCGAGCTCACCGGCAGCCCGCTGGCCGCAGCCGGCATCCTGGCGTTGGAGGGGATTCCCAAGCTGCTGGGGCCGCTGGCCGGCGTCGTCATCGATCGCAGCAGCAAGCGCTTTGTGGTGATCATGGCGGATCTCACGCGCGGCCTGGTGCTGGTGCTGGTGTATGGCCTGTATGTCGCCGGGCTGCTCGCGGTATGGCAGCTCTACTTTCTGGTTGTGATCCTGGGCAGCATGACGATCTTCTACGGCCCGGCGATGCGGGTGATGCTGCCGACGCTGATCCCCGATACTGCGCTGCCGGCCGCGAACTCTGCCATCCAGGGCGGCCAGCAGGTCGCGATGATCGTGGGCGCGAGTCTGGCCGGCATCTTGCTGGCGACGATCGGCACGCCGGCCGCGCTGCTGGTGGATGGAATATCCTTCCTGGTTGCCGCGCTCGCGCTGTCGCTGGTGCATTTTCCAGCCGGCCTGCTCCAGCGCAAGCAGATCACCGCCAGGGCTGTCTGGCAGGATATGATCGGCGGACTGCGCTTCATCTTTTTCACGATGCAAGTGCTGGTGCTCACCGGGCTGGCCTTTTTCATCAACCTGGTGCTGAGCCCGGTCAACGTGATCTTCCCCTTCTTTTCCCAAAATATTCTGGGCCAGGGCGTAGAAGGATTTGGCTTCCTGGCGACGGCGATCGCGGTGGGCTTGCTGCTGGGCAGTGTAGCTGCCGGCGTGGTCGGCGATCGCATCAGCTACGTGTGGTCGATTCTGCTGGGCCTAGTCGGCATGACGCTGGCGCTGATCAGCCTGAGCTTCGCGCAGAGCCTGCTCGTCGCGCTGGTGATCACGGCGCTGCTGGGTTTTATGACGCCGTTCATCCAGATTCCGCTGGTCTCGCGGCTCCAGCGTGCTGTGCCGCCCGGCTATCAGGGCCGCGTCTTTGCCACGCTGGGCACGCTCGTATCGCTGTCGACGCCGCTGGCTGCGGCGCTGGCGGGACAGGCGCTCACAGCCCTACCGATACCGCTCATCTTTCGCGCTGCGGCGGTCGGCACGCTGCTGGTAGCCGTGATCTGGTTCCTGTTCAGCCTCAGACAACACGAGTCCACGGGCCAGCCGGGCTCGGTTGAGTCGACGTAGCCGCACCGCGCTGTGGAGTAAATATGCGGGATCTGCACGGCTGGCAGATCCCGCGCTGTCATTCGCCGGGAATCAGACGCGCACCTCAGGCCGCAAAGCGATCGAGACACAGCTGCACAGCGGAGCAATCAGGAGGCCGAGATGGAGCAACCGGAGGAGCCGTTCATCACTTTTTTTCAGCTCTACCCGAACGCGCCGGCGCCACGTCGCGCCGATCCTATGCTGCTCGGCTCGATCCCGCTGCGCGCGCACCGCTACTGCGAGCCGTTCACAACCGGCTGCGGCTTTGGCTGGTATGGCTTCCCGCCAACGGATTTCGCGCTGCTCTGGGATGGGACGAATGTTTTTTGGAAACCTGCGGATCAAACAAGCTGGCAGCAATTCGACACTGTTGTTTTTCCGGGCTTTCCAGAGCACTATACGCGCTCTGCTCCCGCGCAGATGACCAGGTTTGCGGAGATGCCGTTCTTAGCGCAGGCCCCGGAGGCGGGAATTATCCAGCTCTGGTCGGGGCTGATGATCAAAACGCGGCCCGGCTGGGCGATCCTGGTGCGCAGTGTGGCAAACATGCCCCGCGATCCGGCTTTTGAAGTATTAGACGGCATCATCGAAACCGATTGGTGGCTCGGGCCTGTGGTGACACCGATTCGCCTGTGTAAGACGGATCAGCCGATTCTGTTTCGGTCGCGCCGGCCGCTCTTTCAAATCCAGCCCGTGCTGAAGAGCGCCTATGACGATGCAACTCTGGAGTCATCGCTGGTTGTAGATGATCTGGCCGCGCTTCGTCCCGAGCAGTGGCAGGCTTTCGAGGATACGATGTTGTTACGCAACACGCCCGGCGCACGAGTCGGCAGCTACAAGCTTGAGCGGCGGCGGCGTCTCGGCATACGACATCAGGCAGGCAAAGCGAAATAAAGCTTATTCTCCAGATGCGCTGTCGTCCGGCAGCGGTAAGAGCCGCCACAGCTCAACCGACTCGTCGAAGCCTTTGATCTGCGCCTGAAACGCAGACACGCTCAGCCGAGCTTCAGGATCGGCCAGCCACTCCGCAACCTCGGGATCGCGCCGGGCCGCAGCCGACACAATCACGTCGCCGCCCTGCGAGAGGCTTTCTAGCCGCGCGGCCAGATTCACGGTTGTGCCGAAGTAGTCTAGCCGGTCGTTGAGCGTGACCGCGATGCATGGGCCGTGATGCAGGCCGGCCTTTAAAATAAACGGCTGGTCTCTGGCTGCCAGCGTGGCCAGTGTTCGCTGGACGCTGGTGATCGCGCGTAGAGCCGCGATCGGCCGCCGAAAGATCGCCATCACCGCATCGCCGATCGTTTTGACCAGCACGCCGTCCTGGGCCACGATCGCCTGACGCAGCACATCGAAGTGGTCGATGACGCGCCCAAACGCCACCGCGTCGCCAATCTGCTGGTACAGCCGGGTCGAGTCGCGCAGATCCGTGAACAGCACCGTCAGGCTACCCACTGCGATCTGCTGGCCGGGGCGCAGCGCCTCGGCGGCAAACAGATCGCGAAAAAGCTGAAGCGCTGTCACATCTGCGGCCGTGACCGCCTGATCTGTCCAGGCCATGCGCTCAAGAATCACAATCTGCTCCTGGCCGGTGGCGTTCTCCATGTGTATCGCCGGCCGCAGCGCAAGCACGATCTCCCCGTCGCGCCAGCCGTGATCGCCGATCCGCAGCGTCCAATCCGCAGCGCCCTCAGGCGCCGCGCGCAGCAGCTGGACGCCCATCTGCCCGGGGCTGCGCACCCGGTAGCGCCCGGCCTCAAGCGGAAGCATCAGCGCGCGCGCCGTTCCGGCCGGCAAGATCTGCTGAGCGACGATGTGGGGTGTTACCTGTGGCCCGCCGATACAATATTCCAGCAGCTCGACATGCCGAATCGCCGGGTTGGGACGAAACGTGATCTCGACCAGCCGATCGAAGTTGGTTGTAAAATCGATCCGGCAGCTCGGGCAGCTGGCCTCGGCAGGCAGATCCCGCAGCGTGGCGTGCGACTCGTTGGCGTTGCGGCAGAGCGGACACAGAATGTCCCAGCGAAAATCCAGCAGCCCGACGCGAGTTGCCCACAAACACAGCTGGAGCACGGCTCGCCGCTCAAGGCCCCACTCGTCGGCGAGCACATACGGCCGCAGGTGCTCCACTACCAGATCGTCGGCGTGGGTGAGCAGATCGATCAATCGCTCGACCAGCAGCTGATCGACGCCCTGCTGGCGCAGCGCCGCCGCTCGCTCTGCCAGCCGGCTGCGGGCGCCAGGCATGAACAGCACCAGGGCGCGCGGTGTCGGCGGCGGCTGCTCGCCCGTGATGATCTGAGGCGAGCGCTGAAACACACGATTAAAGGCGCGGCGGTTGAATATGCCGATCTGCACCGGAATGCCGATCAGCCCCAGCGGATTACCACAGCGGGCCCAGACCTGATACGTGAGCCGGGTTCCGTCGCCGGGCTGCGGATCGAGCTCGGCCAGCGCCCGCATCTCGGCCACGGGACCGCGAACATAGCGCCTGAGTATGCCATAGCGAAACGGGCGTACCCACTCAAACGGCTCTTCTTCCCACTCCAGGCGGACGCCCAGCCGCCTTGCCCACAGGCGGTGCTGTCCGTAGCTCCCGGCGGCTGTGCCTGGATCAGCCTCGTGGACTACAGGCAGCCAGGCCGCGCGGTTAAGACGATTGGTATCGGAGATGAGCGGCCACAGCGCCTCGGGAGGTGCCGCCAGCTGCCACTGCCAGCGGTAGTAAAACTGTGGATAGCGCATACCCTGAGTCCTTCAGGTAGCTTGACCAGGCTTTGAGCGCGTGCAAGGAATACATTCGCGCTAGCTTGATCGCCTTCATCCCTGGCTCGCCGTCTATGACACGGGTCGCTACTGACCGGCGAATTGCGCATCGCTTAACAGGCGTGGGTTGGTGAGATCGGAAGAAATGCCATACGCGCCGACGGCAGTTTTGTAGCTTGCGTACGCCTTGTAGCTGGTGCGGCCATATTTGAACACGGTATCGCCGCCCGTGCCACCAAAGACGGCCCAATCGGTCTCTTTATCCTCGTTGAACCAGACCAGCATCTTGACGCCCTGTCCTGCGGCGTAGGCGAAGGTGTCGCCGATCCAGTGGGATTTACCGCTCACGCCGTTGCCGGCCGTGCTGCTGGCAAATTCGCTGATCGCCAGCGGTTTACTGGTCAGTGCTCGCACGCGCGTGATCATGTTCCCGTATGTTTCGGCCGGACCTTTCCAGCTCGACCAGCTCTGGCTGGTGCCCCAGTTGTAGCCATCGATCGCCACCCAGTTCACAAACGCGTCGCCGGGGTAGAACTGCTCGGCTGTGGCAATGCCTACGTCATCGTGGTTCACGCACCACACCCACTGTAGCCGCGTGGCATCGATCCCCTGCGCGTCGAAGCGGCCCTTCACGCGCTGCCACATGGCGATGTAGTCGGCCGGCCGGTTGTTGCCTAGCGTCGCGCCCCAGGGATACCAGTCGCCATTCATCTCGTGGGCAAAGCGCAGATAGGCGCGGCGGTCATCGGCGTTGCCGTAGACGCCATCGGCTCCGCTGAGAAAGATCTTCATCCGGACGGCCCAGGTGGTGATGTAACTGTCGTAGTCGCCGCGCGCAATCCGCACCTCGATGTCGGCAGGAGTCGTGGTGCCGGTGGCAGGCTCCCAGCTCACCATCGGCACATTGCCGTTGTTCCAGATGTTGGGCAGCTGCTGGTCGAACAGGTTGCTGATCGTCTTGCTGGTGCTGTTCCAGTTGGTGAACAGATTGACGACCGCATGGCGTTTGCCCTGCCAGCTTTCCAGCGCCTGGACCTGATCCATTTTCCAGCCTTGATTGCCGTAGTACACACCCAGCAGCAGGGTATTCGCCGCGCCGGCGGATGGTGCCACGAGCAGAGTTAGCGCGCAGAGCAGCAGCGAGATGCGGAGTCGAAGTGATTGCATGGATACGCTCCCTGGAATTGTAGGCGAATCAGCGGATCGGGCTGTGTATGAGCAGCAAGTATACCCTATCGGCACAACCAAGAATTAATCAGCACCTTGCAATTTTCATCTCCGTCCTTTATATTATATATAATATATACTGGTGCCAGGTGAACACTTCGAGGTGGAGGGTAGTTTCATGCGAAACATAGTTAAGGCAATGCTGTCGATCGTCTTTGTTGCGGGTCTGCTCACTCCGAGCGGAAGTTGGGTGGCCTCAACCGCCGCCGCGAAACAGGGCGACGGCGTACAGCTTGAGGATCTCGATCGGGGCCTCGTCGCCGCGGCCACCAGCGATGGGATCTTTCTCAGCTGGAGACTGTTTGCGACGGAGGTCACTGGTGCGTCTGAGCTCGGGCTGACGTCGGCCGACTTTCGGGTCTACCGCGACCGAGAGCTCATCGCGACCGTGCGTGACAGTACGAATTACCTTGACCGCTCAGGCTCGACCAGCTCGACGTACCGTGTTGAAATCGTCGGCGGCAACCCTGGGGCCTCGAACCCAGGTCTCGACGAGGTGCGGCCGTGGGCGCAGGCATACGTCGAGCTTCCGCTCACGAAGCCGGCGGATGGCGTAACGCCGGCCGGAGAAACCTACACCTACTCGGCAAACGACATGAGCGTCGGCGATGTCGACGGCGATGGCGCGTACGAGTACGTTGTGAAGTGGGACCCATCCAACTCGAAGGATGTTTCGCAGGTCGGATACACCGGCCCCGTGTACATCGACACGTACGAGCTTGACGGGACGCTCCTCCACCGCATCGATCTCGGGCCCAACATCCGAGCAGGCGCGCACTACACGCAGTTCCTCGTGTACGACTTCGACTTCGACGGCCGCGCGGAGATGATGCTCAAGACCGCGCCGGGCACGAAGGTTACGCGGTTCAATCCCAACGGTACCGCGACAAGCGAGAAGTTCATCACGCTTCCCAAAGAGGACGTTGCGGCGGGTTACAGCCACGCCGACGACTACCGCATGAGCGCGGCGGACTACTACGAGCATATCGTCGATATGTTCATGCAGTGGCATGCGCACCCCGAGGTTGTTGCGGGCAACTGGCCGGCGACGTTAGAAGCGGCCTTTGGGATCGCGCCGCGCTACAACTACCCGCTGTCGCGCGTGGATGCCGAGGCGCTGGCGGATTACTTCATCGACGTCTACGCCCCGAGCCGCAGCAGCCGCAATAACCTGCGAGCCTTCGAAGGCTTCATTGTCACCGGGCCCGAGTACCTCACGGTCTTTAGCGGGGACACCGGTAAGGAATTGCAGACGGTACACTACAAGCCCGGCCGGCACGACGACGGGCTGATGTGGGGCGACTACGCCATGGCGCGCATCGAGCCGGGCAACCGTGTGGACCGCTTTCTCGCCGGCGTGGCCTATCTCGACGGCATCCGTCCATCAGCTATCTTCGCCCGTGGCTACTACACCCGCTCGACGATCGTCGCCTACAACTGGGATGGCAAGCAGCTTAGCGAGCAATGGTACGTCGACAGCGGCTGGACGCCGATGAGCAACCCCTTTAACGACAGCCCACATGGCCGCGATGGCACTGACCCTGAGTTCGCGACACTCACGACGCAGGGCTTCCACTCACTCAGCGCGGCAGACGTGGACGGTGACGGCAAGCAAGAGATTGTCTACGGCGCTGCCACGATCGACCACGACGGCAGCCTGCTCTACAGCTCGTTTGACGTGCTACCACCGGGCAGCGCAAACCCAGGAGCCATGGCGCGGCTCGGCCACGGCGACGCGATGCATGTGACCGACATCGATCCGCAGCGGCCAGGACAGGAGATCTTTACTGTCCACGAGGGAGCCACCTCGGCGCCGTACGGCTACGCGCTTCGGGATGCCAGGACCGGACAGGTGCTGTACGGCGCGTACTCCGGGCGTGATACCGGCCGTGGTATGGTCGGCGACATCGTGCCCAGTGAGCCAGGGCTGGAAACCTGGGCGATCCAGCTGCGCACCGCAGACGGCGACGTGCTCGGCACCCGCATGCCGGGAACCAACCAGAGCATCCGCTGGGCCGCCGACATGACCACCCAGATCGTCAACGGCTCGGGCAACGCAACGCCGACGATTGACGACTGGCAGCGCGGACGGCTGCTCACTGCGGTCGACACTCGGACAAACAACGGCACGAAGGGCAACCCGTCGCTGGTCGCCGATGTGCTGGGCGATTGGCGAGAAGAGCTGCTGGTGCGAACCGTCGACAGCTCCGCCATCCGCATCTACCTCAGCACCGAGGTGACCGACCGCAAGCTTTACACGCTGATGCACGACCCGCAGTACCGGGCAGAGGTAGCGCGGCAGCAAACGACATACAACCAGCCATCGTACACCAGCTTCTACCTTGGGTCCGACATCAACTGGACCAACGTTCCCGTGCCGGCGATCGCCACGGACAACAGCCCGCGCTGAGCCACTCCAGCGCCGACCGCGCGACTGCGGCATCCGCTGCAAGCTTCACTAGATTGAGGGGCGGATCGCATCGTCGCGCCGGACGCCACAATCGAAGCCGACGAGTAACGGATGAGGAGATCGATGATGCATTCGACTCCCTCATCCGTTTTCGTTCGCGCCGGAAAATAAAGCGCGAGTATATACACCTGTGCCGCTCAGGCCATCACCTTCTTGACGGGTCATCCGCCACGATCTACAGTATCACCAGGCATTCGTTGTCGTGCTGTTCATGAGTAGCACCAGCCACGCTATAGCCAGATTGAGCGTATGATGTGGTGCATGTCGCTTGTGTGGCGTAAGCATTACGGCGTCGATGCGGTCGCCACGTGGGGTGGCAATGATGACGTGGATCATGATGTAATCCGCTTAAGGAGCTGATCGTATTGCCATGAAGATGGGAAGAAAGTATCCCACCCTACAATGGACTGGCTTGTGGCAGCATAGCCATTGGCGGGCCGACGTGGCTTTGGCCCTGATTGTCGGTGCTATAGCGATAATCGGAACGCATTTTGTTGGGCAGAGCCAGCCTGACCGTCGAGCGCTTGACGCGGTAGGTCTTGGATTGCTTGCAGCAGGTGCGGCAGCGCTTGTTTTCCGCCGCCGGTATCCCGTCTGGGTACTTATCTTCGCCAATGGCATAACCCTGCTCTACTTGCTCCTGGACTACCCCAAGGGGCCAAACTTCCTGACCACGATCATTGTTTTCTTTACAGCGGCGATGCAGGGTCGCAGGCTGATCGCATGGGCAGTCCTGGCTGCGGAATTTGTCTTGTTTCCCTGGCTGCCCTACGTGCTTGGCAACACACCGGCACCTTCCTCTACTGAGGTGTTTGGGATTGCAGGGTGGTTGCTCGTGCTTGCAATCGTCGCCGAGCTGGCTCACATCCGCCAGCAACGGAGTCTGCGTGCCCGTGAAGAAGAAACGCGACGCCGAGCAGGTGAGGAGCGGCTGCGGATCGCGCGTGAGTTGCACGATGTGCTGGGCCACAACATTTCGCTGATCAGTGTCCAGGCTGGGGTTGCCCTCCACCTGATGGACCAGCAGCCAGAACAAGCGCGGGTCGCGCTTTCGGTGATCAGGGATGCCAGCAAGGAAACGCTCCGTGAGCTGCGCTCGGTGCTGGATGTGCTGCGCCAGATAGATGAAGAGCCGCCGCGCTCACCAGCCCCAGGTCTTGCCAGTCTCAGCGATCTCGTCGCCCGCGCTTCAGAGGCCGGCTTGCGGGTGCATACCGAGGTTGCGGGCGATCTCAAGGGATTGCCGGCTAGAGTCGATCTGGCAGCTTTTCGAATCGTTCAGGAAGCACTCACCAATGTCATGCGCCACTCAGGCCAGACCTCGTCAAGCGTTTATGTGACCTGTAACGAGCAAGAGCTCACGCTGCGGATTGACAACGAGGTCGGCAGTGAAGCAGGCCGCGACGGAACCGGGCCTGGTCAGGGGATTCTCGGGATGAAGGAGCGGGCGACGGCTCTGGGTGGTCTGGTCGAAGCCGGGCCTCGTTCCGACGGCGGGTTTCGGGTATTCGCACGGTTGCCGTTGGATGCCAGCTCTTTGACTACTGTAGGAACAGAAAAATGATCCGAGTCCTGCTCGCCGACGATCAGGCGCTTGTGCGCGCTGGATTCCGGGCGCTGCTCGATGCCCAGGACGATATGCAGGTGATCGGCGAGGCCGTGGATGGGGAAGATGCGGTGAGGCGTGTCGCGATTCTCATCCCTGACGTGGTACTCATGGACATCCGAATGCCTCGCTGCGATGGTCTGGAGGCCACGCGGAGAATCGTTGCAGACGAGCGGCTGGCCCAGGTAAAGATCATTATTCTCACGACCTTCGACTTAGACGAGTACATTTTCGAGGCGCTTCGGGCTGGTGCAAGCGGTTTTCTAGTGAAGGATACCGAGCCGATCGACCTGATCCGTGGTATTCAAGCAGTCGCACGCGGCGATGCGCTGTTGTCGCCGGGTGTGACTCGACGGCTGATCGCTGCGTTCGCGACGTTGACGAGCAAAACGGAGCCAGCACCCGACCTGGAGGCGCTGACTGAGCGAGAGCGTGAAGTGATGGCGTTGGTGGCTGGCGGTCTGTCCAATGATGAGATTGCCGAACGGCTCGTCATCAGTCCAGCGACAGCCAAGACGCATGTGAGCCGTGCGATGGTGAAGCTCGGTGCCCGTGACCGCGCACAGCTCGTCGTTTTCGCCTACCAGTCTGGCCTTGTCCGACCCAGCTAGCACGGTCAAACCATCTACTCCGTACGTAGTAGTTTCTTCCCCGCCCATACCCCTGCGGGCGTACACCAAAAGCCGCCCCTGAGACGACGACATCTCCACGACTTCTTTGTACTATTTGCTCAGATGCTTGATGCAGCCGAGGGCAGAAACCGTGCAGCGGACCATATCGCAGATCTATCAATGGTTGGCGCGACCATTGAGAGCAGCCTTACTCCTCCAGCTCTATCTGGCAAACGCACCCTGTTAGGCGTAGGGCTGCCATGTGGACCTCACCAAATGCCGGGCACCGCGCTCACAACACTGGTCATTCCCTTCTACGGTCAAACCGAAACCTACGAAAGGACAAAACCTATGAAACGAACCTTCGCTCTCATTCCTGCGGCTCTGGCTACAGCCGCACTGTTCGGGGGACTTGTGTACGCCGTGCTGATCGCCGCGAACGTTTCCGAGCCAGCCGCCACCACGGTTTACGGCCCAACTTCCCAGCGACTCTGGGCCACCACGGTTGCTGGACTGGCGCTGATCGGTGTGGTCATCGGTGGGCTGGCTCTGGCTCGCCCCGCCGGTCGTTTCGGTGCCGCATCCGGACGACTCGGAGCCATCGTGGCCCTCACGGCGGGGCTAATCGCCGTGATCAACGGCGGGCTAGTTCTGGTCATGGCCAACGGTGGCCCCGGCACCGGCAACGGAGTAGTCGGCGGTGCCGGCGCCCTGGTGCTGGGGCTGATCGCTATGGCTCTCGGTGGGCTGGCTCTGGCCCGATCGCGCCGCCTCGGCTGATGGCTGGCCCAGAAGTGCGAGGCGATGGATACGCTTCGATACCACTGAGTTTCCTGATCGTCGTCCAGGTGATGCTTCCTTACCACTGAGTTTCCTGATCGTCGTCCAGGTGATGCTTCCTTCGCTCCGGGGCGTTGCCCCCGGAGCTCGCCGCACATGTCCGCAGCTTGACCACATAGCTCATTTGTTCTATACTCAAGCGCATTAACCCAACTCGTCTCGTATTTCTCATCGGAGTACACTATGAGCGAACCGTTCGTCCCACGCGTCGGCGCCGTCTTCAGCGCCGATATCGCCGTTCCCGAGCACGAGCAAGAGGTGCGCTTCTACTCGCGTGTGCTCAGCACCGGTGAGCATCCGCTTTGGCGCGAGGAAGATCTGATGAACAACCTGGGCATGCCTATCATCGGCCTGGGAGCGCGCAGCCCGGATTATGCTCACCTTCCGCTCCAGTGGATGCCGCACATCCAGGTCGCCGATGTGGCGGCCAGCGTACAGCGTGCGCTCGATCTGGGTGGCAGCGTGCTGATGCATGCCAAAGACAACGATGGAACGAGCCAGTGGGCAGTGCTGCTCGATCCGAATGGGGCGGCGTTCGGGCTCATCCCAATCATTCCTGCCGAGGCGCTGCCCCCGGTATCGCCCGACGAGGCGGCGTCTATGGGTCGCATCTCCTGGCTCGACCTGACGGTCTCCGACGCCGCCGCAACCCGCGACTTTTATCGGCAGGTCGTTGGGTGGTCGGTGCAGAACGTCGAGCTGGAGGACGGCGACGAGCACTACGACGACTACAATATGCTCGGCGATAATGGCAGCCCGGCGGCAGGAGTCTGCCATGCACGCGGCGAGAACGTTGGCCTCCCTCCTGTCTGGATGATCTACCTGCCCGTGGGCGACCTCGCCGAAAGCCTTCGCCGCGTACCAGAGGAAGGTGGCAAGGTCGTCAAGGCAACGCAGGGCAAGGATGGGGCGTACGTGTATGCGGCTGTTCAGGACCCGGTGGGAGTGTATATAGCGTTGATACCAGGGTAAGGCGTGGCAGCTTTTTAGACCGGGCCGTTCAATCCACTGGCACTCCACCGGCGTGGAGCGCGTCCGAGATCCGCCATTCGGCGACCTCCACGTTCCATACATCAACACGTTATCAAATTTTCGTACAACCGCGCAGAACCAAGATGGCAGACAAGAACGAGAAACAGCACCGGATGGCGATTCGGCGCGACATCGGGAATCGACGCGCTAAGGAGACGCCGATCAGGGCCGCTCACGCCCCGTCTTATCTCGTCACTCACGCCTGCTTCAACTGCCGGAAAAGCTATAAGCTGACGCCGGATCACGATCATGTATGCCCGGAGTGCGGGCGTCCAGCATATTGGATGGGGAGAGCCTTCAAGGCTCCGAGACGCAGTGATGATGAGCAGTGGCAAAAGGTACAGGCGCTCTACGCTCTTGGGTTTCGGTTTCACCGATACGGTGGCGACTAAGAGCCGCTCCCCGATCGTTTGCGCGAGGTGGAGTCGTTCGTGGAGAAAAATCCAGATCACGAGCTTCGTATAGCTGAGCCAGATTTATTGCTGCTGCCAGGTAAGAGATGAACAGGTTGAAGCAAGGAACGAGAGAGCGCGGTATAACAACGCGTTCCAGCGACCCTTAGCCGGGCGAGATTTTCACTCGTGTCCTCATACTATGAGCCGCTGAACTTATTCGTTCGGCGGCTTTTCGTCTATACTGTGCGCGTCGTCAGCAAGAAAGCGTAATCTATGCAGAAAGCAGATATTATTGACTTGGTTACAGCGGAGGTCTACGCTCGTGAAGGTG
>DASWTW010000362.1:0-16926 GCA_036401895.1 Herpetosiphonaceae bacterium | reverse complement strand
TAACCTAAGTTGCTACCTGACCAAACAATCGAGACTGTAGGCCAGGAGAAAGAGCACCAGTTTGAGTTCAAATCCGGCTGCTGTGACGGCGTGAATCGTCTTCGGGAACCGCTGTGTAATCAGACTCCCACTCGTTTCAATGGCTTTGCGCTCCAATTGACGCAGATACGTTTCCCAGAGCGGCACCGCCCGCTTCGAGTTTTGTTTGCGGAGTGGGCAGAGGGCAATGCCAATCTGTGCCAACTCGTCTTCGATGCCATACACATTGAACGCTTTGTCGCCCAGAATGGTCGCGCCGGCAGGTACGTCGAACTGATACCACTGTAAAGCTCCCGTATCGGAGGCAGAACCAGGAAGTAAGAAGAATTCGACCGGCTGCCCATCCGTGGTAATCATGAGATGGAGCCGCAGCCCATAGAAATAGCGCCGTTTGCTCGCAATGTAGCCGCGATACGCTTCACCCTGATAGCGCCGCGAACGTGAGATACGAATGTTGTCGCAGCTGCTGATCGGAAAACTATCGATGATATAGACCGAAGTGGCATTCAGCTCTTTCCAATACGCACCGAGCACCGCAAACACCGTGAGAAACAGCTCTTTGATGCGATGCACACGGCGATTGAAGCGACTGGGACTGAGCATGCGCCGCATATAGCCCTGCTCGTGCAGAAAGGCGCAGGCCAGGGCGTAATTCCCACCGAAGAAGAGCGCCGCCACCAAGGCAATCGTCATAATCTCGGCATCGGTGAGGTGGCACTGGACATCATGATGATGGCGCAAGCCAACCACCAGATCGGCACACAAACAATAGACTGCTACAATACGAGCGTCCATGAAAGAGACCTCCTAGAGCAATGGATTAGGCACCACGACTCTAGCACTCTTTCATGGACAGGTTGTTAAGGTCGCAACTTGGGTTATATTACTCGATCTTATGATCCATTACGCATGCCGATCTACCCCCACATCCGGCCGACCGAGCGCGCAGAGCTGCCGCGCCAACAGGCTGGCGCCGCTGTGACAAGATAGTAGTATACCGACCTGCCGGCCGTTGAACAAGCCGTCTACAGGGATGCGGTGCTACTAGCTCCAGTGCTTCCCAACGTTTGACACAGTCGCGGCTCCACTTCTATAATCCGTTTTGGTGTTGCCAGAAAAGCGCCTCTGATCGAAGGATTGGTACTGCCGAAGCCTGGTAGAGCTGAATGGCGTGTCGCTGTAAACTCATGCGCCAGGGCTTGCCTGGCCTGATCTCGCAGGCCCTAGGTAAAGCAATCAGAGATCTTGCATGGCACACGCCTAGTTGATTGGGGCTGCATCCCAGCCGACACTGCCCAGCGGCTGCATCACAACGCGCAAACCGGCTACAAAGCAAGTTTTGGCTTGAGGAGCGTCCCCGTATGAATGTCATTTACATATTTATTCGTACTGCCTTTCGTAACACCACGATCTATCGCCTCAACTTCTGGATCAGTCTTATCTCTACCTTCCTCATGATGTATGGCAGCTACTCCCTGTGGACAATTCTGTACCAACAAAGTCCCAACGCTTTTGGCTTAGATCTTCAGCGTATGACCACCTACGGCGTGCTCGGCATGATCTTGTTGCCGATCATGGATAATGCTATGCGTACCCAATACCATATTGCGCAGCAGGTACGAACGGGGATGCTGGAGCTAGACATGCTGAAACCGCTTGATTTCATCTTTCATATGCTCAGCCGGAACCTCGGCGATTTTTGTGTTCTGCTCATGACACGCGGAGTACCGGCGTTCCTCTTTGCGTATCTGTTTCTCAATTTTAGCCTGCCCCAGAGCGGGCTGGCGGCGTGTGCATTTCTGATCAGCATCCTGCTCGGCTATCTGGTCTTCTTCAGCACGAGCTTTCTCATGGGCATGCTGGCGATTGTGTTTTTGGACATTCGTAGCTGGGGCTGGGCCTTTAGCGGCCTGGTACGCGGTGCTTCCGGGCAGCTGGTACCGCTCTGGATGTATCCGCCCGCGCTCGGTGCGTTCTTTGGCCTGCTGCCGTTCAAAGGGATCTACTTCATTCCAATGGCGCTCTACATTGGCGCTTATGAAGGCGGCACAGCCCAGGCGTTGGGCTTTCAGCTCGTCTGGTTGCTCGCGCTCCTGGTGGCAGCGCAGATCACGTGGTCGCGGGTGCAAGGACGCATCACCGTGCAGGGAGGCTAGCAGGATGGAAACGCTGCGCTTATATGTCCTGTTCCTGCGGCTTGCCCTGCGCTCGCGCATGCAATATCGCTCCAATGTGTTTGTCGGGATTGTCAGCTTGATGATCTTTAATGGCGTCAATCTCGCGCTGATCTCGGTGCTGTTGAGCCGGTTCCAAACGATCCAGGGCTGGCAGTACTGGGAAATTGTGATGCTCTACAGCATGTGGATGTTGAGCCATTGCATCTACTCGATGTTTTTCTGGCATCTCACAACCTTTGAAAACGATATTATCCAGGGCGTCTTCGACCAGTATCTTATTCGGCCATGCAGCCCGCTGATGCAGCTGTTAGGACGTGGCATCAATTTTATGGGGATGTCGGATGTGGTTTTCGGCGTGATAGCGTTTGTTGTGGCCTACATCAGGCTGGGCGCTCACTGGACGCTCGGGCAGTGGCTTTTTTTTGTGGTTGCGATTCTTTCCGGGACGATTATCGAAACCTGTATTATCTGGATCATCGCTTCATGGTCTTTCTGGATCGGCCGCACATCGGCGACGGCAGGAGCGGTGGTTCATTTCAACTTGTTAATTCAGCAGTATCCGCTGGATATGTTTGGTAAATGGTTTCAGGTTTTCATGACCGGCTTTCTGCCGTTTGCGTTTATCAACTACTATCCGTTGACTGTGCTACTCGGCAAGACCAATATATCGAGTGTTCGCGGCGTGGCATTCTTATCGCCGGTCGTGGCTGTCCTGCTGATCGCCGTCGGTGCGGTGATCTGGACGCGCGGAGTCCAGCGCTACACCAGCTCAGGGAATTGATCGAGCATCGCCGAGACATTGAGCTTACATCAAAGCACTATTCACTATAAAGGATGCTGACACTGTGGCATTGATTGACGTGCGAAACCTGCGCAAGGAATTTAAAGTTCCCGTCAATACGGTAGGACGCTTCGCCGCTTTGCGGAATCTCTTTTCAACCGCCTATACAACCAAGGTTGCCGTCGATCGCATCAGCTTTTCGATCGATAAGGGAGAAGTGGTGGGGTATATCGGGCCGAACGGCGCTGGAAAATCAACATCGATCAAGATGCTCACCGGTATTCTCGTGCCAACCGAAGGCGAAGTCGAAGTTGCCGGGCTAACGCCGCATCGACAGCGGAAGCAACATGCGCTGCATATCGGCGTGGTCTTCGGGCAAAAAACCCAGCTCTGGTGGGATGTACCGGTGATCGATAGCCTACAGCTGCTGAAGGAGATCTACAAAATCCCAACCAGCACCTATAAAGCGAATCTTGAACTCTTTTACGATTTGCTGGGGCTACAGGAGTTTCAGCATACTCCTGTCCGTCAACTGAGCCTGGGCCAGCGTATGCGTGCCGATCTCGTTGCAGCGCTGCTCCACAATCCCGATATTCTCTTCCTGGACGAGCCTACAATCGGGGTTGACGTTGTCGCCAAGGAAGCGTTCCGCTCGTTCATTCGCGATCTGAATCGTGAGCGCAAGGTGACGGTGCTGCTCACCACGCACGACATGCTCGACATCGAAAAAGTGTGTTCGCGGATGATGATCATTGATAAAGGCGGCATTATCTATGACGGTCCGGTCCAGGGTATGCGTGAGCGCTTTATGCCGCATCGGGTTTTGGTCGTCGATTTCGCGGAAGACATCCCAACGATCGCGCTTGATTATGCTGAAGAGATCCGCCGCGAAGGGCAGCGCGTCTTCTTGCAGTTCGATCGACAGCAGATCTCGGCCTCGGAGCTGATTATGCGGCTAGCGGCGCGCTATGTCATCAAGGATATCAGCGTGGAGGAGCCCGAGATCGAGTCGATCGTCCGTCACATTTACCAATATGGTGTCGAGTCGGAAGTTAGTCAGCATGATGATCGGCAAACGATCGTTTCCCGCTCAAGCGTGAATGGGGTGTGAGATTAATCGGGTGAATCCTCAAGCAGGCCGACGAGGCAAACCATGCTTTACGTATGCGTTCACGTCGGTATACAAGGCAATCGAGCGGTGCCGGCTCCGGCGCAGTAGTGTGACCGCCCGATTATAGAACGGTGCGTACACGCTATAGTGAATACGGTTCCACCGCAGTGTATGTCATCCTTGCTAGGCCTGTACCTTTCCTCACTGTTGTTCCTGCATCACCACGAGCATTATCCGCCTATACACGATCATGTCGCACAGCGTGAGCAATGGTTGCGGGTGCTCCTATTGCACGCGCCGCCGCAACGACTCACGTCCCTGCACGTGAGTCGTCGACCATTGTCCCCTACGCTGTCTGTTCCATTTTTCTGTTTGCGGTTTGGGGAGGTGGTAGGTGCTTTGCTTGTCGAAGTAAGCGAGCTGAGTTGAGCATGATCGCGACATCCGGCAAGCTTTGCGCCGCAGCAGCAAAGACTGGCGGCAGCACACCCAGGGCGGCTAGCGTAATGCCAATGATGTTGTAGAGCGCTGTGAAGCCCAAATTCTGCTGAATGGTGCGGCGGGCGCGGCGGCTGATCCGCACGGCTTCCGGCACCAGCTGCCAATCGTCGCGCATCAACGCTACATCGGCGGCTTCGATCGCCACGTCCGTGCCCGCCGCGCCCATCGCGACGCCGACATCGGCCTGAGCCAAGGCTGGCGCATCATTCACGCCGTCACCCACCATCATGACCACGGCCCCTTCCGCTTGGAGCGCCTGCACGACCGCAATCTTGTCCTCCGGCAGCAGATTTGCCTGATACTCCAGTCCCAACTCACCGGCGACTGCCGCAGCAACCCGCTCGTTATCGCCCGTGAGCAGGAGCAGCCGCTGCACGCCCAAGCGTTTGAGCTCCGCCAACGCCGCTGTAGCTTCGGGCCGGATCATATCGGCCACGCCGATCACGCCGACGACGGTGTGATCCTGGGCGACCACAAAGGCGGTCTTGCCCGTGCCTTCGAGTGCCTGCACCCGCGCTTCGTCGGCGGGAGCTAAGGTGATGTCTTGCTCGGCCAGCAGGCGGCGATTGCCCACGGACCAGGTTTGTCCACCCACGGTGGCGATGATGCCCCGCCCTGGCAGTGGCGAGAAGGTTTCTGGCTCGGGCCAGGTTACACCACGGGCGGCGACCGATCGCACGATGGCTTTTCCCAACGGATGCTCGCTCCGCGACTCGACCGCTGCCACCGCCTGGAGCAGGTCTCGTTCGCCAACACCATTCAGTGGCACGACATCCGTTACCTGCGGCTGACCACGGGTGAGCGTTCCGGTTTTGTCCAGCACGACGGTATCGACGCGTGCAAGTTGCTCCAACACGATCCCGCCTTTGATCAAGAGGCCCCGCTGCGCCGCGCTGCCGACACTGGCTAAGACGACGACGGGTGTGGCGAGAGCAATTGCACACGCACAGGCAACGACCAGGACCGCGACGGCATTCAGTACCTGCCCGGTGATGAGGAACGTGGCCAGCGCGATCACCAAGACCGTGGGCAGGTAATAGGTCGAGAAGCGATCGGCAAAGCGCTGAATGGGCGCTTTGCGGGACTCTGCCTCCTCGACCAGCCGAATGATTCGGGCAAAGGTGGTGTCGGTGGCAAGCTTCGTGACCTGAATTTTCAGAAAGCCGGCCTGGGCAATCGTGGCGGCAAAGACCGTATCACCGCGCTGTTTCTCTACGGGGATACTCTCGCCGGTAATTGGCGCTTGATCGACCGGCGCGTATCCCTCGATCACCACACCATCGACGGGAATGCGCTCACCTGGTCGCACTACCACGATCTCGCCTACGGTAACCTCGGCGATGGGCACATCCACGTCGCTGCCGTCACGGAGCGTGTGCGCGATCTGCGGCTGGAGCGCGACCAGGCGTTGGAGCGCTTGGCGACTGCGTCCTGTCGTGAGGTCTTCGAGCCAATCAGCGAAGCGCATGAAGAAAACGATCAGCGCCGCCGTGGTCCATTGACCGACGGCGATCGCCGCGATCACGCCTGCCGTCATCAGTGTGTGGCTGGTGACCTGACGATTCAGGGCCGCTTGGATCACGCCGCGCAGGACTGGCCAGCCGCCAATCACGATGGCGAGGGCGGGAATCCACCACGGTAGCCGCTCGACCACCCGATCGAAGATGCCCAGCTGTTCGCCCAGGGCTGCGACGAGCACCACGACTGTCACCAGGCCCAGCACGCCCCAGCCGATGAGCGCCCCAACATCGCGCTGAGCCGTCGGACTCGTCTCGGCAGCCTTCGTTTCCCGCACTATGTACCCGGCCTGGCCAATCGTTGCCGCGATCTGGTCCACGGTCACGCGGTCAGGATCATAGGTGATGGTGGCCCGTTCGGCAGCGAAGAGGACGTGGGCCTCTTGAACACCAGGCAATTTCCCAACCGCAGTTTCAATGTGCGCGGCACAGCTGGTGCAATCCATACCTCCGATAGGTAAGGTCACGGTTTGGGGCTTAGCGAATGATGTCATACATGTCCTCTACGCAGTAGCGAGGCGACAGCGGCGCGGCCACTTCCAGCTTCGGTGGTGTGTGATTACAAAGGTGTCGTGAAGTTCTTATTCAAGCTGGACCAGTCATTGATCAGCGCAACCACCGTTGATCGAGCAATATGCACTATGGTTCCTCGCTAAAGAGCGCTAACATCTTGTCCACGTCGGCATGCTGCCGTTCGGTGTCGCCGACATGGTTGAGGCAGACGAGCAGCAGGATCTGGATGTGCGCGTCGTCAAGGGCATGAAACATCATTTTGCCGCTCCGCCGACTCTTGACCAGCCGCAATTGCCGCAACACCCGCAGATGCTGCGAAATCACCGACTCCGACACGCCGGCGATCGCAGCGAGATCGCAGGTGCAGAGTTCCTGATGTAGCAGGCTGTACACGATCTTCACCCGTGTCGAGTCAGCCAACGCGCGGAATGTTTCGGCAACATCGAAGGCAGCAGCATCACGGATCAATACGGTTTGGCCACGTTGCACCCGCTCGGGATCTGCCCCGCATGCAACGCAGCCTTCGCTTCCTTTTGCACGCTGACTAGTTTCGGTGTTTTGCTGGGGCATCATCCACCTCGTAACAATTTATTAATTTAGCAATTGCTAAATTGTAGTATGAGGTCTTGATCCTGGCAACCGGCAAAATGACCTGGCACCACCGGGGAGCCGCGTGTGGTTGCGCTACGGAGTAGGTGAATTGGATACCTTACAAGCGGTGGTCGACCAAGCGCCCCAAGCCCGCGCCTACTATAGCGACGGCTTGGCGACCTATCGTGATCTGGTCTATGGGGATGCCGTCTACACAGCCATGTCCAACAAGAGCCAGACCTACACGGTGGAAGGTGGTAACGCCGATTTGCGCCACTATTTGGCACGTTTGGGCCGCAAATCGCGGTGTTTCTCCCGCTGTATCCACGCGCTCCACCGAGCGATCAAGCTCTTCGTCTGGTGCTACAATCAGCACCAGCTCCGGCAACAGCGCTATCCCAACTACGCGAAACACGTCAGCGAGTTTATACCACCACTATATTAGCCACTCCCCAGTACTAATCACCTTGATCAGCGCTTACAAGTATGGGACAATCAATGCGCCAAGTTTCTTAATTATTGGTGCCGCTACATCAGGAACCATGATACCCTCAGATGACCTCAATCAAGGACTTCATTGATCCAGGATTCATAAGGTTCATGCCGAGGTGGAGCAAGACAGATGAACAAAAAGAACGTCGAAGCAATCTATCCGCTCTCACCGACGCAACAGGGCATGCTGTTCCATAGTTTGTACGACTCGCAGGTCGGCGTGTACATCGAGCAGCTGAGCTGCACGTTGCGCGGCACCCTGAATGCCTCAGCGTTCCGTGCCTCATGGCAGCATACCGTCGCGCGGCATCCCATTTTGCGCACCCTCTTTCTCTGGGAGCGCCGCGATCAGCCGCTCCAGGTCGTGCGACGGCACGTCGAAGTGCCCTGGCAGGACCACGACTGGCAACAGTGGTCGTCTGCGGATCAGGCGGCCCAGCTCACAGCACTGCTTGATGCCGAGCGGGTGCAGGGCTTCGATCTGAGCAGTGCGCCGCTGCTTCGGATACATTTGATTCAGCTGGCCCCGGACACGTATCAACTGGTGCTGCAATACCATCATTTGTTGATGGACGCCTGGTCGTTTGCGTTGCTGTTCCGCGAAGTGTTAGCCGCCTACAGCGCGTTCTCCAGCGGGCGGAACCCGAGCTTCCCGCCAGCGCGGCAGTACCGCGACTATATCGGCTGGTTACAGCAGCAAGAGGTGGCAGCGGCCGAGACGTTCTGGCGCACAACATTGCGCGGTTTCTACACTCCGACGCCGCTTGATACAGCCCGGCCCCGGCAGCTGGCGGAGCCAGCAAGTACGCGCCCACAACAGCGGTTACGTTTGTCGAGTGACGACACGGCGGCGCTTCAGGCATTTGCGCGCCAGCAGCGGCTGACGCTCAATACGCTAGTGCAGGGTGCATGGGCTCTGCTGCTCAGCCGCTACAGTGGCGAGCAGGATGTGCTTTTTGGTACGGTTGTCGCGGGTCGGCCCGCCACGCTGCCGGGGGTCGAGACGATCATTGGGCCGTTCATCAATACCTTGGCGCTGCGCGTTGTGGTGAACCCAACGACACGAGTGCTGGACTGGCTGCACCATCTACAGCAGCAGCAGACCTCACTAGAGCAGTTCGCGTGGAGTCCGCTGGCGCAGGTCCAGAGTTGGAGCGAGTTGCCGCCGGGCGTGCCCCTGTTTGAAAGCATCCTGGCCTTTGAAAGTCAGCCGGTCTCCAGCGCCGCGCTGATCCCGCCAGCCGACCTTGTAATCGACGCGCTGGACTTCCGCGAAACCACGAACTACCCGCTGACCGTGCGTGTGGTGCCGGGTGCGGAACTGCTCTTGTGGATCGACTACGACCCGCAGCGCTTCGACGCTGTCGCGATCACCCGCGTGCTGCGCCATTTCCACCAGATCCTGGAAGGCCTGATCGAGGAGCCCGCGCGGCGGCTGGCAGATGTACCGCTGCTCAGTGCCTCCGAGCGCCAGCAACTGCTCGGGGGACAGCACCAGGCACTACAGTACACCAGTGACCTCTGCCTGCATCACCTGTTTGAAGCTCAGGCGGCACGCACGCCGGATGCCGTCGCCCTGGTGTGCGACCAGCAGCGGGTAAGCTATCGCGAGTTGAACCAGCGAGCCAATTTGCTCGCTCGGGTGCTGCGAGCGCGGGGTATTGGTGGGACACGCAGCGAAGCGTATGTCGGGCTGTATCTGGAACGCTCGGTGGAGCTGGTGGTAGCGATTCTGGCGGTGCTGAAAGCGGGCGGTGCGTATGTGCCGCTCGATCCGGCCTATCCGCAGGAGCGCCTCCACTGGATCGTGAGCGACACGCGCGCCGCCGTGCTGGTCACGCAGCGCTCGTTGCCGGCGCATGTGAGCGCGATGGTTGTGCAGCACTCGCTGGCGGTGATCGTTCTGGATGATGACGAGCTTACGGTCACAGAACCAGGGGTTGACGCGAATCTGCCCGGTGTGATCGATGCTGCGTGCCCGGCGTATGTCATTTACACCAGCGGCTCAACCGGACAGCCGAAAGGCGTGGTCGTTACGCATCGCAATGTGGTGCGGCTGTTTGCCGCTACCAGCGCGTGGATACAGCCGGACACGCACGATGTGTGGACACTCTTCCACTCCGCCGCCTTCGATTTTTCGGTGTGGGAGCTGTGGGGCGCGCTGCTCTACGGAGGACGGCTGGTCGTCGTGCCCTATTTGGTCAGCCGTGACCCGGAGGCATTTGCCGAACTCCTGCATCGCGAGCACGTGACGGTGTTGAGCCAAACGCCCTCGGCTTTCCGCCAACTGATGCCGGTTGTGCTGGCAGCTCGTGAGAAGCTGTGTGCGACGCTGCGGCTGGTGATCTTCGGTGGTGAGGCGCTGGAGATGGCTATGCTGCGGCCCTGGCTTACGCGCTATGGCGATCATGCTCCGCAGCTTGTCAACATGTATGGTATCACTGAGACCACGGTGCATGTCACCTATCGTCCGATCCGGCTGGTTGATCTGGATCAGGGCCGGGAGCGTGTGATTGGTCAGCCAATTCCTGATCTCCAGCTATACCTGCTCGACGCGAACACTTTGGAGCCGGTGCCGCCAGGTGTGACAGGTGAGATCTACGTTGGTGGGGCAGGCCTCGCGCGGGGCTACCTCAACCGTCCAGCACTAACTGCTGAGCGCTTCATCCCCGATCCCTTCGGCGGGTACCCGCAGGATGGAGGCGGGCGGCTTTACAAGACCGGTGATACCGCGCGCTATCTGGAGGACGGAGAGCTTGAATATATTGGCCGTAGCGATCAGCAGGTCAAGCTGCGCGGCTTCCGCATCGAGCTCGGCGAGATCGAAGCCGTCCTGCGGGCGGTACCCGGCATACGCGATGCGGTGGTCCTGCTCCGCGAAGATCACGGCGATCAGCAGCTGGTGGCGTATGTCGTAGAAGAACCGAGAATCGAGAGCCAAGAATCTAATGCGAGCCAAGCAGGAAACGCCTTTGGTTCTAGGTCGCCGGGAGGGCACCCGGTTCTGGGGTCTGCCGAGTTGCGTCAGCATCTCGGCACGCGCCTGCCCAACTATATGGTGCCGAGCGCGTTTGTGTTTCTGCCGGCGCTGCCCCTCACAGCTAACGGCAAGCTCAATCGCCAGGCGCTGTTTGAGTATGCGTCCACACCCGAAGACAGACGGGCAGGCGTGGAACGGCCGTTTGTCGCACCGCGGACGCCTACTGAGCAGACATTGGCGTCGATCTGGTCCGAGGTACTCGGTGTCGCCAGGATCGGGGTGGAAGATAGCTTCTTTGCGCTGGGCGGCGATTCGATGCGCAGTATTCAGGTACTGGCCCACGCTCGCCTCCAGCAACTCCCGCTGACCCTCCAGCAGATCTTTGAAACCCCGACCCTCGGGGCGCTCGCCCGGCAGATTGATACATCCACTCCCAATCTGGACGAGATCGCACCGGTTGCGCCATTTAGTCTGGTTGCGGAGCAGGATCGGGAGCAGCTTCCGGCAGACCTGGCAGATGCATATCCTCTCGCCGACCTTCAGCTCGGTATGCTGTTTCATAGCGAGCTTGGTACCCACGACGCCATCTACCACGACATCTTTAGCTTTCACCTGCGCACGCCGCTGGATCGCATGGCGCTAACCGAGGCTACGCAGCAGATCGTGGCGCAGCATGCCGTGCTGCGTACCTCGTTCGATCTGCATCGCTTCAGTGAGCCGCTCCAGCTCGTCCACCAGACCGTGTCAGTTCCAATCTCGTTCGCCGATCTGCGTCACCTTGTCCCCGCCGAGCAGGATCAGGCCGTCCAGCGCTGGATTGATGACGAGAAACAGCGGCCGTTCGATTGGACTGTGCCGCCGCTGCTGCGCTTCCAGATCCACCAGCGGGATCTGCGTGATTTCCAACTGACGCTTAGCTTTCACCATGCAATCTTGGATGGCTGGAGTGTGGCCTCGTTGCTGGTCGAGCTGTTCGAGCGCTACTCCGGCTTGCTACGCGGCCAGCCTGTGGTGATCCGGCCACTACAGACCCAGTTCCGGGATCTGGTCGCCCTGGAGCGAGTAACGCTCCAATCCGAGGTGGCGCAACGCTACTGGAGCGCTCGGCTCCATGAGCGTCCAATCACCCGGCTGCCGCGCCGGCGTTCCCATGAGCGCGGTGTGCCTGAGCTGGGCGTCGCGACGTACAGCGAGCCGATCGCTCCCGTGCTTCTGGTTCAGCTTCAGCAACTTGCCGAACGGGCAGGCGCACCGATCAAAAGTGTGCTGCTGGCGGCGCACGTGCGGATGATGGCACTGCTCACCGGTCAGACCGACGTATTAACGGGCCTGGTGGCGAACACACGCCCAGAAACCCCCGACAGCGAACAGGTGCTGGGGTTGTTCCTGAACACGCTGCCGTTGCGGCTGCAACTACCGATCGGTAGTTGGCTTGATCTTGTGCGTGCGGTGTTCGCGGAGGAACGATCCGCACTGCCGTTTCGTTGGTATACGCTGGCCGAGATCCAGCAACAGCATGGTGGTCAGCCGTTGTTCGAGACCGCCTTCAACTTCACCCATTTTCACGTGTATCAGTCGCTGGAGCAGGTCAACACGATCGAGCTGGTCAGCGGCAAGCTCTTTCAACAGACCAATTTTGCCTTCCTGGCTCATGTGAATATTCATGGGACGGAGCAGGCGCGGCTCACGCTGGAATACGATCCCTCGCAGTTCGATCCGGCGCAAATCGCCGCTATCGGCGCGGCCTACATCGCCACACTGACAGCCATGACCGCTGATCCTGATCAATTGGTCGCAGCGGCTGCTTTGGGCGACCAGGTGGAGCTTGATCTGTCGCAGGAAATAGCCGCTCACAGGGCCGGCGAATCCGCTGCGCAACCGCCGATCCAGCCGGCGCGTCCAGCGGGCCGGGTAGCTCTCGCTCTGCCACGCGCCGAGATCGAGCAGCGGATCGCCGCCATCTGGCGCGCAGTGCTGCATATCGAGCGCGTTGACCGGCATGATAATTTCTTTGACCTGGGTGGTCACTCCCTGCGGCTGGTGCAGGTACGCAGCAAGCTGCGTGAGGATCTGGGCTGTGATCTTCCGATGACCGATCTGTTCGCGTACCCAACGATCAGCGCTCTGTCGCAGCATCTGGCTGATCCGCAGCCGGCGCTGGCACCGGATATGACGAGTAAGCTACAGGTGGCCGATGATCAAATCGCAGTAATCGGGATAGCATGCGCGCTACCGGATGCACGTACGCCGGATACGTTCTGGCAGCAGCTTCGCGATGGCGTTGAGTCGATCCGCCTCTTCTCGGATGATGAGCTCCTGGCCGCAGGTGTTGATCCACAGCTCCTGCGCCGCCCTGGCTATGTCAAAGCAGGCGCGGTGCTCGACGAGATCGATCGCTTTGATGCCGGGTTCTTCGGCTTCACTCCACGTGAGGCTGAGATCATGGACCCGCAGCAGCGGCTGTTCCTGGAGTACGCCTGGGCCGCGCTGGAAGATGCCGGCTACGGCGCGGCTACCAGGCCGCCGTCCGATGGGCTGCGTTCGCCCTACCGGATTGGCGTGTATGCGGGGCTCAGTACCAACACCTACTTGCTGCACAACCTGGCCTCAAACCCTGAGTTGATCGAGGCGGCTGGCGGACTACAAACGCTCCTGGCGAACGATAAAGATTTCCTTCCAACCCGTGTCTCGTATAAGCTCAATCTCCAGGGACCGAGCATCAATGTCCAGACGGCGTGCTCTACTTCGCTGGTGGCCGTGCATCTGGCACGGCGCGCGCTGCTCGACGGCGAGTGCGACCTGGCGCTGGCTGGTGGCGTCTCAATCCGCGCCTTTCACAAGACTGGCTACCTGTATGAAGAGGGCAGTATCTTCTCGCCCGACGGTCACTGCCGGGCCTTCGATGCCGACGCGCAGGGAACGGTTGCTGGTAATGGCCTCGGTATCGTCGTGCTTAAGCGCCTTGAGCAGGCCGTTCAGGACGGCGACACGATCTATGGTGTGATCAAGGGCTCGGCAATCAACAACGATGGCGGGCTGAAAGTTGGCTACACGGCACCAAGTGAGGCCGGTCAAGTCGAAGCGATCCGCATGGCGCTCCAGAGCGCGGCCGTCGATCCGGCGACGATTGGCTATGTCGAGGCCCATGGCACCGGTACCAATCTCGGCGATCCGATCGAGATCGCAGCCTTACGGCAGGTATTTGCCGCCAGCGCGCTCGCGCCGAACAGTATCCCGATCGGCTCAGTCAAGACGAATCTCGGTCATCTCGATGCCGCGGCTGGCGTGATCGGTTTGATCAAGACCGTCCTGGCCCTGCATCATGCAGCGCTGCCGCCCAGCCTCAATTTCGTTGCGCCCAATCCGCAGCTTGAGCTAGAACACAGTCCATTTTATGTAAACACCACGCTCAAGCCCTGGCCTTGTCCTGATACCTCACCGCGACGAGCGGGTGTCAGCTCGTTCGGTATTGGCGGCACGAACGCCCATGTTGTGCTGGAAGAAGCACCGCCGGTGCCGCCGTCCAGCCCAGCCGGGCCCTGGCAGCTCCTGGCGCTGTCGGCTAAGACCAGTGCCAGCCTGGAGCAAGCAACTGCCGATCTGCTCGCCTACCTGCGGCGGCATCCCAGCTGTAACCTGGCCGATGTCGCCTACACGCTCCAGGTTGGTCGGGCAGGGTTCAGCCACCGGCGCACCCTCGTCTGCTCGGATGTTGCCGACGCCGTCAGCGCTCTGGAGCAGCGCGACCCACGCCGCGTCCCGACTGTTGTAAGTGAGCAGGTGGAACGTCCGGTGCTATTTATGTTCCCGGGTGTCGGTGCACAATATCTCAACATGGGGCGTGAGCTGTATGAGAGCGAAGGGCGGTTTCGGGCAAGCATCGATCAGTGCGCCGCGCTGCTCGCACCCGCGCTCGGCCTTGACCTGCGGACCCTGCTTTATCCGTCAGCGGAGCAGATGGACCAAGCTGTGAGCGTGATCGAGCGGCCCGCGATCGCGATGCCGCTGCTGTTCGCTACTGAGTACGCGCTGGCGCAGATGTGGATCGGCTGGGGCGTGCGGCCGACCGGGATGATCGGTCATTCGCTGGGCGAGTATGTTGCTGCGACGCTGGCGGGAGTGTTTAGCCTGGAAGATGCGCTCGCGCTGGTGCTGTGCCGTGGCCGACTCTTCGAGCAACTGCCGGCGAGCGCAATGTTGAGCGTGGCGCTGTCGTCGGATATGCTGCTACCGTTGCTGGGACAGATCGATGAGCGGCTAGGAGTAGCGGCGATCAATGGTCCGGCGCTTTGCGTCGTGGCAGGACCAGTCGCCGCGATCGACGAGCTCAGGCAGCGGCTGGCGCAGCAAGGCGTGGAGTGCCAACGCCTGCATATTGCTGTTGCTACGCACTCGCCACTGGTTGAGCCAATCCTGGCGGAGTTTGCCGCATTCCTCGCGACGATGACGCTGCATCCACCGCAGATTGCGTTCGTCTCGAACGTGACCGGAACCTGGATCAGCACAGCCGAGGCGACCGACCCCCACTACTGGCTAGCCCACTTACGGCAAACAGTTCGTTTTGCGGTGGGCATGCAGTGCCTGCTGGAACAGCCCGCCGCGGTGCTGCTGGAGGTCGGCCCTGGGCGCACACTGCATTCACTGGTGCGGCCATACACCCGCGATCAGCAAATTGTGCTGACCTCGATGCGTCATCCACACGAGTCAGCTTCAGACATGGCGGTACTACTACAAACCGTTGGTCGCTTGTGGCAAGCGCAGGTCGCGATCGACTGGGCACAGATGTATGCGGGAGAGCGGCGGCGCCGCGTGCCGCTGCCAGCCTACGCCTTCGATCGCCAGCGCTACTGGATTGACCCACGCCCAGGCGATCAGGCAGCACGCAGTACAGGCGGTATGCCGCGCAAGACTGAGCACGTGGATGATTGGTTTTACCTGCCGTGGTGGCAGCGAACTGTGCCACCACGTTCCAGGCCAGCGCTAGAGCATGGTAGCCACTGGCTAATTCTGGCCGATCAGCAAGGATTCGCCGATCGGCTGGCGCAGAGGCTTCAGGCGGATGGGCAGCATGTCATCATAGCGCGGATAGGCCCAGGCTTTCGTCAGGTGGATACTGATGAGTATGTGCTTGATGTTGAACAGAATAAAGATTATCGGCAGTTAATAGATGTACTTATCGCTAAAAACCAGGTACCCCAGCAGATCGTCCATTGCTGGAGCCTGACACCACCCGATTCCGATCAGCCGGTGACCCAGCGCTTTCTAGAGGCGCAGCGCACTGGTTACGACAGTCTGATATTGTTAGTACAGGCGCTGGCTGCGGCTGGTCTGGCCGACACAGTGCAAAGCAACCAACGGCTACGGTTGGCGGTGGTATCAAGCGGGCTGCATGCCATCGTCGATGGGGAAGTAGCGCCGCCTGAGCTGGCCCCGCTGCTGGGACCGTGCAAGGTCATCCCACAGGAATACCCGAATCTGACCTGCCAGTCGATCGACGTGGTACTGCCGCCGCCAGGTACGCGCCAGGCTGCTGCATTGATTGAACACCTGATCCATGAGCTGGTCGCGCCGAGCGAGAGCGTGCTGGCGTATCGTGGCGGTCAGCGCTGGGTACAAAACGTCGCACCCGCGCCGATAAGCCATGATGCTCTGGCAATCAGGCCGCTGCGCGATCGCGGTGTGTACCTGATCGTCGGTGGGTTGGGCCGTGTCGGGCTCGTGCTGGCCGAGCATCTGGCGCGAACGCGGCAGGCCCGGCTGGTGCTGCTCGGGCGATCAGCATTGCCGCCACGTACCGAGTGGGATAGCTGGCTGTCTACGCATGCCGAGAGCGATTCGCTCGCGCAGAAGTTGCGCGCCGTCCAGCGGCTAGAGCACCTAGGCGCGGAGGTTCTGCTGCTCCAGGCTAACGCGGCCGATGCAACACAGATGCAGGCGGCACTCGCCCAGATCGATGATCGCTTCGGGGCGCTGCATGGTGTGCTGTACACAGCCGGGCTGGCTGATTACGGCTCGATCATTCGTCCGCTGGCGACAACGGGCTGTGCCGCAGATGAGGCGCTCTTTGAGGCCAAGATTCACGGTCTGTACGTGCTCGATCGGCTCCTCGATGGCCGCGCACTTGACTTCTGTCTCTTGTTTTCTTCGGTCGCAACCACGCTGGGTGGCCTGGGATTCAGCGCCTATAGCGCGGCCAACCTGTTCATGGATGCGTTCGCGGCTAG
>DASWTW010000361.1:0-10029 GCA_036401895.1 Herpetosiphonaceae bacterium | reverse complement strand
TGTAAAGATAGATGTGGGCGTTGTCGTTGGGCGTCGCTCACATTGCTCCGACCATCTATGTATCGGAAGAACCACCGGAAGCTTGACGCCACACACTTCAACCGCGACAATACACGGATGAGCGAACAACCACAACCAACCATCCGCCAGCTCACCGCCCAGATTGCCGAGGCGCTCGGCGAGACCGAGCCGCAACCGCTGGAACAGATCCGGCGGATCATCAAGGTCATGGGCGCGGACTTCGCGGAGGAGCTGCTCCGTGAGACGGAGACCGTCGAAGCCGAGGGCGGCCTGTTTTTAGAGCGCGAGAACCGCCGACGCACGCCCGGCGGCGTCTTTTTCTTCCTCGCCCGTGGTCGCATGACCAAACCCCAGCGCGGCAAGGTCTTTGCCAACCCGATCCGAGGCGAGAAGACACCTGTACAGTCGCTGGATCTGCCGGAAGCCTTGCAAGCACTCACGAAACACTTTGGAAAGGCATCCACCGTGAAATTAACCGTGATTGGCCGCCCGACTCAGATCGTCGATCGCGGCGAGGTCGTGATCTTCGGCCTCGTCAACGACAAGTCGCCCGCACTCCCGAAGGGTTTACCAGCACCGCCCCAGCAGACCAAGTATCTGGTGCTTATCGCCAAGAAGCAATGGAACAAAGTCAGCGAGGCGATCAAGGCCGAAGACGATGTATTGATCATCGAGGGCTATCCAGCGTATGAGCCGCGCCACGCCGGGATCACGGTGTATGCCTTGTCGGTCACCACCAAAAAGCAACAACAGGCCAAGCGTGAGGCGCAGCAGGCCACGTAACCAACGCATGGTTGGAGGATGCCTGATGCTGGATGCGTAGCGCGTCCTCGATTGGCGTATCTGTTCGCCACGTCCGCCCCCGCCCCTGGCAAACCCCTCACCCATCCCGCTCCCCAGCCGCAGCCGTCGGCCTCAGGCCCCCTGCTCTTTGGGGAGCGGGCATGCTGCCCCGCGCTCACGCGTTCGCGCATGGGCACAGCCTTCGGCAGAGCGGTGTTTTGTTGGTCGCTCCGGCACGGTTGCTCCCGCTGTATCTCGTGAGCAGCGCCCCAACGCCCGCTCGAACCCGTGACAGCCTGCCACACCGAACCTACCCGGTCAAGGGTGCGCCTGTTGCGACAGTCGCCAAGACCTTGACCGGGCAGAACCGGCGCGGCCTCGTGGCGTCAGGTCCGGCGGGTGGGACGCCGCCGCACTTGCGATATACAGCATGGGCAGAAGGGACAGATCGTGCCTCCGCTCTTGACTTATATGGAGGCGGCTAGCGCCGCAGCACTATTAGGTGGACCGCTTGGGCGATGCCAGCGTGGGCAAAGGGTGTGCATATGTAAAGCATTTACCTCCACCACCGCCCCTGGGAGATCGCTGTATCATGCCTATAAGTGCGCATCATATCACAATTCAAAACACAAAAACGCTTGACATATCGCGCTACTACGTGGTATAATTCCCTTACAAGTTAAAGTAGTTCGCCCCGGTGTAGTGAGCACCGAGACGAACCTAGACCATGAACAGGAGATGACTGTTATGGCCGTGCCAACGATTCTACCATACCTCACCCCCTCAGGCGTCCGCCTGGAACTTCCCCACGACGAGATCACCGACCTTGCGCTGGATCTCATGCACGACGAGCCATCCATGCAGCTTCTCGAAGCGCGTAGTTATGCCCTCGATCTGCTGGACGAGCTAGCGATCTACGCCGCCGCCTGGGATCACGTAGCTTTCCGCGCTGGTAACACCGACGCCCTACCCGGCTAACGCTGGAGTGTAGCCGTTTGGGGCGGTTGCATGCCGCCCCGTGAGCCAGTGAGGAAACCATGCGCAAAGCATTTAAGTATAAGCTGTATCCCACGCGCCAGCAGGCAGCGGCCATGCTCACGATGCTGGACACCCACCGCCACCTGTACAACCGCGCCCTTGAAGAGCGCAAAGACGCCTGGGAGCAGGAACGTCGCTCGGTAAACTATGGCGATCAGTCAGCGCACTTGAAGATCGAGCGCACGACGAATCCGTATCTTGCGCTGACGAATTTCTCAAGCTGTCAGGCGACCTTGCGCCGCCTGGATAAAGCCTTTCAGGCGTTTTTCCGCCGTGTCAAGAATGGGGAGACGCCAGGCTATCCTCGATTTAAAGGTCCCAACCGCTTCGATACCGTCGAGTTTCCCAACTACGGCGACGGCTGCAAGCTGGACGGCAACCGGGTGTACTTCCAGCATGTTGGGCGTGTGCGCGTCAAGCTCCATCGCCCGATCGAAGGCACGATCAAAACCGTCTCGTTCACCCGCCAGGCGGACGGCTGGCATGTGGTGTTCTCGTGCGATCTGGGCGATGCACAGGCCGCGCCGCATCCGGGGCCGATGGTAGGATTTGATCTTGGCCTCAAGGCATTCCTCGTCACCTCGGATGGTGAAAGCGTCGCGCCACCGAAGTTCTACCGCAAGGCGGAGAGAGCGCTGAGACGAGCGCAACGGCGAGTGTCACGACGACGGAAAGGATCAAAGCGTCGGGCCAAGGCGGTGCAGATTCTGGCGAAAGCACACTTGCACATTGCCAACCAGCGGCGCGACTTTCACCACAAGACGGCGCGGAAGTTGGTGACACAGTACGGGACGATCGCACATGAGGAGCTGAATATCACAGGCATCGCACGTTCACGACTAGCGAAATCGACGTATGATGTGGGCTGGGGCCAATTCTTGACGATCCTGCACAGCAAAGCGGAGGAAGCTGGCTGTATGGTGATCGCGGTCCCGGCCAAGGATACGACGCAAGCCTGTAGCGCATGTGGCGAGATGCCAGAGGTGCCCAAGACGCTCAAGGATCGCGTACATCGTTGCACGAACTGTGGCTATGAGACCGATCGCGATCTGAATGCAGCGTTAAACATAAAACGGCTTGGATCGAGCCGTCAGGCGCTAACCTTGCCGTTGGGCAAGGTTGTCTGAGAAGCTAGCTGCTTAGGCAGCTAGTAGTTCACCTGCATGCTGTGCGTGAACGCCGCGACGCTTTCTTCCACGATCTGATCCGTCCCGATCGTTCGCGAGATCGTGGTGGTCTCGGTATCCGGCGGTAAGAACTGGCCGATGAGATGGTCCGTATAAAAGGCGCGCACTCCATCGCGACCGACGCCGCCGGTCATCACGGGAACATGGTTCACATGCGGCGAATCCGTCATCGTCGCCAGCGCATCATCGACGCTCTGCGTGACAATCTCGGCCTGCATATGCGCGCCAAAGACCTCAAGCATCGCCTGTTGCTGCGGGGACAATGCCGCTGGTTGCTGCTCGTTCATGGCTCGTCCTCCAAAATGCCAGCCTCGGTTGCATGGGCTGTGCCAAGTATAGGCGAGAACTTGAGGGTGGACAAGACGGATCGATCGAGGAGCAGGCGCAGTGCAGTGTTGACGACAGCCGCTCTCGCCCTTACAACACGCAGCACCCCACCCCTGCCACGGTACCCTGGAGGATTGCTATGATCCGCCGTCTGTTCGTCGCCGCTCTGTTCGCCCTCATGATCATCACGCCCGCCGCCGTCACGACTGCTGCGCCCGTACCTGCTGCACCGCCGCCTGTGACCGTGGAAACTGCATATATGTACTACTACGATTACTGGAGTGACAGCAGCTATACCACGTTGGTCGGCCAAGCGTGGCGACAATGTGATCTCACTTACCGAATGATGTGGGGCCAGGAAACACCCTACATGACATACGATTTAGAGGGCTGTTGGTAAGCAGGGCCATAGAAACCCTAAACTGAGCAGGGCAGCGCACCGTGCGTCGCCCTGCTGATTCTCTCAGGGCGCAGCTTTGCCTTATGGAGCACGTTTTTTGTCAGCCCGATATGGCCGGAGTGTGTACTCTGCCGTCGTAGGTGCGCGACTGCTCCCCGCTGCGACAGAAGCACAAAGAAGCAAGCGCAATCCTGCACCTGCCTCTTACCTCTGCATAACAGCAGCTCGTATTCTGCAACGAGCGACCTACGGTGTCGACACTGCTCTACGCTCGATCCTGACGCCAGCAGGCCGCCTACTCACTGCGCCGTGGGCGGTATTGTAGCGCCTCTGCCAGATGCGCCGGCCCGATCTGCTCCGCCTGCGCCAGGTCCGCGATCGTGCGCGCCAGCTTCAGCACGCGATGATACGCCCGCGCCGACAGCTGGAGCTGGCGCATCGCCGCGCGCATGAGACTTTGGCCGGCGCTATCTAGCGCACACCACTGCCGGATCTCGGCCGCGCCCATATCCGCGTTCGTCAGCAGGCGGGCGCTCCCGGCTCCCCGCACGAAGCGCTGCCGCTGCCGCTCCCGCGCCGCCGCCACCCGCTCCCGAATCGGCGCCGACGGCTCGCCGAGCTGCTCAGATGTCAGCTTGTCGTAGTTCACGCGCGGCACCTCGACATGCATATCGATGCGATCCAGCAGCGGCCCTGAGACCCGCTTGCTGTACCGCGCGACGGCCGACGGCGGGCAGATACACTGGCGCTCGCTGTCGCCATGGTAGCCGCAAGAGCAGGGGTTTTGAGCCGCAACGAGCGTGAAGTTCGCCGGAAAGGTCAGCGTGCCCGCAGCACGGCTAATAGTTACGACGCGATCCTCAAGCGGCTGGCGCAGCACCTCCAGCACCGCCGACGGAAACTCCGGCAACTCGTCCAGAAACAGCACCCCGCGATGCGCCAGCGAGATCTCGCCAGGTCGCGGCATGCGCCCACCGCCCACAAGACCCGCATGCGAGGTCGTGTGATGCGGCGCGCGAAACGGCCGCTGGCGGATCAGCGGTGTGCCCGGCGGGAGCTTGCCGCTGACCGAATAGACCTTGGTCACTTCCAGCGCTTCCTCGGGACTCATCGGCGGCAAGATCGAGGGCAGCGCACGTGCCATCAGCGTCTTGCCCGAGCCAGGGCTGCCGTTAAGAAGAATATTGTGCCCGCCGCTGGCTGCCACTTCCAGCGCCCGACGCACATGTTCCTGGCCACGGATCTCACGAAAATCGACGGGATAGATCGGCTCCTCGGCAGGTCCGGGCGCACCTGCGATGTATGGCGGAATATAGCGATCGCCGTTGAGATGCGCCGAGACCTGCGCCAGCGAGCGAACCGGAATGATCGTCATGCCGTCCACCAGGGCCGCCTCGGGCGCGTCCTCAAAAGGCACATACGCCGTAAACAGGCCCTCGCGCTGCGCGATGCTGACCATCGGGAGGATGCCCTCAGTGTGCCGGATCGTGCCGTCGAGCGAGACCTCGCCGATGAGAATCGAGCGCGAGACGTCCGACACAACCTGTCCTGACGCCAGCAGCAGCCCTACCGCGATCGGCAGATCATAGGCCGGGCCGGCCTTGCGTAGATCGGCCGGAGCCAGATTGACGGTGATCCGATCCATAGGAAACGTCGCGCCTGAGTTGCGGATCGCCGACCGCACACGCTCTTTCGACTCTTGAACAGCGGTATCGGGCAGGCCAACCAGGTTTAACGCCGGCAGGCCGCGCGCGATATCTACCTCTACCTCGACCAGCGCACCTTCAAGGCCAATCACGGCGCAGCTGTACACTTTCGCTAGCATCGATGGCTCCTCGGACTGGGGAAAGATGGGGGGCGCGGATAACCAGAGTATAGAGCAGCGCGAAAAAACTGGACTCACACCGTTAGTCCACCCTCAGCTGCATTCGGGTACTACACACTGTCAAACGTGAGGACTGAGTATTCGGCTGCTGAAAAGTGAGATTTGCCAAGCACCGGCTATCTTTGCTAAGATGCAGCCGCCGATCACCGCTTCGCAACGAGAGCAACATGCAGCTAGACCACATCTACCAGGGCGATTGCCGCGACATTCTGGCAAGCCTGCCGCCCAAAAGCGTCGATCTCATCTTCGCCGATCCGCCGTACAACCTTCAGCTTCAGCAGCAGTTGTGGCGTCCCAACCAGACCAAGGTCGATGCGGTCAACGATGCGTGGGATCAGTTTTCCAGCTTCGCCGCCTATGACGAGTTTACTCGCGAGTGGCTCACCGCCTGCCGCCGGGTGCTCAAAGATACCGGCACGATCTGGGTGATCGGCAGCTACCACAACATCTACCGCGTAGGCAGCATCTTGCAGGATCTGGGCTTCTGGTTCCTCAACGATATCGTTTGGGTCAAGATTAACCCAATGCCTAACTTCAAAGGCATGCGCTTCACCAACGCGCACGAGACGCTGCTGTGGTGCAAGAAATCGCAGGAGCAGAAAAAATACACCTTCAACTACCATGCGATGAAGCAGTTCAACGACGAGAAGCAGATGCGCAGCGATTGGCAGATCCCGATCTGCACCGGCTCCGAGCGGCTCAAAGTCGACGGCGTCAAGGCACATGCCACCCAGAAGCCGGAGGCGCTGCTCTACCGCGTGATCCTGGCCAGCTCCCATCCCGGCGATGTGATCCTCGATCCATTCTTTGGCACTGGAACCACCGGCGCTGTGGCAAAAAAGCTCAACCGGCGCTATATCGGTATTGAGCGTGAGGAGCGTTATATTGCTGTGGCCTGGGAGCGCATCGCCGCGATCGAGCCGGCGACCGACGACGCCGAGATCTATGGCCAGTACACCACCAAGCGCAGCGCGCCCCGCCTGCCGTTCTCTACACTGCTCGAATACGGCATCCTGGTGCCGGGCCAGACGCTCTACTTCAAAAAGAGTCAGCCCGCCACGATCCTGGCCGATGGCTCACTGCGTACTCCCGAGGGTGAGCGCGGCTCAATCCACCGTCTGGGCGCACACCTCGATCGATCGATCTCGTGCAACGGCTGGACGCACTGGTTCTACCGGGACAATTCGGGCGAGTATCTCCCGATCGATGTGCTGCGCGAGCAGATTCGCCAGATCTATGCCCAAAACGCAGAGTCAGATGAATAACGTGTGTCAGGCGGCGTGTACCCAGCGACCCCTGGATAGACGCTCACGATTAAGCAGAAAAAGCAGCGCATAGGCATAGGCCCGCTCGGCGGTCTCGCCCTCAAAGGCATACTCATCATTCAGATGATTGATCGCACAGCGATAGCCGACCGGATTCCAGATCAGCATCAGCTCAGGAGTATCGCCGCGCAGCCGAAACTGGATCGCATCACGCAGCTGGGCCTCGGACGGTAGCCAGACCACATCCGCCAGCAGGACGTTATCGAGCGCCCACTCCGCGCTGCCATGAAACATGACCGTGTACTCGCCGTTGACGGGCTGGACCAGAATCGTCAGATCGTTCAGCGTAAACACCTCGTTGGACAGCTCGCCGCCCGGGATCATAAAGTTGTCGCGCTTGGTGGGCTGCCATTCGAGACCGGCGTCTTTGAGCTGCTGCGCCAGCTGAGGATCGATCATAGCCAGGCTCCTCTCTTATCCAAATCATGGATCGCGCTATGCTGACTGTGTTACAGCATAGCACGAAACACAGAAGCCCCCTCGTTGCCGAGAGAGCTTCGCCGACGTTGATGTAGAAACGATGATTTAGCGCTTGGTGTAGGTCGGAGCCTTGCGGGCGCGGCGCAGACCTGGCTTCTTGCGCTCTTTCATGCGCGGATCGCGAGTCAGGAAGCCCGCCTTCTTCAGCACCGGCCGCAGCGTCTCGTCGGCATCTAGCAGCGCACGGGCGATGCCGTGACGAACCGCCTGCGCCTGACCGCTGTCACCGCCGCCGCGAACCTTGACCAGCACATTGAAGGCGTCCTGGTTGTTGGTCAGCACCAGCGGGCTCTGAATCGTGTGGTGCAAGAACTCACGAGCGCCGAAGAACTCCTGAGCCGAGCGACCATTGACGACAAACTCGCCCGTTCCTGGGAAGAGCCGCACCCGCGCAACGGCGGTCTTGCGACGTCCTGTTCCCTGATAATAGCGTTTCTGTTCAGCCATGCTCAGCTCCCTTATTTAGCGTTCTTAACGTTTTTAACAACGTACGTCTTGGGCATCTGCGCGGCGTGCGGGTGGCGCGCACCGTTGTAGATGTGCAGCTTCTTCAGCAGCTGGCGGCCCAGACGATTTTTCGGCAGCATACCCTTGACGGCAATCTTCAGAATTCGGTCAGGGTACCGCTGATGCAAAATGCGGTAGGGAGTTTGTTTCAGGCCGCCGGGATAGCCGGAGTAGTTGTAGTACATTTTCTGTTCCGGCTTCTTGCCCGTCACCTGGATCTTTTCGGCGTTCACCACCACCACAAAATCGCCGTTGTCGACGTGGGGCGTGAAGGTTGGTTTATGCTTACCGCGCAGGAGCGTCGCGATCTGCGTTGCAAGACGGCCAAGGATCTGGCCCTCCGCATCAACGACATACCACTCACGCTGAATCTCAGAGGCCTTAGGGCTCCACGTGCGGTATGTTTGCGCTTTTGTTGCCATTATTGTTTCTCCAAATAGCCCGACATTGGTCGTGCCTGCCGGTCGTTTACCCATGTCTCAGGGTACGTTACCGACATCAGATATAATCCATGTGGTGGCGCAGTCGGTCCCGCCTGAGCTCGATCGCGGCTTGCCAGGATCTGCGCCACATCCTCAGCGGCCAGTTTTGCTCGGCCCACCAGCAGCAAGGTTCCGACGATCGTGCGCACCATATGTCGCAAAAAGCCACTGGCCGCCAGATCGATCGCGATCATGCGTAGCCCATCCTGGCGTTGCTCACGACACTCGGCCAAAAAACACTCGCGTACGGTTGGTCCCTCGGGCGTGCTGCCAAATGCAGCAAAATCATGCACGCCCTCCAGAGTCTTCACCGCCCGCGCCATCGCCGCGACATCGAGATCGTCGTCGATGTGTACTGCCCGGTGCTGCAGCAGCGGCGAGCGCCAGCGCTCCAGCAGCAGCAGGTAGCGATAGTCTCGCCGGATCGCGCTGTAGCGCGCGTGGAACTCGTACGGAACATCCCACGCCTGCCGCACGCTGATGTCGTCCGGCAGCAAGGCGTTGAGCGCTCGCTGCACAGTTGTCGTCTCATGCCGCGTCGATGTTCGCGCGTTCGCGACCTGCCCCTGCGCATGCACACCGGCGTCGGTTCGCCCAGCGAAATTCCAGCGTATCGCCTCGCCCGTGAGCCGGTGCCAGGCTGCCTCAAGCTCGCCTTGCACCGTGCGACCGTTGGTCTGGAACTGCGAGCCAACCAGCCGGGTTCCGTCATACTCCAGTTGCAGAGCAATGTTCCGCATGAGCGCAATCACGCCAGACAGCTACGTGAGCCGCCTGTCGTTAGACCAGCTCGATCACCGACATCTCGGCGGCGTCACCCTTGCGCTGACCAATCTTGGTGATGCGGGTGTAGCCACCGTTCCGGCCGGCGTAATCGGGAGCAACCTGTAGCAGCCGATGCACAGCCGCCTTGTTGTTGCCCAGGTCCATCAGGCCGCGCCGGAACACTTCCGACCGGCGATGGCGCAGGTCTGCACGCTCGGTCTCAGCCGCCGCCTCGATCTGCTGCTCGGTCGGCACATTGCGCGCCATAGTGATCAGCTTCTCGATCTCGGGCCGGATCGCCTGAGCCTTGGCCAGCGTGGTGGTGATCTTGCGATGCTCAAGGATCGCTATCATCAAACCGCGATACAGGTGCTTGCGCTCCTTCGAGGTCCGATTTAACTTTTTACCAGCGACGCGATGACGCATCGGGTAGCCTCCTCTTGTATGTAGTAGTTAGCCGGCCGCCTGAGGCTGCGCTTCACCGTTGCCGTTTGGCAGGTAGCCATGCTCAACCAGTTTTTCCTTGATCTCGTCGATCGACTTCGAGCCGAGATTGCGAACCGACAACAGATCTTTTTCGTCCATCTGCAAAAGCTGCCCGATCTTGGTGATGTCGGCGCGCTTCAAGCAGTTATAGGTACGTGTCGTCAGCTCAAGCTCCTCGATGGGCGTGTCGTACACCTCGGGCGTAATGCCTTCGATGCCGTTACCGGTCGCAGCAACTTCCGTCGACTGCTCGGGCCGGCTGAAGCTGGCGATCTTCTGGCTATACTCGCTCAGCACCTGTGCGGCATGGCTCAGCGCGTCGCCCGGCTTGATCGTCCCATCG
>DASWTW010000360.1:0-8071 GCA_036401895.1 Herpetosiphonaceae bacterium | reverse complement strand
AGCGGCCAGCGCACAAACGGTGCTTTGGGTGTGCGAGGAGCGCCACGGACCCACCCCGTCCCATCTCGAACCGGGCCGTGAAACGTGGCAGCGCCGCGGGTACTGGGGCCTCAGCCCTGGGAGACAAGGTCCGTGCACCCTTAGCATTTTTCATTATCGCGGCGTGGAGCAGTGGCAGCTCGTCGGGCTCATAACCCGAAGGTCGCAGGTTCGAATCCTGCCGCCGCTACCATTTCAAGAGCGAGGATGTTTTGAACATCCTCGCTTTTGATTTAAACCGTCATAAGTGTAACCTGTGCGATGGATAAAAAAACAGGGAGCCCGAAGGCTCCCTGAAGATCGCAGTCGAAGTTTTACAGTCGCTGAGTGGGGCCGGTGGCTGGACCCTGGTTCTGCTCCTGCTGATTCGCACTAGTTGGCGGCGTGGTCTGGTTGACCTGTCGCGCCTGCTCATTGCCCATGATTTGGCTGACCTGGCTACTGACCTGATTGGCTACCTGTGTCGCGCGCTGCTCTATCTCGGCAAAGTTTTCGCGGACTTGCTGATTGAAGCTTTGATTGACAGTGTTCTCAGTCGGTAGAACCGCCCAGAGCACCAGGTAAACCAGCCAGACCGGTACGCCGGTGAACAAGAGTAGCACGAAGCCCAGGCGTACAAGCGTTGGATCGACATTCAAATAGTTAGCGATCCCGCCAGCGACGCCTGCAATAATGCGATCAGTATTGCTTCGTGTTAAACGCTGTGATGTATTCATTGTGTACTCCCTTTACAAGATCGTTTTGCGATCGGTTTATGGGACGCCCGACATATGCAAAGTGTTGCATACAGCGTGCCGCGCACATCTAGGACTCTTCATCGATCATATGTTTGAGGCGCTGCACTTCTGCTTGCAGCAGATTGGTCACGGCTTCGAGCAGATGCACCTCCGGCCCGCCGCCTGTGTTCTGGTAACGATACGGAGCTGTGTCGATCGGCGCGCCAAACGCGATGCGAATAGGGACACGGCGCGGGAATTTTGCGCCGGTCGGCATAGCGTTGTCGGTTCCCGTGATCGCGGCTGGAACCAGAGGAACGTTGAATTTGAGTGCCATGCGAGCGGCCCCAAAGCGAAACGGCTTAAGCTCCCCTGTTTTACTGCGCGTGCCTTCCGGGAAGAGCGCCAGCACCTGTCGATGCTCCAGAACCTGCTCAGCTAGCCGGATCGCTTCTGGATCGGAGGCGCTGCGCCGAAGCGGAATCGCACCATAGCGGCGGATCAAGCTACCCAGCACCGGTACGCGGAACAGCTCGATCTTGGCCAGGTAGTTGATCGGTCGCGGCGATGCAACGGCGAGCAACACCGGATCGAGATTGCTGAGATGATTACAGGCAAGGACGATCGCTCCGTCAGCGGGGATGTGCTCGGTGCCTTGCCAGTGCATATGGAAATAAGCAGCTACCGGCGACGCGAGTAATCGATGCGTGAGCCGATAGAAGCGAGGGCTGGGCGACCAGCGGTATTCGACGATGTCTGCCATCAGGTAACGATCCTCCCGTTTGGAAGATTATAACAGGGTCACTTAGCAGCTATGCCCGCTTGCGTGATCATTCTGGTATCATGGCGTGCTCAATATATGTGCTTCGTCGTGGAGCGCGACCAAGCATCAGCTCTGATCGCTATATCGTTCTACGCGCCTGCTGGCATAATGCGGAGTAGATCGAGAGGAGTGAGGCGAAGGTAATGCAAACTGCTCGCTCATATACATTTTTCTCTATTGCTGCGGCCATCATCACGATCGGCTTAAAGTTCAGCGCTTACCTACTCACCGGCTCGATCGGCTTGTACTCGGATGCGGCTGAGTCGGTGGTGAATCTGATCGCCGCGCTGGTGGCGCTGTGGGCGCTGACGCTGGCTGCACGGCCGCCTGACGACGAGCATGCATATGGTCATACCAAGGCTGAGTATTTTTCGAGTGGCCTGGAAGGCGCCCTGATTCTGGTTGCCGCCGCCAGCATCGGCTTTTCAGCCTGGAACCGGATCTGGCATCCGCAGCCACTAGAGCAGGTTGGGCTGGGTCTCGCGCTATCGATCGTCTCTGCGGCGGTCAATGGCAGCGTGGCGCTGGTGCTGATGCGTGCCGGCAAACGTCTGCGCTCGATTACGCTTGAGGCCGACGCTCATCATCTGCTGACGGATGTTTGGACCACCGCCGGCGTTGTCGTGGGCGTATTGCTGGTGCAGTGGACCGGCTGGCTGGTGCTCGACTCGCTGATCGCGATTGTTGTGGCCGTGAATATTGTTTGGACGGGCCTGCGCCTGCTGCGGGAGACTGGCTATGGCCTGCTTGATACCGCGCTCTCGCTGACTGACCAGCGCATCATCAACGATGTGCTGGAAACCTATGAGAACAAAGGCATCGTGTTTCATGCGCTGCGGACGCGGCTTTCCGGCACGCGGCGGTTTGTCTCGATGCATGTGCTGGTTCCCGGGTCATGGACGGTGCAGCAGGGTCACGATCTGTGTGAGGAGATCGAGCTAGCGATTCGCCGAGAGCTGCTGGAGAGCACGATCATGACGCATCTTGAGCCGCTGGAAGATCCGGCCGCCTGGGAAGATCTGGGCCTGGATCGCGTGGTGCATCGTGCGGCCAGCCACTGATCATAGATAACTATGGACGATCCAGGGCAAATGCGCCAGTGTCAAATCTATTTACGCTTTCTAGCTTAGAGTATTTATGGATAAGCCCATAGTATTGTCTGGTGTATAGGATTTATCCTGTCACTTTTCGTGTATGGTACAATACGGAGCATAAATAGCTTCAATTAAAGCCCGCAGGGAGGCTGAGATATGGAAAAATCGACATGGACGACCAAGGCCGGCCTCGCCCAGATGTTGAAGGGCGGCGTCATTATGGATGTCGTCACACCTGAGCAGGCACGTATCGCCGAGGAAGCCGGCGCGGTTGCGGTTATGGCACTGGAGCGCGTCCCGGCTGATATTCGTAAGCATGGCGGCGTGGCCCGCATGAGCGATCCCGAGATGATCCAGGGCATCGTCGAGGCCGTGACGATTCCGGTGATGGCGAAGGCGCGCATCGGGCATTTCGTCGAGGCGCAGGTGCTGGAAGCGCTGGGCGTGGACTACATCGACGAGAGCGAAGTGCTGACGCCGGCTGACGAATCGAATCATATCAACAAGCATAAGTTTAAAGTTCCGTTTGTGTGTGGCTGCCGTAATCTTGGCGAGGCGCTGCGTCGCATCAACGAAGGCGCGGCGATGATCCGCACCAAGGGCGAGGCCGGCACCGGTAACGTGGTCGAGGCGGTTCGCCACGCGCGCCAGCTGTTCGCAGACATTCGCCGTCTGCAAAGCATGGACGAAGACGAGCTGTTCGTGGCCGCGAAGGAGTTCCAGGCGCCCTACGAGCTGATCAAGCAGGTTGCCGAGACGGGCAAGCTGCCGGTGGTGAACTTTGCGGCGGGCGGCATTGCTACGCCGGCGGACGCGGCACTGATGATGCAGCTGGGCGTCGAGGGCGTCTTCGTCGGCTCGGGCATCTTCAAGTCGGGCGATCCGGCGCGGCGAGCCAAGGCGATCGTCGAGGCTACCACGCACTACAACGATCCGAAGATTATCGCCGAGGTCAGCAAAGGTCTGGGCGAGGCGATGGTCGGCATCGAGATCAGCGCGATCCCACAGAATGAGCTGCTGGCTGGACGCGGCTGGTAACTAACAAATCAATGGCCGGCAACACCGGTCATTGAGCTATCTGGTCATCAAGATGAACATTGGCGTACTGGCGCTGCAAGGCGCGTTTATAGAGCACGAACATATTCTGCGGCGGCTCGGACACGATGTAACGCAAGTTCGGCTGCCGCAACATCTGGATTTGATCGATCGTCTGATCATTCCAGGCGGCGAGAGCACCACGATCGGCAAGCTGCTGGTGGCGTACAAGCTGCTAGAGCCAATCCGAGAGCGGGCGCGCCGGGAAATGCCGATCTGGGGCACCTGCGCCGGCATGATTCTGCTAGCCAAGGACATCGCCGAGGGTCGCCCGGAAGGTCAGCCGGCGCTGGGATTGATGGACATCACGGCGCGGCGTAACGCTTTTGGGCGACAGCTCGACAGCTTTGAGGCGGATCTGCATGTGGCTGAGCTCGGTGATCAGCCGTTTCATGCAGTGTTCATCCGCGCGCCGCTGATCGACAAAGTCGGCGCGGGCGTGGAAGCAGTGGCCGTACTTGACGATGGTCGTATAGTAGCAGCACGGCAGGATCGCTTTCTGGCTACGGCGTTTCACCCTGAGCTGACCAACGATCCGCGCTTTCATGAGCTATTTCTTGAGATGTAGCGATGGATACACTGCTTGAGCAACTGAGCCGGAGCGCACAGCAGATTGTGGATCGGGTGCGCGAGGTGCCGGAGCCGGAGCTGCAGCGGAAGTCCGGCAGTGAATGGGCCGCGCTGGAAGTGCTGGGACATCTGCGGGATCGCGAGCAGCTTTTTGGTGCGCGGATCGCGCTTTTTGTGAGCGGCGCGGCGGTTATTCCGAACTGGGATGAGGAAGCAGCCGCAGCAGAAGGCCGGTATCTGCGTGAAGAGGCTCAGGCAACGGTCGCGGCATTTCAAGAATTGCGGCAAAGGAACATCGGACAACTAGCGGCGGCAGAGGCAGCATGGGATCGCGTTGCGCGGCACGAAGTTCAAGGGCCGTACTCGCTTCGCACTGAGGCTGAGCGGGTGGTGGCTCACGACGAGGCGCATCTGCGACAGCTTGAGGAGTTGCTTAGATCCTGAGCTGCTGGTTCCGTCCCTCCATATGAGGAGCACCCGATTGATTCGACCGGCGATGGCCGCCGACCTCTGGGCATTGCGGCGGCGGCCACAGCGGCGCATCTTTTTCTATACCGAGACGATGCTGGCAAACAGCTATCGTCCTTTTGTCGTGTCCTTGCGCTCGATGCTCGGCCCGATCGGCGACGATGTGGTGACGCTGGTGCTGCGTAAGAGCGGCATGCGCGGCTTTATTCAGGCCCGCAAGCGCTCTCACGCGCCCGAGATCGACATCTCGTACCTAGCAGGATTCGCCTCGCGCAGCAGCGGCATTCCCGACGGCGATGTCTGGTACTCGCTGGTGGAAAACCTGATCGAGCGCGCCGGCCATGCCCGCATCGAGCGCGTGTTTGCCTCGGTCGGCCATCGTTTCGAGGATGTGGTCGAGACGCTCAAGCAGCTCGGCTTCCAGCCCTACACCACACAGCAGATCTGGATGCTGCCCGAGCCCACGATTCAGGAAGGCAGCTCCCTGGTAGCGCTGCGGCGGCAACATCGCCGCGATGCCTGGCCGATCCATCAGCTCTACACGCGGGTGACACCGCGCCATGTGCAGCAGGCCGAGCTGCGACAAAGCTCAGCCTGGCAGCTGCCGTTGCCACGCCGGCGGCTGGGCTGGCGCGAGCGCGGCTGGGTGCTCGGCAACGATCAGGCGCTGCATATGTATATCCATGTGCTGACGGGGCCGCGCGCGCATGTGCTGCGTCCGATCTTCGAGCCGGAGCTACGCCAGCAGGCGGCGACAATGCTGCGCTACGCGCTGAGCCACATGAGCGAGCCGCGCACGGTTTTTGCTGTAATACGCGGCTACCAGTCGGAAATCGGGGGCGCGTTGGAAGAGCTAGGCTTTAAGCTTCGGGGTGAGCAAACCTTATTCGTCAAGCATCTGGTCGTGCCGCAGCGTCAGGCCGTGCGCGTACCGGCGCTGCTGCGTACAGAGCCCAATCTAGAACCGGCGACGACGTTGCCACGTATCCCGCAGTAGGGAGTAGAAAACATATATGAAAGAACAAGTTATCACCAGTAATATTGACCTGTTGCTTGACACGCTGCCGCCGCATATTCGCCGCCCGATCGACGATGATGCGCGCCGCGACGATCTGATAGAAATCGTGATGGATCTTGGACGGCTGCCCGAGGCGCGCTTCCGTAACGCCGAAGAGTTTTTGTCCGAGATGGAGATCACGCGCGAAGATTTGGAATATGTGGTCTCGCGCGTCGGGCAGTTTGGCGAGGATAATCGCGCGGGCATTCCGCGTACGCTGCATCGCATCTCGGCGATCCGCAATCGCTCCAGCCAGATCATTGGCCTGACCTGCCGCGTCGGTCGCGCGGTCTTCGGCACGATCGATATTTTGCAAGATCTGGTCGAGGAAGGCCAGAGCATTCTGCTGCTGGGCCGGCCTGGCGTCGGCAAGACGACGCTGCTGCGTGAGATGGCGCGTGTGATCGCCGACAACTTCCGCAAGCGCGTGGTGATCGTCGATACCTCGAACGAGATCGCGGGCGACGGCGACATCCCGCACTCCGGCATCGGCAGGGCGCGACGTATGCAGGTGCCGCGACCATCCGAGCAGCACGGCGTGATGATCGAGGCGGTCGAGAATCACATGCCCGAGGTGATCGTGATCGACGAGATCGGCACCGAGCTTGAGGCGCAGGCGGCGCGCACGATTGCCGAGCGTGGCGTGCAGCTGGTGGGCACCGCGCACGGCAACAGCCTGGAAAACCTGATGATCAACCCGACGCTCTCGGATCTGATCGGCGGGATTCAGGCGGTGACGCTGGGCGACGAAGAGGCCCGGCGGCGCGGCACGCAGAAGACGGTGCTGGAACGTAAGGCGCCGCCGACTTTTGACGTGCTGGTCGAGATTCGCGCGATCGACGATATGATCGTGTATCGCGATGTGGCAGCGTCGGTGGATACGCTGCTGCGCGGCGACGAGCCGCTGCCTGAGCATCGCACCAAAGATCCCGACGGCCAGGTGCATGTCGAGCAGGCGACGGTCAGCGAAGAAACCATGATGGAGCAGTTCATGCGTGGCGGCCGGCGATCGCCCAGCATGACGCGCGATCGTGGGCGGGGCCGTGACGGACGTGATGGGCGCGATGGACGCGACGGGCGTGATGGCCGTGACAGCCGCGAGACGCGTAACGGTCGTTCGACCGGGCGGGTGACGCTGCCCGGCGGCAACGGCGACAGCGGCGTGATCGAGCGCTCGGAGCAGTTCGCGATCGCGACGCCTCCCGCTGCCCAGGCTCCCACCAAGACCGCGCGGATCTTCCCGTTCGGCGTGAGTCGCAACCGCTTGGAGAAGGCGATCGAGCGGCTGCGCGTTCCCGCGACGATTGTGCGCGACATCGATGAGGCGACGATTGTGATGACGCTCAAGAATCACTATCGCCAGAACCCGACGCGGCTTCAGCGCGCCGAAGAAGACGGCGTGCCGGTCTATGTGCTGCGCTCCAACACTCAGGTGCAGATGGAGACGATGCTGGCCGATATTTTCAACGTCAACGAGCCGGCCGATCCGATGAACGAGGCGATGATTGAGGCCGAAGAAGCGATCGGGCGCGTGATCAACGGGGCGGCAGATGCTGTAGAATTGAAGCCGCAGGGATCGTTTGTGCGCCGGCTGCAACATCAGATGGCTGAGCGCTATAATCTCCACTCGGAGAGCCGGGGCAAAGAGCCGCACCGGCGCGTCAAAATCTCGCGCTAGCGCCCGGCTCAGAACGATCGTGGCAACGCTCTGCGCTGGTTGGGTCATGCCAGCAGGATCGCAAGCCTGGGCTAGCTGGTCGGCGTAAGCGTGCTTGAACATCATACTTCAGACGCGTGGAGGCATGGCCTCCATGCGGTTTAAGCGGGGTGCTTTTGCGACGTTATGGGCTTGTTTATTACCTTTGAAGGGCCTGAGGGCAGCGGAAAGTCGACGCAATCGCGCCGGCTCTACGAGCGGCTTTCGACGGCCGGCTATCCCACGATCGTTACCCGCGAGCCGGGCGGCACGCCGATCTCGGATCTGATCCGGCGCATCCTGCTGGATCTGCGTAACGCCGAGATGGACCCGACGACCGAGACGTTTCTTTTTTCGGCGGCGCGCGCGCAGCATGTGGCCGAGCGGATTCGACCCTACCTGGATCTAGGCGGGATCGTGGTCTGCGATCGCTTTGCCGACTCGATGCTGGCCTATCAGGGCTACGGCTCGGGCCGCGACCTGGACGAGCTGCGCACGCTGACCCGCATCGCG
>DASWTW010000359.1:0-20998 GCA_036401895.1 Herpetosiphonaceae bacterium | reverse complement strand
AAGCTGGGCGAAAAGATCACCTCGGTGATGCCCAAGGGCCACGACTGGCGCGTCTTCTTCGCCAACTCCGGCACCGAATCTGTCGAGGCTGCGATCAAGCTGGCGCGCTACGCCACAGGTCGTCAGGGCATCATCGCCTTCTTCGGCGCGTTCCATGGCCGCTCCTACGGCTCGCTCTCGCTGACCGCCTCCAAGCCACGCCAGCGCGCAGGCTACTTCCCGCTGCTGCCCGGCGTCGAGCACGCCTACTATCCCAATCCTTTCCGCCCTCCGATGGGTGGCAGCTCCGAGCGGGTCGTCGACGCATGTATCGACTATATCGAGCATACGCTGTTCGAGACCGTGCTGCCGCCAGGCGATGTCGCCGCGATCATTGTGGAGTCGATCCAGGGCGAGGGCGGCTATATCGTTCCGCCGGAGGATTGGTTCCCGCGTCTGCGCGCGCTCTGCGACAAGCACGGCATTCTGCTGATCGCCGACGAGGTGCAGTCGGGTGTGGGCCGCACCGGCAAGATGTGGGCGATCGAGCACTTCGGCATCGTGCCGGATATTATCACCAGCGCTAAGGGCCTGGGCTCGGGCATGCCGATCGGTGCGTGTATTGCGCGCAAAGAGCTGACCGACAACTGGCTGCCCGGTGCGCACGGCAATACCTACGGCGGTAACGCGCTGGCCTGTACCGCCGCCTACGAGACGCTGTGTCTGGTCGAGGAAGAGCTGATGGCCAATGCCCGCGAGGTGGGCGGCTATCTGATGCAGTGCCTTGAGCAGATCGCCACACGCTCGAACAACATCGCGCAGGTTCGCGGCAAGGGCTTGATGATCGGCTGCGAGTTCGTCAAAGACAAAGCCACGAAGGAGCCCGATCACGACGGCGCCGAGCAGATAATGGTCGATGCGTTTCGGCGCGGCCTGCTGGTGCTGACCTGCGGCAAGTCCACGATCCGCTTCTGCCCGCCGCTGGTGTTGACGAAGGAGCAGGTCGACGAAGGGCTGTCGATCTTTGAGGAGACAGTGCAGGCGGTGTACAATCGCTAGACGCGTTGTCAGGCCGTAAAATTGCCGAAATACAGGCGAGGACTTCCGGCGGGAGTCCTCGCTTTGTTATTTCGGCGGCGCACAGCGCGCCTCCCACTCGGGCCGCAGAATGCCGTACAAGATCATATCGTGGCGCTGCCCGTCGCGATGCAGGCACTCACGATACACGCCTTCGCGCGTAAAGCCGAGCTTCTCATACAGCGCGATCGCGCGGTGATTGTAGCCGAAGACCGTTAGCTGCACGCGGTACAGATTCAGCTCATAGAACGCGAAGCGCAGCGCCAGCTCCATCGCCTCGCGGCCGTAGCCCCGGTCGCGGTGCGCCGCATCGCCGATCGCGATCGCCAGCCAGCAGGTCTGATGCGTCCACAGAATGCCGTCAAGCTCGATACAGCCGATCAGCGTATCGTCGGCGCACAGGCGCAGCCCAAATAAGAACGAGTCGGTGGCTTTCTGGTGGCTGCTGATCCACTCCGTCAGCCCGGTCTCGCTTCTCGGCCGTGCCGGGAGCGCGTCGAGCAGCCGCAGCAGATGATCATCTTGATACCAGCGCAGCATCGTCGGGATGTCGTGAGCGGTGCAGGCAGTGAGCTTAACGCTGGTTCCTTGCAGTAAGTGTTCGAATAACACGGGCGGTGGCCTTTTCCTTTCAGCATGGCAAATTGTACAGCTATTTCTTTGGAGCAGAATGTCGTGGTAAGCGTTCCGATAAGCCCGAGGCACAACAAATGGGGGTTGTGGTAACCCTATCTGTATAAATGCGTCTGGCCTGTGCTATGTCTTGCCGTGTTTACTCCCAGATCGGCCGCGTTTCCCCGATCGAGAAGGTAGGGTACAATCGCGGCCAGGAGTAGCTACAAGGAGGCTATGATGAGTACCTCAGGTCAGGGACGCAGTAAAATCGGAGTCGTCGGCACCGGCATGGTCGGCGCATCGTTTGCCTATGCGTTGATGCAGCGCAGCCTGGCTAACGAGATGGTGTTGATCGACGCCAACCGTGGCCGCGCCGAGGCCGAGGCGATGGATCTTAACCATGGGCTGCCGTTTGTTCGCCCGATGCGCATCACCGTCGGCGATTATGCGGATCTTGCCGGCGCTGCGATCACGGTTGTGACGGCGGGCGCGGCTCAAAAGCCGGGCGAGACGCGTCTTCAGTTGCTTGAGCGCAACGCCTCGATCTTTCGCCAGCTCATCCCCGAGATCGTTAAGCATAACCCTGAGGGTATTATCCTGATCGCGTCAAATCCGGTCGATCTGATGACGCATCTCAGCGTGCAGATCAGCGGGCTGCCGGCCACGCGCGTCTTCGGCTCGGGCACGATCCTGGATACCGCCCGCTTTCGCTATCTGCTCGGCGAGCACTACACCGTCGATCCGCGCAGCGTGCATGCCTATATCGTCGGCGAGCACGGCGACAGCGAGCTTGGACTGTGGAGTCTGGCGAATATCGCGGGCGTGCGGCTGCGCGATTTCAAATCGACGACCGGCAAAGGCTACGACGAGGCCGCGCTTGAGGAGATCTTCAAGCAGACCCGCGACGCGGCCTATGCGATCATCGAGCGCAAAGGCGCGACCTACTACGCGATCGGTCTGGGCCTGCTCACGATCGTCGAGGCGATCCTGCGCGACCAGCATACCGTGCTGACGGTCTCCAGCCTGATGAGCGGCCAGTACGGCGTCAGCGATATTTGCATCAGCCTGCCGACGATCGTGGGCGCAGGCGGCGTCGAAGAAGTGCTCAATCTGTCGATGAGCGCCGAGGAAGAGGCGGCCTTCCAGCGCTCGGCGTCCACACTGACCGAGCGCTGGAAGCAGATCGCATAGAGGGCGCTTATCCGGGAGCAGGCGACTCAGCGCATGGTTGGATCGCCTGCTCTGCTTACCGGCTGGCGCTTACTCGGCTACTCGCAGCACGATCTTGCCGCGCGCGTGGCCGCTCTCGCTCAGCTCGTGGGCCTGGCGCGTCTCGCTCAACGGCAGCACAGTCTCTACAATCGGCTTGATCGTGCCGTCGTCGATCAGCCCGGCGATCTCGGTCAGTCGGGCAGCGTTGGGGTCGATAAAGATGTAGGCCTGGCGCACGCCATGCTGGTCGGCGGTCTCCTGCGCGGGCGGCGAGATCACCGAGACCAGGACTCCGCCCGGCTTCAAGACCTGCCAGGAGCGCTCCTGGGTTTCGCCGCCGATCGTATCAAAGACCACATCGACATCGCGCACGACGTCCTCGAACTTCGTGCTGGTGTAGTCGACGAACTCGTCCACGCCGAGCTGCTGCAAAAAGTCACGATTGCGGCTGGAGGCGGTGCCGATCACGTGCGCGCCCTTCCACTTCGCCAGCTGCACCGCAAACGTTCCAACGCCGCCGGCAGCCGCGTGGATCAGCACTTTCTGGCCTGCTTCCAGCTGACCGGCGTCGAAGAGCGAGGCCCAGGCCGTCAGCGCGGCCAGCGGTACGGCGGCTGCGTGAATGTGATCGATCGACCGGGGCTTGTGTGCGGCCTCGGATGCGCGCAGAACCATGTATTCTGTGTACGCACCGCTGCGCGTCAGATCCGGCCGCGAGTAGATCTCGTCGCTGACCTTGAAATTTGTCACCGCCGCGCCAACCGCCTCGACCACGCCGGAGACGTCCCAGCCTAGAATCAAGGGCAGCTCGTAGGGACTGAATTCCCGCAAGTAGCCCAGGCGCACCTTCCAGTCTACCGGATTGATAGCGGCCGCGTGAACGCGAACCAGCAGCTCGTCGGCGGCCGGCTCGGGCTTCGGCGCGTCCTCATACACAAGCTGATCCGGCCCGCCATAGGCATGAATTCGTACCGCTTTTATGGTTGCCATCCAGTCCTCCTTAGTGCAGGTTTGCTTAGCATGATACCAGCGCCGAGATTCAACGGCTGGCGGCGCTACGAATAATTAAGCGCAGGTCACACAAATTTAAGTATAGGCATGTGCAAACTATTGGCAAGGATTGTGCATATCTGATTAAGCTGAGTATAATACTTGTGGCAAGTGATCCAAAACGAGGAGGTGTTGGATGCGACGTGTATTCTGGATCGGGATGAGCGCGCTGCTGGCGCTGGCGATTGCGAGCGGCGGGCTGTATGCGCGGGCGGACACGTTTCCTGCGCTGATCGACCTGCCGAATGCCTGGCTACCGGAAGGCGTTGTTACCGGACGTGGGCCGGTGATCTACTCCGGCTCGCGAGCCAACGGCGCGATCTATGCCGCCGATCTGCGCACCGGCGAAGGCAGCATTATCGTGCAGGGCACGCCGGGTCGAGTTGCGGTCGGGCTGAGCTTCGATCAGCGCAGTAACTACATCTTTGTGGCGGGCGGCGCAACTGGCAGCGGCTATGTTTACGACGCGGATACCGGCGCGACGGTCGCGACCTACCAGTTTACGACCAGCGCGACTACCTTTGTCAACGACGTGATCGTCACCCGCGATGCCGCCTACTTCACCGACTCGCGTCAGGCGCAGCTGTATCGTGTGCCGATCGGTCCGGGCGGTGAGGTGTCGAATACGTTCGAGACGATTCCGCTGAGCGGCGACTTCCAGCTGGTGGCCGGCAATAACGCCAACGGTATCGAGGCCACACCCAACGGCGACACGTTGATTGTGGTCAACTCGGCGCTGGGCGTGCTCTACAACGTCGATCCGGAGACCGGCGTCGCGACTCTGATCGATCTGGGCGGCGCGTCGGTCAGCAACGGCGATGGAATCCTGCTGCAAGGCACCACGCTTTACGTGGTGCGCAACCGGCTCAACCAGATCGCCGTGATCGAGCTGTCGCCCGATCTCCTGAGCGGCGAGGTCGTCGATGTCATCACCAATCCGAACTTCGACATTCCTACGACCGTCGCGGCTTTCGGCAGCCGGCTGTATGCGGTGAACGCGCGCTTCGGCACGCCCAACACGCCGGAAACGACCTACAATATTGTTCAGGTGAGCCGCTAACCGGCGCAGCGTATCCGGCTAGCGTGTGCTGATCGTCCAGTGCAGGCTAGCCCGTAATCAATGTTGAGGGCAGCCTCGATCTTTCGCTGAGAGATCGAGGCTTGATGCTGACGAACCGTCCAAAACGAGGAGGTGTTGGATGCGACGTGTATTCTGGATCGGGATGAGCGCACTGCTGGCGCTGGCGATTGCGAGCGGCGGGCTGTATGCGCGGGCGGACACGTTTCCTGCGCTGATCGACCTGCCAAACGGCTGGCTGCCGGAAGGCATTGTCACCGGACGTGGGCCGGTGATCTACTCGGGCTCGCGGGCCAACGGCGCGATCTATGCCGCCGATCTGCGTACGGGCGAAGGCAGTATCCTGGTTCCCGGCGTGGCTGGTCGAATAGCGGTCGGGCTGAGCTTTGATCAGCGCAGTAACTACATCTTCGCGGCGGGTGGAGCCAACGGTAACGCTTTTGTGTACGACGCGGATACCGGCGCGACGGTGGCGAGCTATCAGTTTGCGTCAGCTCCGACGTTTATCAACGACGTGATCGTTACTCGGGATGCGGCGTATTTCACCGACTCGCAGCGGGCCGTCCTGTACAAGGTACCGCTGGAGGAGAGGAATGGTCAGCTTTCGGATACATTCGAGACGATTCCGCTGAGCGGCGACTGGCAGCAGGTAGCCGGGTTTAACGCCAACGGTATCGAGGCTACGCGCAACGGCAAGGAGCTGATCATCGTCAACTCGACACTCGGAACCCTGTACCGCGTTAATCCCAGAACCGGCGTCGCGACCCTGATCGATCTGGGCGGCGCGTCCGTCAGCAACGGCGACGGTATCTTGCTGCAAGGCAAGACGCTGTATGTCGTGCGTAACCGGCTTAACCAGGTCGCGGTGATCAGACTCAACTCGGATCTTGAGCGCGGCGAAGTCGTCGAGGTGATTACCAATCCGAACTTCGACGTTCCGACCACGATCGCGGCTTTCGGCGATCGGCTGTATGCGGTGAACGCGCGCTTTACCACACCGCCCACGCCCGACACGACCTACAATATTGTTCAGTTCAGGGACTAGCTTATGCTCTGAGGTTGATTTGTTCAAGCAGATGAGCGATGTCGAAAGTAGCCTCGATCTTTCGTTGAGAGATCGAGGCTTGTTTTTGCCAGGCTCTCACCTTGGCCCTGTAGGCAAACAAAGGAACAAGGGAACAAAGGAACATAGGGCGGCGATAATATCTTTTTGCTCTTTGTTCTTGGTTCTGTTGTTCTTGGTCTCTCCGGTTCTAGGTTCTAGGTGTACTGGTTCAGAAGGTTAGCGCACATTGCTCGTTTATTTTTCGCTTTCCAAAGCCAAAAAACGCGTACGCACCTGTGCTAACCTAGCATTCCATTACATCTAGGTTCTAGGTTCTTGGTTCTGTTCTTTGCTGCTCGCCGCGATGATCTGCTCCAGGTAGTGCTGCCAGTTGGCCTGATTGGTCCGTGTGACTTCACGGACGCGCTGAATATCGCCTTGCTCGCCCGCATAGTATGCCTCGGCTAGCGATGCCTGAAACGTTCGCGCCAGCTCGGCCACCGCTTTACGCAGCTCAGTGTTTTGTTTGCGCTGTCGCTCAAGCTCTTTTTGCAGCCACTCCACGAGCCGGCGCTGCTCGTCGAGTTGCTCCTCAAGGCTGGATTCCTCCGCCATCGTTCGCTCCTCCTCTACCTGCTTCTAGATTATCGAGCCACGCCTCAACCTCCGGCCGGTGCTCGATGTAATGCCCATAGGTGTTGTTGCCGAGCGCGCCGTCGATCGAGTCTTCCAGGATTTGAGTCAGCGCGCTGTTGGGCAGGAAATCGGCGTCGGGCAGGGCCTGGATCGCGGCGAGCACCTGCTGTACGGATCGCTCCCAGGCGGCGCGGATGCTGCTCGTGTCGATCGGCGCGGCGGCGGCGACCGCTCCCGCGTTGAATGCATTGTTGGCGGCGTGATCGATCATCAGCGGCCGGCCCTGCCGGGCAGCGCGCAGCTCCTGAAGTGCGCGCTGCTCATGCGCGATCAGATGCGCCAGCAGGTCTTTGATCGACAGTGCGCCGATTGCATGTGGCCGCTCCATCTGCTCGGGCGAGAGCAGATCGATCAGCCCGGCGAGCTGCCCGTATGCTTCTGTGATCCTGCGCGCCAGCTCGATCTTGTCAATGTCGAAGCTCATTGCGATCTCCGCCGGTTGCTGCCGGACGAGCGACTGCGCACCAGCGCTGCTATAACGCCTGGTTAGACCATCAATCTCAGTCGGCCACGCCGGCCTGCGCGACGATCCTGGTCGGCGTGACGCGCACCAGCAGCTCGCCCTGCACGCCGTTGCGCTGCCCGTAGCTCTCGGCCTGGTCGCCACCCATGTAGCGCGCCGCGATCCGCGTGGCCCAGACGCGCAGCTCATCAAGATTTTCGCTGATGGTTGCGGTTCCCTCGAAGAGCACGAACGCAAACGGCGGCGCCTCGTCGTCCACACACAGCGAGACGCGCGGATCGCGGCGCAGGTTTTGTCCTTTGATGCTGGTATGCCAGGTCGTGAAGATCAGATCGTCGCCGTCCAGATCAAACCAGATCGGCGCGACGTGTGGCCGTCCGTCGGCGCGGACTGTGGCCAGGCTGGCGGTTCGTGGCCGCTCGGTGAGAAATGCCCGGTATTCATCGGGTGACATCTGCCGCATGGTTTGTCCTCCTGAATCGCCCTACCGACGCTTACAGCTCCGTGTCGTCCCGCAGCTGCCACGCCGGCCGTCGCCAGCCGAGGCGTTTGCGCGCGCCGCTGGTATCGACCTCGGGCATGTGGCGCTCGACCAGCTCCGCGATTTCCCGGACCAATCGCTCAAGCTCGGCGGCGGCCAGCCCTGGCTCGGCCCGCAGCAGATATTCCAGCCGATCGGACAGATTCTCAGGCGCGATCGCCAGCTGCTCGACGAAGTGCCGCATACGCTTAAACTGAAAGGTCGTGTAGTAGCGCCGGTTCAAGCCCGCCAGCACGCCCAGAATATTTTGCGCCGCCTCAAGCAGCATCTGGGAGCGCCACAGCGCGGCGTCGCGAGCATCCAGATACGCTTGCAGGCCCCAGAGCGGAAAAAACTGTAGATGGTGCTCGACCATCGCGCGGGCCAGCGGCTCGGGATAGCCGGCGAGCCGCTCTTGCCACTGCCGGATCAGCTCGGGGCCGTGCAGCGGGATCGACTTTTGGACGCCCGACATAGCTTTGTGGAGCGGCGTTTCGACCTCGTGCTGCTCAAGGATCAGCGCCATCTGCTGCTCCCAGGCGGCGATCGTGTTGTGCATCAGCTGGCACTGCACGCCATGCACATCGTACATATCGGCGACGGTGCCCTCTTCGCGCGCCTGAATGAACCAGACGAAGTTCTCGGCCTGGTTATGCTGCCGGGCAGCGGCTAGCTCGTCGTCGGAGGGCAGCTCGTCGTAGTAGGCGATCAGATCCAGATCCGAGTACACATCGGCGCTGTCGTCGGCGACCGAGCCCGTGACGATGAAGGCGCGCAGCTGCGGCAGCTGTCGATACGGCTCGGCAACGCGCCGGGCCAGCTTAAGCAAGTAGGCGCTGGCGTCGTCCATGCGTCACCTCCTGGCTAGGATTGCCGAAGCACCTGGTTCAGCTCTTTGAGATGATAAAGATCATGCTCCAGCACGCCATAGATCATCTCAAGCCGGCTCATGTCCCGATCCCACGGCGCGATCGTGCGCTCTTGCAGCTCCTCGTCGGTGCAGTCAAGCAGCGTTTTGGTGTACTCGCCGTAGCCGTTCGCGATATGCTGGATCACCTCGTCAAGCGGCGTGTTAGCTCGCTCGGCGACCATCTCGGCGTTGAAGTCGTCCAGTGTCGCGTCGCGCAGAACCCAGTTTTGCTTGCCGTGCCAGTTCGCCAGCGTACGAGCGGTCAGATCGATCCATACGCTGAGATGGCGGACAATATCGAGCGCGCTCCAGTCGGGCGTCATCGGTATCGCTTTTAGCTCAGCCTCCGACAAACCGGCGATCGCGGACAGGAGCAACATCTGGACTTCTTGCAGGCGGTAGTGAACGATCTGGCGGGTGAGCGGCGGTCGAGTGTTAGACATATCTGCTCTCGTGTGCTAAGAAGATTAGTTCAGTCAGCGCTATCATAGCAGACGCTTCAAGGGGCAGGATGTAGCGGGCGTTACAGTTGCATAAACGGATCTACTTGTCGCCGTGGTGCAGAGCCGATCCGAAGATCTGCTAGACTATTCAAGATCGTCAATCAGAAAGAGATGCGCTATGCATACGACAGCCTGTGAGCTGCTGATCGAGGCCAGAGTCAAGGACATTCCGTTCGGCATTGTTTCCCCGGCCGACTTCCAGTATCGTGAGGGAAGCGCCGTCGATGCGCGGGTTGTGATCGAGCAGCCAAACATCAGCTTATACTGCCTGGACCACGATCACCGGCGCGTGATCTTTGTCGAAACACCGCCCGACCAAGATCCGCTGCACGCGCCGTTCTACTTTCAAGCGCAATATGAGCTGGCCCGGCGGCTGATCGCGGTTCCGTACAGCACGCTGCATGAGCTGGCATCAGAAATTCAGATCGATCCGGCGCGCATCATCCTGATCTATTCGACCGGCCGCTGCGGCTCGACGCTGGTCAGCCGCGTCTTTGACGCAATCGCCGATGTTGCCAGCTTTTCGGAGCCGGATGTGTTCTCGCAGCTGCTGATCCTGCGCTCCTCGGGCCAGGCCGATGATCCTGAGATCGCCACGCTGCTGCACGACTGTTTGAAAGTCATGTGTGCCCAGACGTGCCTCGCCGGCAAGCAGCATTGGGCTTTCAAGTTTCGCAGCTATGTGACGAGCCTCGGCGATCTTCTGCATGAGGCGATGCCCGAAGCTAGAGTCGTCTTTTTGTATCGCGCCGCGCTGCCGTGGGCGATCTCGTTTAGCCGCGCCTTCGGTCCCAGCGACGAGGTTTTAGCCACGCTGGTGCAGCAGAGCCATCGCTGGCTGGTTCCGCTTATCGGAGACTACGTAGCAAGCCACGCCGAGCCAATCTCGTACGCCGAATTTCTGGCCTATATGTGGGTCTCGTCCATGCGTGCGGCGCTTGAGCTTCAGCGCCACGAAGCCGCGATCTTCGCTGCCCGCTATGAAGATATGCAGGTAGCGCCGCATGAGGTGATCGCCGCTTTGCTCAGCCATTGCGGCATCGGCGTTCCCGAGCGGGCAGCGCTCGATCGCACGCTGGCTAAAGATTCGCAGGCCGGGACGATCGCCGCGCGATCCGAGACACGACGACAGGCGGCTCGCACAATGACCGAGCACGAGCTGATGGAATTTCAGCGTCTGCTCCACGCGTATGAGCCCGGCTTGGCGCCCGACATCATCATTCCGCACACATTCCGGCCCTCACCCCCGGCCTGCGGGCAAACAAAGGAACAGGGAGCCCTCTGGGTGAACAAAGGAACAAAATCAGCCTGAGTGTTGTGCGGTGGTTCGCTTGTTCGCTTGTTCTATGAACCGGCCCTCACCCCGGCCACGCCCAGAGGGCACCCGGCAGGCGAAGGGAAGCTTTGGTACTCCTTTGTTCCGTTCTTCCTTGGTTCTAGGTTCTAGGTTCTTGGTTCTTCGTCTCCAGCCTCCCGTATGCCTGCAACGTTTTGAGCGCGTTCACGGTGACGATCCCGCGATACTCAAGCTCGCAGCCGGGGCTGACCGGCGGCCACGCGATCGGCCAGCCGCCGTCGGGCTGCTGCCTGCTCTCTAGCGCGTCCAGATGTTTCTCGATCGTAGCATCGTCGAAGAGCCGCCGCGCGATGTTGCTCGGTGCTGGCGCGAAGTCGAGCGGCATGAAGACGTAGCCCTCAGCCGCCGGGTCAAGCGCGACCAGGCCGTTGTCGAGGAGCTGCCCGCTGACGCGCTCAAAGGCTTGCTCGGCGCGCCGGCGATCCGGCACATGCTCAAGAAAATGCAGTACGCAGAAAAAATCGTGACCGCCCGGCTCTCCGTCCTCAATCTGCCGCCAGCAAAACGCCGTCGCGCGATCGAGCCAGGGATGATCGACTCCCAGTTTGTAGAGCAGCCCGGCGATGCTCGCCGTCGGGTTAATCGTGGCGGGCGGATCGTCGCTCTCGGTGTTCCACCACTCGGCGCGCGGCGCATCGCGAACGGTGGGCAGCACAAACGGCACGCCGCCCTCAGCGGTCGTGATTGTTTGGAGGAAATCGCAGATGCGCAGCGCAACCTCGCGCTCACCGTCGATCTCGTCGAGAAAGCGCAGCGCTAGCTCTTGATCGATCGGCTGGCTGGAGCTCGTGCGCTTGTCGGGCTCTAGCGCGTTGCCGAAGCCGCCGTCAGGATTTTGGTAGCCGAGCAGCGCGGCCTGCACCAGCCGGCGATCGCCGTCGCCGAACAGATACTCATAGCGTCGCCGCTCAAGCAGCCGCGCGTTGCCGACGATAAACGTTCGCGCCGAATCCAAAAGCTGTGTCATGGGAGTCCTCCTGAGCTAAGCCTCAAACTCGACGATCGCGATCGCCGGGTGAGCCAGAAATTGCTGCCAGTACTCCGCGCCCAAGAGCTGAAGACCTGCGGGGCTGATCTCGACCGAATGCCAGCGAATCGTGTTGAAGCCGCTGCTTCTCAGCGCTCGCTCGTAGGTTTCTTTGGACCACAGGTAGTTGAGCAGCTGGATCGTGCCGTCGGGCGTGGGAACCGTGATCGTCACCGTGCTGCCATTCTCGATCGGCCCGTTGGGCTCCATCTTGACGCCTGTGCTTGCCAGTGCCGCCATATGTTGCTCGGTCAGATCGGGATAGGTGAGCGCGGCGATACACCGGCCGCCCGGCGCAAGGTTGGCGGCGATCGCCCGGCACATGTCCGTCAGCTCTTCCTCGCTTGCGGCATAGACCAGCAGATAAACGGCGGTGACAATATCGAACGTGCCCAGTCGCCCAAGCTCGGCGACATTGCCTACGTGGTACTCGATGCCCAGCGGCTGCTGCGTCTCCTGTGCTTGCGCCAGCTCGATCATCTTCTTGGAAATATCCACGCCGACGGCTCGCGCGGCGCCCCGCTCCTTGAGCTCGCGGAGATAGTCGCCGCTGCCGCACGCCAGATCGAGAACCGATTTGCCACGTACATCGCCCAGGATCTTGAACATGGTCCATCGTTCGGCAAACTGCTTCAAAGGTAGGCCTTTGGTATGCCCAAAGGCCGTCGCGATCTGATTGTAGTCGGTCGTCATGGTTACCCTCACGGATGATCGACGGAAACGCCAGAAGCCAGCGCAATGCTCGATCAATCCTAGCACAGATGTTCCTCGCTTGTCGATCTCGCGCCGAGCACCCGCTGCTCATAACCCGTGCTATAATCGCTAGCGGATTCTCGATTCATCCAACGATAAGGAGGGACACTGATGTCCGAGCCTCAGACCTACAAAAACCTGATTGGCGGCGAGTGGGTCGCCAGTGTGAGCGGTCAGACCTTTGAAAGCACCAATCCGGCGGATACGCGCGATGTCGTCGGCGTGTTTCAGCAGTCCAACGCCGAGGACGTCGACGCTGCGGTGCAGGCCGCCAAGCGCGCCTACGAGTCCTGGCGCCTGACGCCGGCTCCCAAGCGCGGCGAGATCTTGTTCAAGGCCGCCGAGCTGCTGCGCCAGCGCAAGGAGCAGGCCGCCCGCGATATGACTCGCGAGATGGGCAAGGTGCTCACCGAGGCGCGCGGCGATGTGCAAGAAGCCATCGACATGCTCTACTTTATCGCGGGCGAGGGCCGGCGGCTCTACGGCCAGACCACGCCCTCAGAGATGCCGAACAAGTTTCAGATGAGCGTGCGCGTGCCGCTGGGCGTCTGCGGCCTGATCACGCCCTGGAACTTCCCGATGGCGATCCCGTCGTGGAAGATCCTTCCCGCGCTGATCCTGGGCAATACCGTTGTGATCAAGCCCGCCGAGGACGCGCCGATCTCGACCTATAACTTTGTGCAGTGCCTGGTCGACGCCGGTCTGCCGCCAGGCGTGATCAACATCGTCACCGGCTATGGACCGGAGGCCGGCGAGCCGCTGGTGCGCCATCCCGATGTCAGCGTCGTGTCGTTCACCGGCTCGACCGCTGTCGGCCACCACATCACCAAGGTTGCCGCCGAGACCATGAAGCATGTTTCGCTGGAAATGGGCGGCAAGAACGGCATCATCGTCATGGACGACGCCGACCTGGATCTGGTGGTCGAGGGCGTGGTCTGGGGCGCGTTCGGCACCACGGGCCAGCGCTGCACCGCGTCGTCGCGGCTGATCGCCCATCGCTCGGTCGCCGATGAGCTGGGCCGCAAGCTGGCCGCCAAGGCCGAGTCGATCAAGATCGGCAGCGGCCTTGACGAGGACGTGACGATGGGTCCGTCGATCAACGCCGATCAGTACAAGATCGTCTGCGACTACGTGGAGGTTGGCAAGCAGGAGGGCGCGAAGGTCGTTACGGGCGGCGAGCGCCTGACCGACGGCGATTACCAGTACGGCTTCTTCCACCAGCCCACGATCTTCGGCGATGTCAAAGCCTCGATGCGCATCGCCCAGGAGGAGATCTTCGGCCCGGTCACCGCGATCATCCCCGTCGACAGTCTGGACGAGGCGATCGAGGTTGCCAACGGCGTGAAGTACGGCCTCTCGTCCTCGATCTACACCCAGGACGTCAACAGCGCCTTCCGAGCCATGCGCGATCTCGACACCGGCATCGTCTACGTCAACGCCCCGACGATCGGCGCCGAGATTCATCTGCCCTTCGGCGGCACCAAGGCCACGGGCAACGGCCACCGCGAGGGCGGCGTGCAGGCGCTGGATGTTTTCAGCGAGTGGAAGTCGATCTACGTCGATTTCAGCGGCGGTCTCCAGCGCGCACAGATCGATAACGCGGAATAAGAACAAGGGAACAAATAAACAAAAGAACAAAGAGCCTGTATATGCAGTGCTCTTTGTTCTTTATTTAAGCGCTATTCAAACAAGATTAAGATCGAGGATCAAGACGTGGAGCTCCATCACTCCTCGTTCTTGATCCTCGACGCTTCGCTCTATTTTGTTGGCTTGTTCGTTTGTTCCTTTGTTCCTTCGCTACCCGCGATGCTTGGTCATGCTGGCCTGGCGGCTGCGATCATGCTTGGAGAGCAGGCGCTTGCGCAGGCGGAAGCCGATCGGCGTGACTTCCAGCAGCTCATCCTCGGCCAGATACTCGATCGCGTCGTCGATCGACAGGTCGCGCGGCGTTTCAAGCCGCAGCGCCTCCTCGCTGCCCGAGTTGCGAATGTTGGTCAGGTGCTTCTTGCGGCACACGTTGACCTCAAGATCGCTCTCGCGGATGTGCTGCCCAACGATCATGCCCTCGTAGACCTCGGTGCCCGCCGGGACGAAGAGCTGACCACGCTCCTGCGCCGCGTGCAGGCCATAGGTTGTGGCCGTGCCCGGCTCCCAGGCGATCAGCGAGCCGTTGCTGCGCGTCTGAATATCGCCGGCGTACGGCTCGTAGCCGGCCAGCAGCGAGTTCATAATGCCCTCGCCGCGCGTGGAGGTCAGGAATTGCTGGCGGAAGCCCAGCAGGCCACGCGTGGGAACCAGGTAGACGTAGTGAACACTGCCGTCCTCGCGGATCTTCATGTCGCGCATCTGGCCTTTGCGCTGGCCCATCAGCTCGACGACCACGCCCTGGTAGGTGCTGCTGACCTCGATCTCGACCAGCTCGACCGGCTCGTGTAGCTTGCCGTCGATCTCTTTGAGGATCACCTCGGGCTTGCTAACCTGGAACTCGTAGCCGTCGCGGCGCATGTTCTCGATCAAAATGCCCAGGTGCAGCTCGCCGCGTCCCGCCACCAGGAACGTCTCGGCCGAGTCGGTGTCGGCAACGCGCAGCGCGACGTCGCGCTCGACCTCCTGGTAAAGCCGCTCGCGGATCTTGCGCGACGTGACGAACGTTCCCTCACGGCCCGAGAACGGGCTGGTGTTGACGCCGAAGGTCATGCGCACGGTCGGTTCCTCGACGGTGATCGGCGGGAGCTGGCGCGGATCATTGGGATCGGCGATCGTATCGCCAATGCCGACCTCGCTCAGGCCGGTCAGCGCGATAATATCCCCGGCGTCGACCTCCTCGACCTCGATGCGCTGCAAGCCCTGGTGCGTGAAGACCTGCGCGACTTTGAGCGGCTGCATCGACGCGTCGGCCTTGATGCGCACAACGCTCTGGTTGCGGCGGATCGTGCCGCTGTTGAGCCGGCCGATCACGATCTTGCCTTTGTAATCGTCGTAGCCCAGCAGCGTGGCCTGCATCTGCGTCGGGCCGTCCACATCGACGGTGGGACCGGGCAGCTCCGAGAGAATCTTCTCAAAGAGCGGCTCCAGCGTCTCGGTCATCTGGTTGTGATCCAGGCCCGAAGCGCCGGTCAGGGCGTTGGTATAGATGATCGGAAACTCGGCCTGCTCCTCGGTCGCGCCCAGGTCGATGAAAAGATCAAAGGTCGCGTTGATCACATGGTTGGGCCGGGCGTTGGCACGATCGATCTTGTTGACGACCACGATCGCCTTGAGGCCACGCTGGAGCGCCTGGCGCAGCACGAACTTGGTCTGCGGCATCGGCCCTTCGACCGCATCGACCAGCAGCAGCACGCCATCGACCATGTTCATCACGCGCTCGACCTCGCCGCCGAAATCGGCGTGGCCCGGCGTGTCGACGATATTGATCTTGACATCGCGATACGAGATCGCGGTATTTTTGGCCAGAATCGTGATGCCGCGCTCACGCTCCAGGGCGTTCGAGTCCATAACCCGCTCGGCAACCTGCTGGTTTTCGCGGAAAATTCGGCTTTGTTTGAGCATAGCATCGACCAGCGTGGTCTTGCCGTGGTCGACGTGGGCGATGATGGCGATGTTGCGAATGTCTGTACGCTGCATACTGAATCATGCGATCGTACGTGTCCGGGAGGCAGATTCGAGTCGATTCCCACACACGTATCATTAAAAAAACTCGGCACAAGGGCCGAGAGCAAAAGGCACAAAGATGGGCAGCCTTGTGCTGCCGATGTGTATTATACCACGTCGTGTGCTACAGTGCTACCAGTGAAGTTCCTATCATTGCTCGGGAATTAAGGGTAGTTGAGATCGTTTGAATCCCGCGCTACAATGCCGTATCTGGACCTCTGGAGGCTCCCATGATCGCTTCATCGTTGCCTATGTCGTTGCTTCCTGAACGCTCATCAGCTACGGGTGATATTCGTGTGTCGCTCGATCGGGTGGTTGCTCTGTACCGTATCGGCGAGGAGCTTATGCGGGTGCAAACAGAGGCGCAGGCATTTCAGATTACAGTTGATGGCCTGGTCCAGCAGATTGGCTATGCCAACGCCCTGATCGCGACGATCGATCGCGACGCCGAGGTGCTGCGTGGCCGCTCCGGCGCCGGCATCGGCCTGCAAGGCGAAACTCCACAAACCCTCACCTTTCCTCTGGACTCCGAGCATGATCTGGTGCATGTTGCGCTGACCGGCCAGCCCAACGTAGTGATCGATGCGGTCGCCGTGGCCGAGGAGGAAGGCTGGGGCGATGATGCTCAGAATACCAAGCTGCGCTCCGCCGTGCAGGTACCGTTCGGATCGGCCTCTCGGGTTCTGGGCGTGATCGGCGTGGGCACCAATAACGATATGCAGCCCGACGAGGAGCTGACGCTGCTGAGCCTGTTTGCCATGCAGCTGACCTCGGCGCTGACGCGGCTCAAGGCCGATAACGAGCGCCGGCGCCAGATCGAGGAGCTGGAGGCGGCGGCGATCGTTCAGCAGCGGCTGCTGGAAACGGTGCGTGAGCTATCTACTCCCGCGATTCCGGTCTATGACGGCATTCTGGTGCTGCCGCTGATCGGCAACATCGATACGGGCCGCGCGGGCCAGCTCATGGAAACGGTGCTGTACAGCATCCAGCGCGAGCGGTCGTCGGTGGTGATTCTAGACGTGACGGGAGTGGCGCTGATCGATACCGGCGTGGCGAATCATATTATCCAGGTGACACAGGCGGCGCGGCTGCTCGGCGCGAGCTGTATGCTGGTTGGCATCAAGCCCGAGGTAGCGCATACGCTGGTGTCGCTGGGCGTGGATCTGAGCAGCATCATCACGCGCTCGGATCTCCAGGCCGGTGTGGCCTTTGCGCTGGGGCAGCGCGGCCTGAAAATTGTGCCGGTCTAGGACAGAATCGTCAGTTATTTGTGCTCCGTGCCGGCTGCACGCAGCCGGCCTGATCACTCCGCGCCGCGCCCGAGCCTAATCTTCTTTGCCCTCACCAAACACCAGCCGGCCTTGCTGTGGATGTTGGCCACGCAGCCGGGCGATGAGCGCCGGGAGATATGGGAGTACGAGCGCAGCCAGTGCCGCCAGCAGAATAATCAGCGACAGCGGGCGCGTAACAAGTACCGCGAGATTGCCCTGGCTGATCGATAGGGCGCGCCGGAACTGTGCCTCGGCCAGCGGCATCAAGATCACGCCCAGCACCGTCGGCCCAACCGGAAAATCGTAGCGCCGCATGAAAAAGCCAACCACGCCGATCGCGTACATCACCAGCACATCGATCATGTCGTTCGCGATGCTATACACGCCGAGCGTTGCAAAGACTAAAATGCCCGCGTAGAGCAGCGAGCGAGGGATAGCAAGAATCTTGATCCAGATGCGAATCAGCGGCAGGTTCAAGATCAGCAGCATCACGTTGCCAATATAAAGGCTGGCGATCAGGCCCCACACAAGCTCCGAGGAGTTGGTGAACAGAAGCGGGCCGGGCTGCAAGTTATAGATTTGAAAAGCGACCAGCAAAATCGCGGCCGTCGCCGATGTCGGCAGGCCGAGCGTCAGCAGCGGCACGAGCACCCCGGAAAACGCTGCATTGTTGGCGGCTTCCGGCCCGGCTACACCCTCGATCGCGCCGCGCCCCCACTCGGCTTTCTGCTTCGACAGGCGTTTCTCCAGGCTATAGCTCAAGAACGTTGGAATTTCGGCACCGCCTGCCGGGAGCGCGCCAAGCGGAAAGCCGATCAGGGTTCCCCTCAGCCACGGTCGCCATGAGCGCCGCCACTCGTCGCGCGTCATCCAGATGCTGCCCCGCAGCGGCACAATCTCCTCACGATCGTGCCGCAGCCGCGAGGCAACATACAGCGCCTCGCCCACGGCAAACAATCCGACCGCAACCACCACAATGTCGATGCCGTCCAGCAGCTGCGGCAGTCCAAAGGTGAAGCGCGTTTGTCCGCTCAGCACGTCGATGCCCATTAGCCCCATGAATAAGCCGATGAACAGACTGATCAGCCCGCGCAGCAAGGATCGCCCGACCAGCGCCGTCACGCTGACAAACGCCAGCACGGTGAGCGCAAAATAATCGGCGGGCTGGAACAGCAGCGCAACATCCGCCACGACCGGCGCGACAAACGTGATCAGCAGCGTCGAGATCGTACCCGCGATGAACGAGCCGATCGCAGCTGTTGCCAGCGCCGCACCGCCGCGCCCGTTTTTCGCCATTTGAAAACCTTCAAGGGTGGTCGCCACCGACGAGGATTCGCCGGGTGTGTTCAGCAAGATCGAGGTCGTCGAGCCGCCATACATGCCGCCGTAGTAGATCCCGGCAAACATAATGAATGCGCCGACCGGATCGAAGTTATAGGTGAGCGGCAGGAGCAGCGCAACCGTGAGCGCTGGACCGATCCCCGGCAGCACACCTACAAGCGTGCCCAGGGTCACACCGATCGCGGCAAGCAGCAGGTTCGTCGGGCTGAGCGCCGTGGCGAAGCCTGCGAGGAGGTTGCTTAATACGTCCATGATGCCTCGCGGTTACACAATACCTCGAAGTAATCCGGCAGGTAGACGCACGCCCAGCGCTCGTGTAAACCCCTCGTAGATAGCAATACTGATCACCAGCGCGATGATGAGATCGCGCACGGGACGAGTGCTGCCCAAAAATCGGGCAACAACCGGAAAAAACAGCACAGTGGCGAGGATATAGCCCAGCCAGCCAAGCGCGACCGCGTAGACCACCAGCGCCAGCGCTACCAGTCCCACAGTCGGCCAGTGCGTCGCCGCCTCTTCATCCGCCGACTGCTGTACCAGATATTCATCGGGCCGTATTGTTGTCCGTACCAGAAACAGCGCGCTCAGCAGCAGCAGGCCGAGCGCGACGATCAACGGGAAGAAGCGCGGCCCGACGGCGCTGTAGCCACCGCCCGCGCGAATGCTGAATGTTTGTACGAAAATCAGCAGGCCGAGCGCCAGCAGCACCGCAGCCACGAGGCGCGGGCCAAGCCGACCCGCGCCTGGACGCCGGTTATTATCCGCGCTCATTGCACAAGCCCGATGTCGCGCAGAATACCCTCGACGCGGCTGCGCTCGCTGGTCAGATAGGCGGTGAACTCATCGCCGGCCTTGAAAAAGTCGTCCCAGCCGTTCTGCTCAAGCGCCTGCTTCCACTCATCGGTGCCGTGCATTTTTTCAATCGCGGCAACAGCGGCAGCGCGCTGCTCCGCCGAAAGCTCGGCCGGTCCCCAGACGGCACGCCAGTTTTCCAGCGCCACGTCCAGCCCGGCCTCTTTGATCGTGGGCGCGTCGATGCCCTCGACCTTTTCCTCGCTCGACACGGCAAGGAAGCGCAGCTTGCCTGCCGTTGCCTGCTCGCGGAACTCCGAGACGCCCGACACACCGGCGGTAACCGCGCCCGACAAGATCGCGGCCAGTGCCTCGCCGCCGCCGGAGTGCGCGACGTAGTTGATCTGAGTTGGATCAACGCCGGCTGCTTTAGCCAGCAAGCCAACCAGAATATGGTCGGTGCCGCCAGCCGAGCCGCCGCCCCAGCTAATGCTGGTGGGATTCGCCTTAAAGTCGGCGATCAGGTCTTCGAGCTTCTGGTACTTGGAGTTTGTGGGAACGACGATACCTTCTGCCTCGGCCGTGAGCGCGGCCAGCGGAGTGACCTGATCCAGCGTCACCGGAGCGTTGTTGGTCTGGATCGCGCCCACCATCACCAGGCCGGCAACCATCATCTGGTGTGGATTGCCTTTGTGCTCGTTGACAAACTGCGCCAGCCCGACCGTACCGCCAGCGCCGGGCACGTTATACACCTGAACATTCTGGCCGGTGCTTTTCTGCAAAGCGCCCTGCATGGCCCTGGCTGTTTGATCCCAGCCGCCGCCGGGCGCTGCGGGAGCCAGAATATTGAGCGCCTCTGTCGGGAAATTCGCCGCGCCGGCCGTATCGCCGCTTGCCGCAGGTGATGCGCCTGTGTTCGTGCCGGGAGATGCACTCGTGCCGCTGCCGGTGTTGCCGCAGGCAACGATCAGCGGAAGCAGAAGAATCGCGATGAGAACCAGCATACGCATTGATCTACTCATAACGGTTTCGTTCCTTTCGATCATCTCGATCACGTCGCACTACGCGATCAACGACTTGTTACGGTTTCATCATCTCGCCAGGGCGAGCCAGGGGGTGATTATATTATGTATCGATTCGTGACATAATAGCGGCATTCTATCGATTCGGCAAACCTTTGCTCCGCAGCTACCACATCTCAGACACATATCTATTCGCATGGCGCCAAACGTGAATTTGGGACGCTCCAGGTGGCCTCGTTGATCCGGGCACCTCGACAACTCATGCTATAATCGCAGCGTCCTGGCGTTTCATCGTTCGATCGTCGCAGGAGCAAGCGGCACAGATAGCCTCGGTAGACGCCGAGGCGTTTTGTGTGCGTACGGCAGGCGCACTGCGCAGCAGCTTTGCCACTGCTGGTTGTTTGACCCCGTCCAACTGGCTCATCGATTCTGGCTGGAGGAGCTTCTGATGAGTATGACCACCCGCAACCCAAACACCGACTCGTGGCTGGCACGGTACTTTCGTTTTGCGGAGCGCAAGACCGATCTGCGAACGGAAGTTGTCGGCGGCATCACAACCTTTTTTGTGATGGCCTACATTATCTTTGTCAATCCGTTCATTCTCACGCTCAACGGCGGCGCGACGCCGCCGGTCGT
>DASWTW010000358.1:0-6513 GCA_036401895.1 Herpetosiphonaceae bacterium | reverse complement strand
TGACCAAGGGCCTGCGCATCCGCTTCATCGATGAGCGCGACGACATCGAAACGTCGTTCTACTTCGAGGGCGGCATCGTCTCGTTCGTACGGCATCTCAACAAAGAAAAGGATGTGCTGCACAAGCTGCCGTTCTATGTCGAGCGCACGATCGAGCAGGTCAACGTCGAGGTTGCGCTGCAATACACCGACAGCTACGATAAAGACTCGGTCTACGCGTTTGCCAACAATATCAACAACACCGATGGTGGCGCGCATCTGACAGGCTTCCGCACGGCGCTGACGCGGGTGATCAACAACTACGCGCGTGCCAAGGGTATTCTCAAAGAAAAAGAAGAGAATCTGTCGGGCGATGACGTGCGCGAAGGTTTGACCGCCGTCGTGAGCGTCAAGCTAGTCGATCCGCAGTTCTCGTCGCAGACCAAAGAGAAGCTGGTCAATCCCGAGGCCAAGACTGCTGTCGAGGCCACGCTGGGCGACGCGTTCGCGGCCTATCTTGAGGAAAATCCCGGCGACGCGAAGCGCATCGTCGAGAAAACGATCTTTGCGGCGCGGGCACGCAAGGCCGCACAGCACGCGCGCGAGACGGTGCGCAAAAGCGCGCTGGAAGGCTTCTCGCTGCCGGGCAAGCTGGCGGACTGCTCCGACAACAATCCGGCGCGCTGTGAGCTGTACATCGTCGAGGGTGACTCGGCCGGTGGCAGCGCCAAGCAGGGACGCGATCGGCGTTTCCAGGCGATTCTGCCGCTGCGCGGTAAGATCCTGAACGTCGAGCGCGCGCGCATGGACAAGATGCTGGCGAACAACGAGGTCCGGGCGCTGATCACGGCGATGGGCATCGGCGTGGGCGACATCATGGATATTTCCAAGCTGCGCTACCACCGCATCATCATCATGACCGACGCTGATACCGACGGCGCGCATATTCGCACACTGCTGCTGACGTTCTTCTTCCGCCACATGCGCGAGCTGATCAACCTTGGTCATCTGTACATCGCGCAGCCGCCGCTGTATCGGATCAAGCACGGCAAAGAGCAGCCGGTCTATGTCTTCTCGGATCGCCAGAAGGACGACTACCTGGGCAAGCTCGGCCCGGATGAGCGGCGCAAGGCTGAGGTGCAGCGCTACAAAGGTCTGGGCGAGATGAACCCGGAGCAGCTGTGGGAAACCACGATGAACCCGGCCAACCGGATCATCCTTCAGGTGACGCTGGAAGACGCGCAGACGGCAGATGAGACATTCAACATGTTGATGGGCGACCATGTGCCGCCGCGCAAGCGCTTCATCCAGACCCACGCGATCGAGGTGCGGAACCTGGACGTGTAAAGGTATCTAGGAAACCGAAGATAACTGAACTAGCCTCACGCAGCATAGATCTCTAAGGATTAGCTGCGTGAGGCTTTTCTATGCCAGATGGTCCACAGCCTTCGTTATCGATAAAGAAGCAGACAGGTTTTGTTACTGGTCGTACTCCATGATCAATGGGACAATAAGCGTATTGAGTCGCAACAAAGGACCTGCTATAGTGTTCGCATTGATCTGCATAGATAGCTTTTTGGATCTATTTCCCCAGATGCGAGGATAGGATGTCCCAAACACATACGTCTCATGATCGCCTACCCGAGCTGGACAACCCAAAGCGTGCTCGTCATCAAGCAGGAGAGGAGCGCCACCAAGATCTTTTGCCTGCCACAGTTGAGGCAACTGGCGCGGCAGCTCAGGCAAGTATTGCACAGCGCACATGGACACACCTCGACTCATCGGCACGCGCGCGGGGTGTCCTGGCCCACCAGCAGATGCATGGCAATGCATCAACGACACAACAGATCCAAACGCTCGATCTCCAGCGCCAGGCCGCACCTGCTCAAGCACCCGGCGCTGCTCCCACCAACGATACCTTGCCGGATGCCGATGATCTAACAGCGCGCATCGCCAGGTGCATCGGAATCTGGGAAACCAATCGTGGCAAGGATAATCCAGCTCCTAAAGAGTCCGCCCTCGATACGGTTGCAGGTGTACATGCTAGTATGGCGACGATCGAGCAGGCCACGATGCCCTATGCTATCGCTGCCATCAAAGGGCACAAGGAGCTGCGAGATAAGGCCGATCCTCCGCTGACAATCAAAGAACTCAACGCGGCTGAAGCCCGTTGCACTGCCGTCGTCACTCTGCTCAAGGCTGTCAGTGATGCATCGGCAAAAGGTACTCAACCAGACGACTTTATTCAGCAAAACACTGCTGCGATAACCGCGACTGGCTTAAGTAACGACGATGTTAAAACGATGTTTGAGGCCGTTACGCTCAAAGCCACTATTGATGCAGCGCGCGCTGAGATCAAGAAGAAAAAGACGGACCTCAAGAAGGCCAATCCTGAGATCACGCAGGCAGCAAAGGACATCCCGGAGGCAGATCGAGTTGGGCTAGGTGAGGCCAGCCTTAAATCGTACATCCGGACGGCCGCTAATTGGGGTGAGAACCGGGCTGCCTGGCAGCGCAAAGCGGTTGCGGCAATGCCGGACAACGTCGGGGCGCGGATCGAGGCTGTCTCGGTATCTGACAATGGCACAGCGCTCGCCATCCCGGTCATCAGAAGCAGAGTAGATGCGCAGCTCGCCAAGAAGCCTCAACCCACGGCACAAGAGATCGTTAAGGCTGTCGCACAGCAAAATAATCCAAACGAGCAGGGCTATGGCCAGCATGTTTGGGAAACCTATCAGCGCCTCTACCCATAGGCCGATCGTATCGTCTCGGCACCGCTCCTGACACCACAGTTTGATCAACCACAAACCTACAAGGACATCGGATGCTCATCATCTGGTGTCCTTGTGCAACACAGCGCACGTGCTATCCCGTCATAACTTAAAACATTCATGGCATGATAGTCCACCACTGACCCCTTACTACCTCACTACGTAATACCAAGGTTTCGCTGCTACAGCAGGTAGTGCGGTGCCAGAACTCTGGGCTAAGAGGCCGCCGTTTGATCGGGCGATAGGCTTGTGGACAGTAGGACTTGAGTACCCTCGACCATAGACCAGGAGTGTGCTACGCTCCTCGTATTCGCGGCGAGCCCTTTGTATGGCTTGATCCGTCACAGCTTATCGTCTCAAAAAAATGGCATCTATGCGGTCTTTGCTGCGCGTCTTGACATCCCGCATCAGCAACAAGATTGTACTTCCCTACCTGGTAGTGGTGGTCTGTGTTGCTGTAGCAATGACCTTTGTGACGGTACGTCTCACTGTCGGCGCGCTTCAGGAGCGGATCGACAACCGGCTGATCGAGGCCGGACGCGTGACCAGCGATGCGCTAGTGGCGATCGAAGAGCAGCAGCTGACGCAGCTCCGCTCGATGGTTTTTACCCAGGGCGTCGCAAAGGCGCTCGTGGAGCAAGATCGTCAGGCGCTCACCAGGCTGCTCCGCCCGCAGTGGACCAACGCCCAGCTTGCCACACTGATCGCCTTTGATCGCAGCGGGCAGCCGCTCCTGGCCTGGGAACAAGCCGCTAACGCCAACGCCGCCCAGCCGCCGATCGAGCGCCAGATCTCCAATCTCCCGGACTGGTGGCTCGTCCAGCAGATCATTGCAGGTCGCAGCGACGCCTTTGGCGATAAGTTCTCGGCCTTCCATGAGCAGCAGCTCTACACCGCCGCGCCCGTGGTTCAGGATGGGCAGGTTGTGGGCGGGCTAATCGTCGGATTGCCGCTCGACCAGCTGCTGAATCGTCTGCAAGCCAGCAGCCAGGCCAGCTTCACCACCTTCTACAACGCTCAGGGCGAGGCCATCGTCACCACGCATCTGGTGACCGCCGGCGAGAGTACGCCGCCCATTCCGGCGCCCATCCTGGAGCAACTGCGCGCTGAGCAGCCCAGCCTGGAGCAGCACATCCAGAGCAATATCACACTGAGCCGGCGCGAATACCAGATCGCCTACAGCCCACTTCAGCTGCGCCGCGCAACCACGGGCTTTTTCGCCGTTGGCCTGTCGCGCCAGTTCATCATCGACACTTGGGCCGACACCCGGCTGCCGCTGCTCGGCCTGTTCCTAGCTCTGGTTGGGGCAGTGATCGCGGTCGGCGTGGCTGTGTCGCGGCGGATCACGCAGCCGCTGCACAATCTGGTCAGCACGGCCCTTGCCGTCTCGAACGGCAAGCTCCAGCGCCGCGCCAGCGTCAATAGCCACGACGAGCTGGGTGTCGTCGCGCACTCATTCAATCAGATGACCGAGCGGCTGTTGCATCTGTACGAGACCAGCCGCAGCCTCAGCACGGCGATCGACATCGGCGATATTCTGACGCGGACCAACGCTGCGATCCAGCCGTTCGTGCCGGGCGCGCTGACGCTGGCGCTGCTGCGGGATCAGCACGGCTGGCGCGTTCATGCCAGCCACGAACCTCAGGCGACGCTGATCAACCTGGATCAACTGCTGATCGATGATCGCCCGGCAATCACAACGCTGATCGCCGCTGCCGCCGAGCCGCTCGTGGCTCCGGTGGACAGCCAGCCGATCCCTGGGATCGCTATTCCCCAGCCCTTCGCCGAGATCTGCTACACGGCGCTCGCATTCCAGGAGCACACGATCGGACTGCTGATCTACGTGCATGATCGTCCGGGCACATTCGACGAGTCGGCGCGCATGCCGCTCGCCGCGATCGCCAGCATGACCGCAACCGCGCTCAATAATGCGCTGCTCTACACTGAGATCCGCGAAGAAGGCGAGCAGCGCCGCGTGATCCTGGAGAGCATCGCGGATGGCGTGATCGTGTGCGATGCCGAGCGCATGGTGACGCTGATGAATCCGGCGGCCGAGGCGCTGCTGAATCTCCACGATTGGCAGGAGCAGCGCTACAGCTTCGCCCAGCTGCCGCTGACGCCGCTTCCGGCATCCGGCGCCAGTCTGGCGGCGCGGCCACATCAGGAGCGCTACGTGGCGCATGGACGAGTGCTGCGAGTGACCAGCACCAGCCTGGCAACTACCGGCGAAGGCGGATCGGGCGAGGTAATCGTCCTCCACGACATCAGCGATGAGGTCGCGCTGGATCAGGCCAAGACCAATCTGATCGCCATGATCTCGCATGAGCTGCGCACGCCGCTGACGGCGATCCAGGGCTCAGTCGATCTGCTCCGAACCGGCATCGGTGGCCAGCTTTCCCCGATTCAGGCACAGCTGGTCGATACCGCATCCCGGCAGACACGCGCGATGACCGGGCTGATCGATAAAGCGATCATCGTCGCCAACATCGAGACCAACACGCTCACACTGGATATTCAGCCGACCGAACTGGCCAAAGCGCTCGACAGCACAATCCGCGCGTTGCAAGCCACCGCTCAGAGCGCCAACACCGAGCTACAGATCGAGCTCGCCTCCGATCTGCCGCAGGTGCTAGTCGATGCGCGGATGCTTCAGATTGCGCTTGAGGAAGTGGTCGACAACGCGATCAAATACGGCGGCGGCACGCCTGTGCAGATCAGCGCTTACACGCTGGACGACGATGTGGTCGTGGCTATTCGCGACCACGGGCCGGGTATCTCACCTGAGGATCAGCAGCATCTTTTCAGCAGCCTGAGTCGCGGCGCGGATACGCTGAACGCCGAGCCGCGCGGGCTGGGCCTGGGGCTAGTCATCACCCGTGAGCTGCTTGAGCGCCAGGGCTGCGCGATCAGCGTGCAGAGTGAGCTGGGCCAGGGCAGCGTGTTTAGTATTCTCCTGCCCGGAGCCGGCCGCGACATTCCAGTACCGGCGGTTGTAGCGCCATGATACGGCTGCTTCAGCGCTACCCGCTGTGGCTACTGAGCGCCGCCGCGCTGCTGCTGGTCGCCGGGCTGATGCTGCTGACGGCTAACCTGGGCCTGGCGCTGGTCAAGCCGAGCGGCAATGCGCATCGCGTCAGCCTGCTGTCGCTGGTTGCCGCCAACTACTCGCCCTGGCCTGAGACCGAGCAGGCGCCGCTCGCGCCCGAGATCGTCGCCGATGTGGAGCGCGATACCCAAGCGCGCCGGCGGCAGGTTCCACCCGAGCAGGTGATCCAGGTGCCGCTCGAAATGCCGCCGCTGGAGCCGGAAACCGTGGCTCTCGTTCCACGCGCAACGAACACACCGCAGCCAACCGCGCGTCCAGCCGCGACGCGCACGCCGACCGCGACCCGCACCACGAGCACGCCGCCGGCGTCGCCGACTGTGGAGCAGACGCCGCCACCGCAGCTCACGGCTACGCCCACCGCGACCGACCGTCCAACTTCTCGGCCGACTATCCGGCCGGCGAGCACACCCACAGCCACATCGCGACCAGCGCCACGGCCAACCGTCGTGCCTGCGCCGCCGACCGCCACACGCATACCGCCGACAAACACGCCGCCACGGCCAACGCCGACGTTCACGCCCGTGCCGCCGACGGCTCTACCGACGCCGACCGTCACACCGCTGCCGCCGACAAACACGCCAACAGCTACCCGAGTACCGCCGCTCCCCACCGCCCTGCCTACAATCCTGCCGCCGCTCCCCACCGCGCTGCCCACAAT
>DASWTW010000357.1:0-27277 GCA_036401895.1 Herpetosiphonaceae bacterium | reverse complement strand
GACAGGCCATTTCCATGTGCCGATCGCTACAGATCCGCTCCCACCGCTACCGGGACCGACCACTCGCTGACACGATTATCCGGCAGCACGGCGCGCACGCGATACCCCAACTGTCCGCCTTGAATCAGCAGCTGCATATCGCGGCCGGCCAAGCCTGCGGACTTTGCGTTGTTGCCTGCGGCTGCCTGAATGCGGTAGCACGTATCCTGCTGGCGGCGCAATACCGGCGATACGCCCTCGCTGGTCAGGCTTTCAAGCTCATACGCTGTCGCGGCAGGATACGCGTTCCAGCATAGCTGCCAGTAGGTAGACCACTCCACATGCGCGTCGGGCAGATCATGAATTTCGTCTTCCAGCGTCGTCGTCAGCCCAGCGACCGCCGGTCCCACAACGACGGGCTGCTGTGCCGGGGAGCCGCACGCGGACAGCGCCAGCATCAAAACCCATACGAGCGGACCAGCTGTAACCGACTTAAGGATGCGCATTCCACACCTCCGCTTGTTTTCCAAAACGACAGCACGCCCCGCTTGGAGGAGCGCGCTGTCATCGGACGAGGATCTACCACTCGACGTCGCCGTACACCTGCCCGCCGACGATCACCTTGTAGCTCGGAATCGCGCTGTTGGAGTCCAGGGACGAGCCCGCGACCAGGCTGCGCGCACCGATCTTGACGTTGTCGCCGGCGTGCGAGCGGAAGAACACCGAGCCGGTGCCCAGAACGAAGTTTTCGCCGGTGACGGTATCGTGCTCATCAGGATCGGCGGTGTCGGCATCGCCGTTGTAGTCGGTCGCGCCACCGTGAACGATGCTGCGCTCGCCGTAGACGCCGACGTTGCCCAGATCGAGGTGGGTGTGCTCCAGCGCATGGAACGTGGTGTGGTTGCCCATCGCGGCGATAGTGCCGACCTCCCACGCCTCGCCTTCGTCGGCGCGGATCGAGATCTGCGCGCCCATGACCTGGCCCAGCGTCGCCTTGTCGTCGGCCAGGTGTACGCGGCCGATGATGCGGTTGCGGAACTTGGGATCCTGAGTCGGCACATGATTGGCACCAAGCGTGGGCAGATCGGGCGTGGGATTGAAGGCTGTGTTGCCGGGATCGTAGTTGATGCCGCGTACATGGCTGGGATTGCTGGCCAGCGCCGTGTAGCCCTTGGCAAACTCCACGTTGACATGGATCACGCCGTTCATAAACTCGCGATCCGCCTGAACGACAGGCTCGGTCTTGCTGCTGACTTCGGCCTGCGTGGTGATGTTCACGCCAAACCTGGTCTTTTTGCCCGACGGGATGCGCACGCCAGGACCGACGCGCGACAGCGCCTGCACCATCGCGTCCTTCTCGATGATCGCGCCGTCGACCTCCGCGTTGAAGCTCACGAACGACGGGCAGTGCTCGGGCGCAGTTTGCAGCGCCGGATCAACCGGGCAGCTGCCCTGGATACCCAGCTGCGAGCCGCTCTTGACCGTGCCGCCGTGCGCAATAATCACCTGGTCGCCGATCACGACCCGGCCGAAGGTAGCGTCGACGGTCGCGCTATCCTGCACATTGCTTTCGTCGCCGATGACAATCGAGCTGGCGACGTTTTTATTGGCCTTGAGCTGGGCGAAGGGACCAACATACACGAGCTCGCCAAGCTGAATATTGGCAGCGTTGATGACCTTGGCGGTCGGATCGATAAACGTCGGCCCTGGCGCAGCGAGTGCCGGCGCGACTGCGATAGCGGCTGCGATAAAGCTGATCACGATCAGCACACTCAGCGGTGCTTTGACACGTGCTATTCCCTGGATACCGTGCATAATAATCACTGCTCCTTGAATATACCTTGCGTACGCGAACAACATTCGCGCATCCGGCAGACAGATTGTGCTGGTATGGACTGAGAGGTATCGCTGTACCCATTGTTCGAGCGAAGGAGCCCTGTGGGTAAATAGGATTCATCAAGAGGAGCATCGCTCTACGTGGTGAAGCATCGCAGAAAGCCGGGCACTTTTGATTGATCGAGCGGTGGATCTCGGGCTTAGCAATTCGTCGTATGCTGCGGTTAGGAGAAGGGCTTAGCTGCCTGGAAGAAGGTCTCGCAAAGAGCGCACACAGGGCTTACGCAGCAGCCACTGGAGCCTGCGCGGTGCGGCGACGGTAGGCTAGCAAGAGATGGATGGTGGAGCGCGGCGCGGGAACTCACAAACATGTTCGTGTGGCGGTAGGTGTCGCAGTCTCCGGGTATTGTGGCTGGAGTGATGTTGCACACGTGAGTAAGGAGGACGCAGCATGACCCTTGAAACGATTGCCCATCCACCCATCGCCTCATCCGACGAGTGGCTGGCCGCCAGGAAGGAATTGCTGGTCAAAGAAAAGGAGGTCACACGCGCACGCGATGCCGTCAGCGCTGCCCGTCGCCGATTACCCATGGTCAAGCTCGACAAGGACTACAGCTTTATGGGTCCCGACGGTCCGGTCAGCCTGCTCGATCTCTTCGAGGGTCGCCGCCAGCTGATCATCTACCACTTCATGTTCGATCCGCGCTGGAACAAAGGCTGCGACGGATGCACCGGCTATGTGAATGCCCTCGGCGACCTGAGCCCGCTGCACGATAGTGATACATCGTTCGCGCTGATCTCACGTGCGCCGTTCGACAAGCTTGCGGCGTACAAGACGAGCCAGGGCTGGAGCCTGCCCTGGTACTCTTCAAACGAAAGCGACTTCAACTACGACTTCCACGCCACACTCGATGCATCGGTCGCGCCAGTTATGTACAACTTCCGCAGCGCGGACGAGCTTGAGCAAATGGGTTCGCCGGTATCGAACGACGGGCCATCGGAGGCGCACGGTATCAGCGTCTTCTTCCGCCTCGACGACACGATCTTCCACACCTACTCCGCCTATGCGCGCGGCGTCGAATCGCTTACCGATACATCAAGTCTGCTTGACATCACGCCCTATGGTCGTCAGGAAGATTGGGAAGACTCGCCGGACGGATGGCCCCAGCACCCCACGTACGGGTAGTGCGTAGCACGTAGCGCTCGTCGACAACCGCGCCAGCGGTAGCGCGCTGCCGCAGCCACCCGCAGCGCTCAGACGAGCTGCTCAAGCTCCGGCTCCAGCCTGGCGTTATGGTGCTCGCGATCCATGCAGCCAGACGCCAGGCGGATCAAGCTGATGTTCGCCTGGGCATCCACCTACGGCTATAGTGGGCTCACGCTCCCGGATCATCGCTCGTGTGCGCAATCCAGAGGCGCAAGCGTTCGGCGGGTCTGCTCGGTCTCTGAATGCTGTGGACCTAGGCGCTGCTCAAAGATAGTCAGGGCCTGCTCCAGGTAGCGCCGCGCCTGGATCGCATCCCCTTGCGCGTGCAGCAGCTCGCCCAATCCACACAAGCTCCTGGCGACGTCGGGATGGTCCGGCCCCAGCACCCGCTGCCCAATGGTGAGCGCCAGCTCGATATAATCTTGGGCCATGACGTACTGACCGTACACCAGCAAGATGCGCCCCAGGTGGTTGTAGCTCCTGGCGGTGTCCGGATGATCCGGCCCCAGCACCCGCTCGCGAATCGCCAATGCGCGCTCCAGGTAGCGCTGTGCCTCTGCGTACGCCTCCTGCGCGTGCAGCACTTGCCCCAGATTATCGAGGCTCCACGCCGTATCTGAGTGTTCGCTGCCCATCATCTGCTCCCGGATCGCCAACGCGTGTTCCAGGTAGCGCCGCGCCTCCGCGTACGCCCCTTGCGCATGCAGCACCTGTCCCAGATTATCGAGGCTCCACGCCGTCTCCTGATGCGCTATCCCGATCGTCTGCTCCCGGATCGCCAGAGCGCGCTCAAGGTAGCGCCGCGCCTCCGTGTATGCCCCCTGCGCGTGCAGCACCTGTCCCAGATTATCGAGGCTCCACGCCGTATCCTGGTGGTCCGGCCCCAGCACCCGCTCCCGAATCGCCAGAGCGCGCTCCAGGTAACGCCGCGCCTCCGCGTATGACCCTTGCGCGTGCAGCACCTGTCCCAGCCCGTTCAAGCACCACGCCGTCTCCGCGTGATCCGGCCCCAGCATCCGCTCTCGAATCGCCAAAGCACGTTGATAATAGTCACGCGCCAGCGAGTACTCTCCCTGAGTATGCAGCACCCGGCCCAGGCCATTCAAACTCCAGGCCGTGTCGAGATGATCCGCCCCTAACACGCGCTCTCGAATCGCCAGCGCATGCTTAAAATAGCGCTGGGCCTCTGGATACACGCCGAGCAGCCAGAGATGAAACCCAAGCGCCATCGACCACGCTGCTGTTCGCTCATCCTCCTGCTGCTGTACAGAGGAGGCGATGAATCGCAGATGGGATTGTAATCCGAGCAAAGGATAAGGGTTGCGGATCATATTCAAGCCATCTGTTATACGCAGCATCGTGGCCTCCACAACCGCATGCGCCGTGGTGTCCGCCGTCACGGCGCGGACAAACGCCACCAGCAGCCGGTGCAGCCGCAGCGCATCCTCTTCGTCAGTTTCCAGCAGCCCCAGATCGATCAAGCGCGCCAGCGCATCTTCCGCGAGAAGCGTGTCGTCGGGATGATCGCCGAGATCGAGTGTTTGCAGCAGCAGCCAGCGTGGGATCGGCTCGCCAGGCGCGAAGCAGGCAGCGCGCGCCAGGAAAGCGAGCGCCAGCGCATCGGTTGTATCGGCCGGAGCAAGGCGCGCGTAGCTCTGCTCAAAGGTGCGCGCCACATGCTGCACATGTTTGGTTGGTGACAGACCCGCCGCGCGCAAGGAGCGGTCGTCAAGGATCGTTGGAGCCTGGAGGCGCTGCCGATATTGCATGATCGTGATCGCGCGGCGGTATTTCGCAAGGAAGCTGCCGGCTAAATGGAGCGCCAGCGGCAGATCGCCGAGAGCCTCGGCAATGGCATGGAGATTGGGGTCCTGGGCAGGAAGATCGGGACGAAACCTGTGGAGCAGCGCCAGGCTTTCGCCGCGCGGCAGGACATCCAGCGGCACCACCTGCACGCCGATCGCCGGGTTCCACTGTCGGCGGCGGCTGGTAATGAGAACACAGCACCCGCCATGTTTGGGATGCCACTCATCCAACAGGGCTTCATCTTCACAGTTATCGAGGACCAGCAGACGCGGAATGGGCTGTTTCCAGGCGACCAGCACGCGCCGCACCTGCTCGTCGAGCGGCAGCAGGCCAAACTCTGGGCTGAGGTGCATGCCATCTACACCGCCACACGCCGCCACCTCGGCAGGAATCGCGGCAGGATCGGCGAAGCTCAGCCAGAGGACACCGCCAGGGAAAAACTGGCCGTAGCGGTGGACGAACTCACAGGCCAGCTGCGTCTTGCCAATGCCGCCGAGTCCCGTCGCAGCGGCGATCTGCATTTGCCCGATCGCGGCGGTTCCTCCTGTATAGAGTGCCTGGGCGAGCTGGCGCAGGTGCGAGTCCCGGCCCACAAAGAGCGGATTGCGGCTCAGCAGCATGCGCGATCCCGGCGGCAGCGGTGCCGGCTGGGGGACCGTGTCGAGTGGGAATAGCAGCTCCTGAGACGGCAGCGGGGCAGCCACAGGCGCCGGCCCGCCTGTGAGCAGCGCCGGCGTCGACATCTGATCCACCGAGCGCAGGCCCCGCGCGACCTGGAGAAAAAGGAAGCGCTCATCAGATGGGATCTGGAGGCAGTCGGCCAAGCGCTCGGCGATCTCCCGCGATGGACGAAATACCTCAGCCTCCAGTTTGCGGATCGTGACTTCCGCGCAGCCGGTGCTGGAGGCCACCGCCGCCTGCGTGAGATCCAGCGCTTTGCGCCGCCGGCGCACCCATGTGCCGAACGAAAATACGTCTTCCCTGATCATGTTCATAGCGTATCGATCCTCGCAACCATGACGTACCGGTACAGCCGCCGCTTGAGGTCGGGCGCCATAGCCGGAAGCTGTTCCTGCGCTCCGGTAGATTTCCGCCAACATACACTGAGCAACGCTGAGCGTGGACTTACGGCGGGCAGAGACGCGCTGAGCGGCACACCGCTATCAGGTAGGTGTACCTCGCATCCTCTCCGGGCGAAGTCGGATCTTGGGCGGCACTGCCCCTCCTTTGGAAAGAATGAAGCTGCCGAACATCCCGTTTGGAAGCATGAGACGGCGATCTTGGTTGTTGTTCAAGGGTGAAGCAATGCTGCGATGTAGGGCTCGATCTAGTTCTCACTGAGAGATGCAGCATTACTCCCTGTTTTGTCACAACCAGCGCGTCTAGCTCAATCACGCTTCGGCAAAAGGGCATAAGCTCATTCGGCAAGGATGCTTAACGGACACAGCCTCAAAAGGACTAAGGGGGTATAGCGTCCACGGATCGCGCGCTTATACTAGACACCATCACGCCCAGCTTGTCCATGATCCTCTCGTACGCGCCACCATCGATCTCGTCCATCGATGGATGGACCACGCCGGCGCGGTGTACGATGTCGCGATTACACTGCTGCGTATATCGCTGGCGCTACCGGTTTTTATACCACTGGCCGATCCATTCCTATGCTGTCCGTATGGTGTACTACCGGTACACCCGGCCGTCCATCGCCACCTACAAAGCCAGGCCCAGCGCGCCAGGTTACGCATCGAGACAGATTGCGCCCTCAGGAACGGGCCACGCCGGGTTGGCGCGGCGTACCCGGTGTAGAGTTGTCGACTCAGAGATCATGATTTGTGAGGAAAGAACAATGAACGACCAGCTGTCCAATCCTCGCTCGTCCACGACGGATGCCCCCGAAGATGCCGCTGCACAGCATGTTGCGCGTTCTCAGCCGCACGCGCAACATGCTGCATCGCCAGCGCATCAGCTTGCGAGCGCCGTGGCACAGCAGTTTCAATTCCAGATGCACATCGACCGCGATGTGCAGTATGGCGTTGTCGACGGAGCCCGATCCGTTAGAGATATGGAGGCGGTGAAGCGTCGGCTGGAGAACCCAGTCGGCCCGGCAGGTGAGCCGGTTGTGATTCATACCAGGGAAAGTTTCAAGATCTATAACTGTCTCAAAAATATGCCCAATTGTATCACATCGATGTCCATTACGCGGGGTGACACGGGCAGCAGCATCGGGACGAATCGCCCGCTCGAAAACACGATCTGTGTGGCCATCCATCACATCGACGACAAAAGCTATGGCGGGCTCTGTGTGCTGCGTGAATGGGGCGCTACCGACATGGCGACCATCTTTGTAGGCTATAACCCCCTGCAAACGATGATCTGGCACGAGATGCTGAGCGATATTCCAGACGACCTTTTCACGTCCTGTATCCTCCAGGCAGGCGTGCCCGCCCCTAGCTCTCCAAGCTGGGCCGAAGGCATCTACTCGATCGTCGACCAGTTCAGCAAATTTCCTGCCGACCGGCCGCTGCCAGGCGCCGCCTTCAACAGCATCTTCGCCGGCACCGACCATGCTAAGAATCCTTCTGGTAAGCCGTTAACGTTCCTGTATGCGCAGCGCAGCCTGGCCGCCTACAATTTTTTACAAGCGCTGGCTCGTGGCCGGGCAGCGGGAAAACAGGTCTTTGTCTGGGAAGATGGCGGCTACCTCAATCCGATCATCGATCAGGCCCTCCAGGATAAGCTGACCGTTGCGCAGTTCCGACAGCGCCACATGCTGCCCGACGACGCCGCTACCGACCGCGCCCTTCCCGCCACCTTCGCCGACGCAGTGAGCGGAGTTTTTATCGGCTCGGTCGAGCTTACCCGCAATGGATACGATATGACCGCCGCCCTTGCCGAGGCGCGGTCGTTGAACACCAGGTTCTTCTCGATCGCTGCCTCCTATGAGAAGATCATGCTTGAGGGCGATTCGATTGCCCTCGCATGCCTGGATGCCCTATCCCAGGTGCTCTACTCCACAGGGCTAAGCCTGCGTGACCGAAATGTGCTGGTCATGGGAGCGCGCGGCAATCTTGGGCGCCTCTTCGTCGGTCATGTCGCTAATATCCTCCGCAGTTCCACGCAGCAGCTCTGGGGCTGCGATCTCAAGCTTGCCTGGTCGCCGCCTGCCCCAGGCTCTATCCCTGAGTGGTCACAGTGGTCTGCGAGTGACCAGCCCCTGCGCGGTGTCGCTCGTGAGGTCGTCGCCTATGCAGATCTGACGCCCGAGGAGCGCTACTGCATCGAGGTAATCTTCGGCTGGACCGGCGGCCCCACGACACACACGGAGAACGACCCCAAGACGGGAAGCCAAAAGACCGTGAGCTATCCCACGATCCAGGGACAGGATGTCGCCGAGTGGCTAACGATCGGCACACAGAAGGCACACCTGTTTCTCGTCTCCGGCAGCACCAAGACGGTTGAATTTGCCGACGTGTTGAGCTGGCTTGAGGCGCTGCTGCGACAGCCTGCCGGGCAACAGGAGGTCAACGGCATTACGCTCGACAGCCTCACAGCCGGCCCGATCCCTGACCAGCTTTCGATCGCCGCCGTCGAACAGATGCTGCCGGAGCCACCCGTCACGCCACTGGTGATCAAGCGCAATTTTGGCACGCAGTTCACGTTCGTGTTCAAGCAGCAGGGAATCCAGGTCACCAAGACTCTGTACCTGGTCAACAACACGATGCCGATCAACTTTATGTACTATGGCACTCCCACCGAGATCATGGACCTGACCTATAGCCAGGTTACCAGCTGCGCCGTCGCGCTGATGCAGCACAAGCAGATCGCGCCGGGCGTCTACGCCACCGACTATGATCGCACGGCGACCGATCACGTCTACCTCGGTCAACCGCTCACAAAGGACTATCCGTTCCCACCGTCCGTATAGGGATAGAGTTTCACTAAAAAACAACCAGCGCGTGAATCGTGAGCGAGCGCAGCCCTTCCATATGATCAAGTGTGGGAGGGCTGCCGTTTTGCTCGGCGATCGCGCTGCTGCTTATACCGCTGGCGCTACCGCTTTTTATACCGCCCACCGATCCATCCCTGGCATGTCGGCATGGTGTACTACTGCTGCACCCAATTCTCCATCACATCATACAAAAAGCCTAAGCCAGGCTCACCACCATCAAAGAAAGGAGTCGCGCTGCTGAACGATCGCGCTGGTACACGCTCCCGGAGCTGCGCCGCGCAGCTCACCCGTTGGACCTCGCTCACATCCGCTTGCTCTCAGGTAATCAACTCATCGTCCGGCAGCACTGCCCGCTGTCGCCGAAGCTGAAAGGAATACATCAATGTATCGCCGCAGGAACCGCCGGTTAACATTTCTGATGCTCGTCGCTCTGCTCGTCAATGTCGGATCATGGACCGCTCAGACCACATCCACGGCTACCGCGACCACTACCAGCAGCACCACGATTTTGTACCAAAATAACTTTGAGTCGCCGAGCATCCCGCCAGGCGACTTCTGTGCGTCGGACTTTAGCCAGACGCCCGTCAACAGCATGTATGGACCTGGCTTCCAGCAGGTGTGGACGCCAGAGCTGATGATCGTTAACGGCCCGAAGATGCGCTACCGCGACCCTGCCGGCATCGGCGGCAGATATGTACTTGGTATGCTGGAGAGTCTGCAAGACGACAAGCTCGCCTTGACCTTCGATTCGCAGATGCGGTCGTTCATTAACATCGGCATTGACATTTCTGCGATCTCGGCCGATAAGTGTGGTGTTAATCAACTACCAGGCGTTCCCAGATTCCGCCTGTCGCTCTATGACACGCCCAGCGGCGCCTTTAACTTCAATGCTCCCGGCAGACTTCTGGGTAGTATCGACATTGCCGGCACGGCAGTTCCCCAGCAGTATGTCTTCGATTGGACTCATCATGTGGTGCCCCTGGATGCCTCGGCTGCAACCAATGGCCGGGTAACGTTGATGTGGGACGTTATCGGTGGCTTCTACGCGGCCTTTGATAACCTGGTCGTCACGGCCTCAGACACGGCCGGCGTGGTCGACAATGACTTCGATGGCATCGCCGACGACACCGATCTCGACGACGACAACGATGGTCTGGGCGACACGACAGAAACCACCGTGGGCACCGATCCGCTCGACGCCGACAGCGACAATGACGGCGTTCTCGATGGCGCCGATGGCGCGCCGCTCGATCCGACCTCGACCGGCAGCTCGGATGTCGACGGCGACGGCGTGGCCGATGGTAGCGACAACTGCCCAGCCGTATCGAACGCAAGCCAGCTCGACACCGACAGCGATGGTCAGGGGAATGCCTGCGACTCGGACGACGACAACGACGGCGTTCTCGACGGCGACGACGCCTTCCCACTGAATGCCACCGAGTCGGTCGATACCGACCAGGACGGCATCGGCAATAACGCCGACACCGACGACGATAACGACGGCGTTCTCGACAGCACGGATGCTTTACCGCTGAACCCGGCGGAGTCTGTGGACACCGACCAGGACGGCATCGGCAATAACGCCGATACCGACGACGATGGTGATGGCGTGGCGGATGTCGCCGATCCCTTCCCGCTAAACCCGAACGAAAGTCTTGATAGCGATGGCGACGGCATCGGCAATAACACCGACGACGACGACGATAACGATAACATTCTTGATAGCGCCGACGCCTTCCCGCTGGACCCGAACGAGTCGCTCGATACTGATCGCGATGGCACCGGCAACAACACCGACGACGACGACGATAACGATAACGTTCTTGATAGCGCCGACGCCTTCCCGCTGGACTCGAACGAGTCGCTCGATACCGATGGCGATGGCACCGGCAATAACGCCGATACCGACGACGACGACGACACGCTCAGCGATGCCGATGAGCTGGCGCTGGGCACCAATCCATTCGCCGCCGACACCGACGACGATGGTCTCGCCGATGCGCAGGAGATCGCCGGCGGCACCAGCCCGCTGCTGGCCGACAGCGACAGCGATGGCCTCACCGATGGCCAGGAGATCACCAGCGGCACCGATCCACTCAGCACCGACACCGACGGCGATGGCGTTAGCGACGGCGACGAGGTTGCGCTCGGCACCAGCCCGCTGCTGGCCGACAGCGACGGCGATGGCCTCGCCGATGGTCAGGAGATCACCAGCGGCACCAATCCCCTCAGCGCCGACAGCGACGGCGACGGCATCAACGATGCGCAAGATGCCTTTCCTTTGAACGGGGACGAGTCGCTCGACACCGACGGCGACGGTCTTGGCAACAACGCCGACACCGACGACGACAGCGACAACGTCCCGGACAGCGAAGATCCCTTCCCGCTGATCCGCGACACCACAGCACCCAGCATCATCCTGGCCGCAGGCTCATTCCAGCTCTGGCCGCCGAATCACCAGTACGAGACGATCACCGTGCGCAGCTGTGTGCTTGGGGCAGCTGACGGCACAGATGGACAGCTCGACGCATCCGACGTCGTGATCACACGGGTTAGCAGCGACGAGCTAGAAGATGCGCCAGGTGGCGGAGATGGCGCGACGTTGCAGGACATCGTCATCGCCGCCGACGGTCGCTCTGTGCAACTACGCTCGGAGCGGATGGGGTCGGGGAATGGACGTGTGTACACGATCGACGTTCAGGTAACTGACCGATCGGGCAACAGAGCGGTAGCCTCCTTCCAGGTCCAGGTGCCGAAGAGCCAGAACGGGAACGCGGCTGTGGCCGACACTCCCCGGTACATCGTTAGCCGACCATAATCGCCGGCAGGCTAAAATCAGGGCAATGCAGGCGAAGGAGGATCGATCCTCCTTCGCCTATGTATTTGGAAGGATCGATCGTCCTGCCCGCTACCCATCACTTTACTCTGCTGCTTGAGCGGGCATAATATACTTGCGGCAATGGCTCAACGCGACCATTCCAGGCTCGGAAACAGGCCGGAGCATGTGTACATTATCACCACACGTGCAGCCGGCCGACGATACAGGAGGGAACCAGTGTCCAGATTCGATCCGCTCGCTCGTCCCAATGTCGTTCGTGCTTTGAGCGCAGAAGATGTTGAAGGCGGTCTCAAGCTTTATACCTTCCCCGATGGGTTCCGCTGCTACAGCCATTCCAGCGAGATCGAAACCTTGCTGATCTATAACGAGATCTTTGTGCAGCAGGAGTATCTGGGCACGACTTTATCGCTGGAAGAGTGCCGGTATGTGTTCGACGTCGGAGCCAACATTGGCCTGTTCACGATCTTTGCCAAGCTCAAAAAGCCGAATCTGGTCGTGCATGCCTTTGAGCCGATCAAGGAGACATATGCTGTTCTGGTCAAAAACGTTGAGCTGCACGGCCTGACGAACGTGTATCTCCACAACTACGCGCTGGGCACGCAGAATCATAGCCAGCACAGCATGACGTTCTATCCCAACGCGGCGGGAAACGCGACGGCCCATCCCGAGACCAAGGATGCGCTCAAAGACATCATCGGCTACGAGACCACCGATTACCTGTTTCAGTCGTCGCATGTTCAGCTCGTCACGGTCCGCACCCTCTCCGACGTGATGGACGAGGTCGGTGTGTCCACTGTGGATCTGTTGAAGATCGATACCGAGAGCGATGAATTAGCCATTCTCCACGGGATCGCGGACACGCATTTTCCCAACATTCGCCAGATCGCCGCCGAGATCCACAGCGATGCGCTGCTGGCGGAAACCCGGCAATTGCTTACCACAAAGGGCTTCGACGTCGTTTCGGAGGCGGGCATTGCGACTAATCACAACCTGTATGCTGTTCGGAAGGCGTCGTCGCGCTGATCTTTAGATTTCAGCCTCCAATGACGATCTGCACCTGAACCGATCTCCCGCAACAAGCATGGAACGCGTCGCTCAAAAGGGCAGCGTAGTCTGCTTCAAGCTTGCCGCGCGCAAAAATATGGGGAGCGCCAACCACTACCTGTGTATCGTCGGCCGCGAGCAAGCTTGTTTCTGCAAACCAGGTCTTGAAGTCGTCCTCAGGCAGCGTGTGTTGGATCTGATCAAGCACCTGCTGCCACAGCGCATCACACGTGGCATGCTCGTGCGCGCAGTCTGGCTCGCCGGGCGACACGCTGATCTCGGGCTGGTGTGCCTCCCAGCCCTTGATATAGGGCGCCAGATCTCCAGAGATATAGCGCAGGTGAGCGTCGTGGTGTGGCGCGGCAGATCGAGGGATGCGCTGCGCTGAAGCAAGCTTGCGCTGCTCGCGTCCTGCCAGGAGCTGCGCGCCAAAATTGCGGCAGGCAAGGGCAGCGAAGAGCCGCGCACGGTCCCGAATATTCCGCTGGGTATCGAGATAGCGGCTGATTGCCGTGAGCTCAGACAGTGATTGTTGTCCGAGCAAGGGAGCAATGTAGAAATCGAGAACGCCTTCCTGCTTGAGCAGGCGGAGAATATCCGGAGCCATGGGTTGATTTGTGTGTATCTCTTTCTTACCACCACCAGGGTTTAAGTGATCGATCTTAGAATCTCGACGCAGATTTGCGCCGAACGACGGCTTATCTATGCGCCGAAAAGAAACGTCTGTGGGAGATACGCTCTGCTCCTCCGGCGTAGGTGTGTGTGAGTCCACCTGATCCGGCGTCGGCGGAGTCGCTCGGCTGTCCGTCGCAGGGATCGCCGCCGCCTGGCCATCAAGCAGCTCCGTGGTGGCATCGTAGGCGGTGAGGTAGGTGCGTGAGCTGGTGGCAAACTGCCGCTGCCGCCGGATCAGTCCTACCCGCACCAGTCTGGCGATCCAGCGCTTGATGGTGCTGACATCGACCTGGAACGCTTCGGCCAGGGTTTCTTCACTTACCCATGTGTAGGAGTTAGCTCCAACGCGCTCGACAAGAGTTTCGTAGAATGGAATCAGGTAGGCGGGTATGCGCCGCTCCTGCCACGCGCGCCGCCCGGCATCGTAAGCACGCCGCTGACGAGCCAGGAATTCGTCGCGTGTTTCGCGCGGGTTGTAGACGAGCGATGACCGATCGCCGATAGATTGGGTCTCGGGCTGGTAGGCGCTGCCTGTGGATTGTTCGGGATAGCGCACAGGATGAGCCGATTTTTGGGCAAACATATCCCCTCCTGCCCTCTTGACAGGAGCGAGTCTGGCTGCTAAGCTCATGATGAAGACAACAGCCAGCTCTCCCGCATCTGGGAGGGCAACTACACAGTGGCTAGGACGGCTCGTCGGTGCCAACGAAGCGGGCCGTCTTCGCGTTTAAGCTTCATGTAGGGTGAGCTACACGAGCGCTATCTGAATCTGCGCTGTCGTCAGCGCATGTCGAACGTTACGGTTGCTATTCCTTATGTCAATAAAAGCGCGGAACAGCGCAACATCGCCGTGTAAGGTATGACTTCTCTCTCAGGATAGAAAATTAGCCCGCAACCGACAAGCGCTTACGCGCAGACTTTCTCCGCAAATTTTCAGCTTTGGACGCAATCTCACGCACTTGCACGCAAGCCCACTTACGGGCATCCAGGTTTTGCGTGAATCCGCCGGGCATGCTTCTACCGGTAAGAGCACGCAATCTCCGGTTGCGGGCTGTTGCGGGCGACCTTCCGCGGCGATCTGTTCACGACACTGGTACGTTTCCCGCAATTTCCCGCAAGGCTAAATTGCGGGAAACGCCGAGCGGCTCAGCCGGTCGTGCTATAATGGCGCGATGAGAGAGGTGGTGTATGGCGCTGCTTGTTCCTGAAATTACAGATGGCCGCATTGATGGATTTGCTGTTCCCCATGCCGCGCTGGATGCCCTCGACATGCAGAAGGTCGAGGAGCATATCGAGCGTGCGATCGAGGCCGGTCGCCTGGATAACGCGCCACGCAAGCCACGCGATTTTCTATCCCGCTACCGCTGCATCATCGAGCATCATGGTGCGCCCGTCGCGACCATGGCCGGCATTCTTATGTTCGCCTATCAGCCGCAGTTCTTCTTTCCGCATGCCGACGTGGGCCTGGGCCATTTTCCCAGCTCGATCCCTGACACCGAGGACGTGATTCATCTCAAGCGGCATGGCGGGACGCTGCCGGAGCAAATCGACGTGGTAGAAGGCTATCTCTGGTCAAATACTCGGCGTGGCTTCACAGTTGAAGACAGCGCACGCCGGGTAGAAAAGCCGGAGTATCCGCGTAAGGTCATCCGCGAGCTGACCGTCAACGCCATTGCGCATCGCGACTACAACTCGACCGGCAAGCATACGCGGATCTCGATGTTTACCGACCGCATCGAATGGGTCTCGCCGGGAGGATTGCCCGGCGGCATCACGATCGAGAATATTTTGCAGGAGCAGTTTGCGCGCAACCCAACGATCGCCGAGCTGCTCCACCAGGCGGGCTATATCGAGCGCTTTGGCATTGGCCTGGATACCGTTATGCGTGAGCTGCGGAGAGCAGGCCTGCCCGACCTGGGGATGCGTGACACCGGCGTGTCTTTTACGGTCACCGTCTACGGTCAGGATGCGCCGTCGATCCGCGCGCAAACGCCGTTCAGGCTGAAGCTGCTGGAATATGCCCGGCAGCATGGCCAGATCACGATGGATGACGCCCGGCGTTTGAATGAAGACTTACAGGCGTTCCGCTCCGATCGCTCGCTGCTGAACGATCTCAAGGGATTGGTCGAGGCCGGCTTTCTCCAGCGCGTCGGCCGCTCACGAGATACGGCCTATCTTCCTACCGCACTCGACCTGTAACCAAAGCTGAATTATCCGCCTGCCCTTGCTCAGCTGACAGCATGTCACTGCTCAGGCCGGGCAGGCGGCGCGTCCGTGCGCCCCGGAGCTTGAGCCGGGAGCGGCGATCGGATGGCGGTGGGAGCACGCTCACGCTGTGTGCCAATCCTTGCAGTGGACTGTAGCCCTAAAGTCTCTTGACGAAGCAGCCGCAGAAGGAGGATACTGCGGAAGGTTATCCATCAACCATTTCCCTTGTAGCCGGTTTGTTGATCCCCCAAAGGAGCAGCACAAATGGACAAGCAAATGGGGTCAGTACCACCGCGTACCCAGTGGCAGGGCCCGACGACGGAGCAGGAGTTCTACCAGGTCTACTCCCCCGACGAGGACAAAGCGCGCACGAACGTCCATTATGAGCAACCGCCCGAGTTCTTCTATGCGATCACCGGTGGCAAATGGAACGTGTATTCCTGCAACTGGTGGCAAGGAACAACCACCGACACGGAGGCCCAGGAGGCGAAGCTCGATCTTTTTGCCCGGCTGATGAACCTACAGCCCGGCCAGCGTATCCTCGACGTTGGATGCGGGTGGGGCGGGCCGCTGACCTATTTGAGCACGACCTATGGAGTCGAAGGCGTGGGCCTGACACTATCGTCAGCGCAGCGGCAGTGCGCCGAAGAGCGGGTCGCCAGCACCGGCGCCAACGTGCAGATCCATCAGCAGCACTGGGCGCTCTACGAGGATGACCGGCCGTTCGATGCGATCTATACCGATGAGGTCATCGTCCACTTTGAAGATCTTCAGGGCTTCTTCGAGAAGTCGCATAAGCTCCTGAAGCCTGGCGGCTATTTCCTTAACAAAGAGCTGCATTTCACTAACAGCCGGTACACCTCCCTCGGACGCGCTGCGGTGTTCATAAACGAGCTGTACGGTCGTACCGGAAACTACCGCACGCTAGCCGAAGAGCTGATCATGCTTGACGCGGCTGGCTTCGTGCTTCAGGGTGCCTATCCCATGGACAAGCATCACTACCGCGTGCAAAACGAGCGCTGGCAGGCCAATATGCACGCACACCAGGAGCGGCTTAGGCTGCTGGTGGGTGATACCTATTACCGCCAGTTTCGCGCCTACCTCAAGCTGGTCGGCAAGGTTTTTAGCGGGCATCAGATGACGATCGATATTGTTGTCTCGCAGAAGCTATAGCCGTGCCATAGCGAGAGGCGGGATCGGTATCCCGAGTCCGCTCAACCATTCCACAGCTCCCGTATAGTCGCAGCCTTACGTCTCGGGTCTCCGCTTGTGGGGGCCCGGGTCTTGATGCGCTGGGTATTTTCCGCGACTGTCGCTGGTAGCGTCTGCTTGTCGGCGAGCGGTTTGCGTGCAGCGCAGTCGATCCTTGATAATCTGCTATTGTACGAAGTGATACCACATGCTGTCCAAGATCGAATATATTCAGACCGCAACCTGGCACCGGATCATCGATGATCTCAAGGCGGCAGGATTTACCGAGATATACCAGTATGCGGGCATGGATGCGGGAATCGACTATCAAAGGTATGACCTTATGCATCAAGCTGATGGCGAGCTGATCATCTTTGAGTGGGATAATTGGATGGAGGGTTCTATCCAGGCCGCGCCGCCTCGGCTTGAAGCACTTCGCGAACACTATCAGCTTTCCACGCCTACAGACGGGGAAGGGTAATCTTTGTGCTGGATCGTACGCCACAAAAGGTCTGCCAATGAGTGAAACAGCGCCTGACATTATCTCGGCCCAGCTGCGGGTCTCAGTCGATCCGGGCCATAGCGGACCATTCTACGAATACAAGATCGACTCTGATGTGACCGGATACACCGTGACACTGAGGATTTCAAGACTGGTCTACGATTCCGGGAGCAGCTCTGTGCCTCCGCCGCGCCCTCCATCTCCATCACCGCTCCCGCTGCCAGCGGCCCAGGAAAATCATTTCCGGTCGTCCGGGCTAAGCGAGGTGATCAAAAAGGATCAGCAGCAGGTACGCGCCTTTCTCGAACGGCTTTCCACCGAGCTCAATGTTTATGCGCTCACTGATCGGGAGTCGCCGTATCCGTTTTTGCATCCGACCTTTTACACGTTCAGCTTCGGAGATGCTGCGGGCAGGAGCCATAGTTTCAGCTACCGTATCGAAGCATCGAACCATGTGGATGAGCAGTATCAACGGCTGATTGAGGTATTCGACAGCTTCTTCGAGAGCAGACGAGTGTTTGACGCGTTTTGGAGGAGCCAGCGGTAGCTGACGAGTAGCCGGGACGTTATGGCGTTCCCTGAAAAGACGAGCCCTGATCCGGATCTGGCGAACAACCTTCGATCTTTTCCCATATATATAGAACAGTTCATTTTTCCACGATAATGTGATGAGCCGCTGCCGCAGCACCGCGCAGGATTTGCCTTGCGAGTGCGCTTGTGCCCGCCCGCGCTCGATATGGCTATCTTCATCGACAGCTTCAGGCTGTCTGCTGAATGCCGTCATAAGGAGTCGTCGTCAGACAACTCCTTGTGTCCACACAGGACACAAAGAAGCTAAAAAGGCTACGGATACAGCAGCAAGCGGGAAACGAGCCGTCCAGGGAGTCGTCATGAAGCAACTCCTTGTGTCCTGTGTGGACACAGCCTATAATACGCGCAGCATTCACAAGGGATTGCGATCACTTCAGGAGTGATCGAGCACATAAGGGAGAATACGTCAGGCATGATCAACGAACCGATAGAGACCTTAGCTGTGACTTTCTTCGAGCAGCCTGTTCTTGCGGCACGGCTCAACGACGGAACAATCGTCCTCTCGATTCGCGACCTGTGTACCGCCACTGGTCTCAATCTTTCCTCGCAGCTCAGACGACTCCGTGCCGACGAGGATCTCCGCGACGGCATGCATCGGCTGCGGGTGTCTACAGCAGGCGGGCCGCAGGAGCAGGACTTTTTGATTCTCGAATTCGTTCCTGCCTGGATCAGCAGTGTGAATCGGGCGCGCGCCACAACTGTTGTTCGTGAGCGACTGCGCTACCTGCGGCTGTTCAGCATTCGCCAGGTGTATGATGCCATCGCGCAGAGCGCAGGTCTGCCCTCAGGCCCGAGCAGCAACATCGAAGACCTGGCCGATCTCCAGCAGTATGACGAAGCGATAACCGGGATAGCACAACGCCAGCGCGCGCTGGAAGAAAGCCAGGACAAGGCCCGCCAGGTATGGCGCGATCACGAGCAGCGGTTGCGCCGGCTGGAAGAACAGCTTGGCACGACGGCGACCGTATCGCCCAGCCAGCGTGGCCACATTTATCAATGTGTGCAGCTCTGGGCGCAAGCACGGGTCGAGCATGAGAACCTGTCGGCGGCAAGCGCCTTTGCCGGCTGCTGGGCGGCCCTCAAGACGCGCTATCAGGTAGCCAAGTATGAGCATATTCCGGCCAGCCAATACCGCGATTGTATTGCGTATATGAGCCGCGCCTACCAGAAGCTCACCGGACAGCCGTTCCCGGAAGCAGCACCCGAGGAGCAGGGATAATGCCGGAGTCCCATGAGGCATCGCGCGTGGTCGGGCAACGCATTGCGGCTACACGCCGCGCGCGACGCCTATCCCAGGCAGCATTGGCCGCTCGTCTCGGCTGGCCACGCGATACCCTTGCTCACTACGAATATGGACGGCGTGCGCTCACGGTTGATCGGCTTGTCGTGCTGGCTGCTGCACTTGACGTTCACCCCGCAGCGCTGCTGATCGACGATCTCGGCACCGCCATGTTCGTTACGCGTCTGCTCAACGACGCAGAGCTGCGGCAACAGGTACGCTTTTTTATCGATACCCTCGATAGCGAGTAACGACTTCCCCATCGGGGCGGCGTGTGACATACACCAGGTTAGAGCTGAGTATCTGGTACCGGCACATACGCCGTGTTCTTGCCCTGACCAACCTGAGTCCACAATTCAGATCCTCCAGTCTGCACCCCACCGCGCATCGCTGAAGGAGCGGTATCGAATGATCGTTATGTCATCTCGCTCCTCTGTTAGCATCAACGCTCCAATCTATCTGTGTGCCGGCCAAGGCCCAAGGAAGCTTTTCTTTCAGACGAGATTGATCGATCAAGATCGGCGCAAAGGAAGCTTTTCTTTCAGACGAGATTGATCGATCAAGATCGGCGCAATTGTACATGCATGTTCCTGACGTCCGCATGAACTCCAAGCACACAGCACCGGGTTCTGTATAGTTTCGGCCCATTATGTCGAGTAGATCGTCCTGTTTATGATCGCATGGTTGTTGGTCTGGTAGAGACGATCTAGCGCAGGCAGATGTCGAAGACCTGACAGGAGAGATGATGCGCTACACCCATGTTGTGTTTCACAAAATGTGAAATATTACGAATGTGACGTTTCACATTTTGTGAAGATTGTGCTACACTAGAGCAAGATAGCGCTAAGGAGGCTCCATGGCGACTGAGGATTTGCTGACACTCAAAGCTGCCGCAGAACATTACTCCGTAACCTACGATCGCTTACGCCGTGCTGCCTGGGATGGCCGGCTGCCTACTCAGGGTACCGGGCACGCACGCCTGGTTCGCCCCGAACATGTCGAAATATTCTTGCGGGAGGGACGTGTTGTGCAAGGCAGAGACATGCAGGCCGAGAAGCGCACTACACCGCCACTTGGCAGAATCATTGCTGTGGCGCTGCTCAAGGGTGGCACCGGCAAAACGACCACCACGCTCAATCTTGGCGTTGCGCTGTCCGAACGTGGCTACCGGGTGCTGCTCGTCGATACTGACCACCAGTGCAGCCTGACCAGCGCTGCCGGCCTCAATCCGGTTGAGCTTGCTGCCGAAGAAACTTTGTTCGGGGCCATGCAAGAATGGATGACGCACCGGCAGTCAGCGCTCCACGAGGTTGTCCAGGAAAGTCCATCAGGCGTCGACATCGTGCCGGCCAGCATCCGCTTAAGTCTTACCGAGCGCGCGCTTCATCTCCAAAGCCGGCGTGAATATGTGCTGCAACAGCTCCTTACGCCGGTTGCGGCGCAGTATGATGTTGTGCTCATCGATACCCAGCCTGCCTCAAGTAATCTCGTGCATAATGCCCTGGTCGCCGCGCATGAGGTGCTTATTCCGGTCGAGCCCGAGCAGCTAGCCGTCGAGTCACTTGGCTTAATGCTCAGTCAGATCGACGAGGTGCGTGAAAGCGGCCTCAATCCTGGTCTTAAGCTGTGCGGTGTGTTAGTCACTCAGGTAGATGTGCGTATGACCCTGCATCGCGATTTGCTGTCGGAGATTCGTGAGCAGTTTGGTACTGATTTACCAGTGTTCGACACTGTTATTCGTCGATCGTCCAAGATTGCTGAAAGCCAGGCGCGCCACCAGGCGGTTCTGCACTACGATCCCAAAGGTATTGGCGCGACGTCATACCGCACACTCGCGGAGGAGATCAGCCGTGACTGGGAATAGCCGACGCAAGTTTACGATCGATCGGCCTCAAGCACGAACGCAGCCGCGCGAAGATTTCGCGGCGGTCTTTGCCGGCACCTTTACCGATCAGCCCGCCATTCCCATGGATCTGCCGATTGATGCGATCGAGCCAAGCCCATACCAGGCGCGGCAAGAATTCGCGGATCTGGAAGAACTTGCCGATTCGATTCGGACGCATGGATTTACTAGCCGCATCCGGGTGCGCCCTCACCCAATCAATCCCGACCGATACCAGCTTGTGTATGGTGAGCGACGACTTCGTGCGGCAAGGCTGGCTGGCCTGTCCATGCTTCCGTGCGATGTAGCTCAACATTCGGACGCAGATCTCCGCGAGATTGGCCTGATCGAGAATTTGCAGCGCCAGGACCTTGCTGCCCTGGAAGAAGCTCGTGCGTTTCGGCTGATGCTCGACGAAAACGGCTATTCCATCCGTAGCCTGGCTGAGCGTATCGGCAAAAGCAAAGGATATATCCAAAATAAGCTGGACCTCCTGCGCGCACCTGAGGATGTTCAGGAGATGGTCAACGCTCATGCTGAAACACAATCGGCCGGGTTGATCATTGCGCAGCTGCCGACTCAGGAGCAGCGCCGGCCGCTGATTGAAGGAGTAGTAGCAGGAACGTTAGATACCAAAGCTGTACGAGATATGGTGCAGATGGTGCGGTCGGCAGAGGTGCCAGTGTCACAGGGCCCATCCTCGGCACACGCGGGATCACCGCATACCGAGCGATCATCTACATACGACGGCCGTCGTTCGGCGTCGGACAGAGTATCGGCCGAAGACAGCCAGAACCGTCGTGCGGGAGAGCGGGGGGCCGAAGCTGCCGAGCGGCGTCAAGTACGACAGAGTGAGCGGGTTCTGGCGCAGACAATCCAAACGTTGCGAACAATGAGCGCACAGGTGCATGGGGCGGCTAGCCAACTGCGACCAGCGGAGCGATCCGCGTTGCTTGACTATGTTGTTCGGGAACATTTTCCTGAGCTTGAACAACTTGTCGAGGAGTTACGCTCCTGAAGCATAGAAACTGTACTTAATAAGTACATTTGACATAATGCGGTGCTCAGCTACGCCTGGGTGCTGCATTATTCTTTAACTGACTATTGTCAGTGCTCGCTATGCTCAAGCGACTGCACCAAGATTTTGTACCCTGAGCGGCTGTACCTTCCGTGCTTACTATGTTCAAGCAGCTGTACTTAACAAGTACATTTGACATAATATACTCGCTCTGACGAGACCAAAACGGTGATGTCGACCAAACTAGAAGAGTCGACATATAGATTGTATGAAGATGAGCGAGGACGGCTCTACTATATCAGATGCTTGTAAATCCCCTATCTAACGGGGTCGTAGCCATTACCGCGACCACTGAGCCAGTTTAATTCTTGCTTGCCGAGTGCGTGAAGATGTTGTATAGCCGCGACAACCAGTGGTCGCTGAAAATCCAGCTTCTGCATCAGTCGAGATGAGCCGTCGATCTCGATACGGAGAAAGTGTGCTTCTTTCGGTGTATCGTGGTAGCTACGCGCAACGACAACGACGTCGGCTTCCGAGAAGCTGAACAGGTCGTATTCATAGTAGTAGGCGTACATTCCACGCGAGTCGGGCTCGCTGGCGTCGACATAATGATTACACTCGACGTGCATGTATTACCCAACGTACTGATGCAGCGCGACACCCGACGTGCCGCGTACGTTAGTTCGGCACACTCAGGATCAGCACAGCAGATCGATTAAAAGGAACGTGGGAGCTATGCTACGCAGCTTCCGGCTCGGTCGGCGGATGGGTCGGCTCTCCGCCGTAATCTTGTTCTCGATAGCTGCCCTCGCTGCTCACGCTGGAGTCGTCGTGGTTCATCTTGTCGTCGTTCGCGCTGTTGGACTGGCGTGGCTTAGTCTGTGGTTGAGTAGCCTGCCTATCGATCGCATCTTCGGTGACGGGTGGCGACTTGTGCGTATCCTGTGCTGACATCAGCATCCTCCTCGCAGCGCTTCATCCTGAGATGGGCGCCGCTGCTCATAAACGCTCTTCCCAATCATGTAGTTCTGGTAGCAGCCTGGATGCCATCGCTGTTGCTTGCTGGTGCGCACTACTCTCGACCTATGCAGCAACGAATTCGATCATACCACATATCAAATTGACATAATTATATTTTATGAATCACCAGCACCATCTACATCATGAGAGCGTACCGAGTGGGCTGGTGATCATCTATGTCCCTGATCTAACCAGTTTAGCGAAGCGATCGAGCGCGCGTGCCTCAATACTCGTTCAGAAACTCCCGGATAGCCTGTATGGTCTGCTCATAGCGCTCGCGATGGATATTGTGGCCACTGCCAGCAATATGTGCGATCCGGCCCTGCCTTAACAGCGCAGCAGCTTCTTGGGCCACCGCTGGCGTCACGATAGCTCCAGCTTCGGGATCGCCTGTCACCAGCAGCGCCGGGCACTCGATGCGCGCCAGGACTTCGCGCCACGGGTAGCTCTGGAAGGCTGTGAAATGCTGAGCTATCGTCGGATCAAACAAGGCTTTCGACTCGGCCCAAGGAGGCAGCTCATCCGCGTGCCAGGTAGGATTCATGGCTGCCGCAGTGGTGATCCGCTCTTCGGCTGACATCGCTCGGAAATCAGGAAACGCAAGCCTGGGTGGTGATGGATTCTGCTTTTGGCCGGTGCTAGCCTGATCCGCATCGGCGGCTTTCAGCGGTGGGTCTTCCAGCACAGCCGCACGAACAAGCTCAGGATAGCTCGCAGCCAGCGCTGCCGCAGTGATAGCTCCCATCGAATGGCCCCACACATAGGGTTTGTCCAGAGCCAGAGCGCTGATCACACCAGCGGCGTCGTCGGCAAGCATCGGGATCGAGAAGCCGGTTGCCAGATTGTCGGAGCGACCATGCCCACGCGCATCGGTCATGATGATGTCGTAGTCGTCGGCGAGCTCGCGGGCAACACGTGCCCAGACCTGACCGCTATCGGTGACGCCGTGGAGCAGCAGCAGCGCCGGCTTGCCGGCAGTTCCTGTGCGATGGTAATGGATGCGAATATCGTTCGCCGCGACATCTGCTTCAACCCAGTTGCTCATGAATCCTCGCTTTCCCACATAGGCTGTTGTGCTCGGGCATATTAATGACCCACGATTCTCAGTCTGAATGTTTCCGGCAACCTCCTCAGTCTGGAGATCCCTTTGTATGATAGCCCACATTGGCGAGAGCTGCGTTGATCGATTGACAGCATATGCTATAGTGCCGGCGTCATGCGGAGAGGAGGAATCAAGCTTGGCTCAACGCATACGCTTTGGCATTCTTGGATGCGGCGTCATCGGCCCGCACCACGCGCAGGCGATCACCGGTCTCGCCGACGACGCAGAGCTGGTCGCCGTAGCTGACAAACATAGCGATCGCGCGGCACAGCTGGCGCAGCAGTACGGCGTTGCCGCGTACGCCTCGCTCGATGATCTGCTGGGACATCGTGAGCTTGATGCCGTCTGCATTTGCACGCCCAGCGGCGAACATGTCGCGAGCGCGATAGCCGTGCTGCAAGCGGGCAAGCATGTGGTTGTCGAAAAGCCGGTCGATGTGACGCTTGAGACGATCGATCGGCTGCGGGCTGCGCGACGTTCGCCGGCGCAGAAAGTTGCCGTGATCAGCCAGCATCGCTTCGACGTATCCACCCAGATTGTGCGCGATGCCATCGAGCAGGGACGGCTGGGACGGCTGACGGTCGGTACAGCGCAGGTACGCTGGTGGCGCTCGCAGACCTACTACAACTCTGGCGCATGGCGCGGCACCTGGGAGCTTGACGGCGGCGGCGCGCTGATGAATCAGTCGATCCATACCATCGATCTGCTGCAATGGCTCATGGGGCCGGTGGTCGAGGTCAGCGCCTACACCGGACTCCTGGCACATGAGCGGATGGAGGTCGAAGACACGGCGGTTGCGGTCGTGCGCTTCGCGAGCGGCGCGCTCGGCGTGATCGAAGGGACGACTGCGGCCTATCCCGGCCTGACCGCGCGCCTTGAGGTACACGGCGACCAGGGCTCGGCGATCATCGACAACGATGAGCTGGTGTACTTTCACAGCGCCGCGTCGGGTGGAGCAGAGGCCGCCTATGGTGCGGCCGGCGGTGGTAATCAGGCCGCCGACATCCTGAAGCAGCACGCCGCCGCTCCGGTTGGCCCCGCCGCCGGTGCCGATCCGTCCCAGCTCTCCATGGCGCATCGCGAGCAGCTTCGTGATTTCATCGCGGCCATCCGTGACGATCGCGAGCCACTGGTCAACATCGAGGAGGGCCGCAAGCCGGTGGCGATCATCCTGGCCATCTACGAATCGGCGCGGACCGGTCGACCTGTCAGGGTGCAGTAGAGGAGCTTCACACCATGTGGACACTCAGCGCGTTTGCGGATGAAATTTCGCCCGATCTCCATGTACAGGTGGAGACGCTGCTGCATGAAGGGATCACGCATCTTGAGCTGCGCGGCGTGTCGGGCAAAAATGTACTGGCGCTGACCGATGCTGAGAGCGAGACGGTCAAGGCGACGCTCGACCGGCATCGAGTCAGCGTCTCGTCGATCGGCTCGCCGATCGGCAAGATCAAGATCGACGATGCGTTCGACCCGCACCTGGCGGCCTTTGATCGCGCCCTGCATGTTGCGCGCGTCCTGGAAGCTCCGTTTATCCGCATCTTCTCTTTTTTCATGCCGCCCGGCGAAGATCCTGCGCGCTACCGTGACGAGGTGCTGGATCGCATGCATGAGCTTGTGCGACGGGCGGAAGGATCGGGCGTCACGCTGCTGCACGAGAACGAGAAGGAGATCTACGGCGATATTCCGAGTCGCTGCCTTGACATCCTCACGCAGATCAACTCGCCGATTCTGCGCGCGGCGTGGGACCCGGCGAATTTCGTGCAGTGCGGCGTGCGGCCCTACACCGACGGCTACGAGGCCCTGCGACCATTCGTCGCGTATATTCACGTCAAGGATGCGGTGCGCGACACCGGAGCGGTCGTGCCCGCCGGTCAAGGCGATGGTGAGTGGCCGGCGACCCTGACGGGGCTGCGGTCATCAGGCTTCGACGGCTTTTTCTCGCTCGAGCCGCATCTTCAAGAGGCCGGCCCGTTCGCCGGCTTCAGCGGACCTGCGCTGTTTGGTGTCGCCGCCGAAGCCTTCAAATCGTTGCTGCGTGAGCAGCAGATCGAGTGGCGTTGAAGTGTGTACGTCGCAGCCTCACGGAAAGAAAAGTCGATGAAGTACGCGGTGTTCACAGTTGGGCTGCCGGAGCTGACGCCCGAGCAGGCGGTTACGACTTTGCGCGACCTGGGCTATGACGGCGTGGAGTGGCGGGTTACGGATCAAGCGCCGGCTGGCGACGAGAAGCCAGGATTTTGGGCAGGCAACCGCTGTACCTGGCCGCTCAGCAGCTTGATCGAAGATGCGCCGCGCATCGCCGCGCTCGCCGCTCAAGCCGGGCTGGACATGCCGTCGGTTGGAACGTACGTTACCTGCGACGATCTGGCCTCGGTTGAGCACGCGATGCAAGGTGTGGCGCGGATGGGCGCTTCCCAGCTGCGAGTGAACGTGCCGAAATACGACGGCGGCACTTGCTACCGGAGAGCGCGCGATCGGGCGCTGGCGCAGTATCGCGAGGTGGCGGATCTGGCGCGGCAGTACAACCTGCGCGCGCTGATCGAGCTTCACCACGGCAGCCTGATTCCCAGCGCCAGCGCCGCAGCTGCTTTTCTCGATCCCATTGATCCGCGCTACGTCGGCGCGATCCATGACGCCGGAAATATGGTCTACGAGGGATACGAGCAGTATCGGCTGGGTCTTGAGATGCTTGGCCCGTATCTCGCGCACGTCCATCTCAAAAATGCAGCGTGGCAGCCGGTCGGCATTCGCGCCGATGGCAGCACCGAGTGGCGTGCGGGGTGGGCGCCGCTGGCACAGGGTGTCGTCGATATGCCGGCGCTGCTCCGGGCGCTGCGGGAGGTTGGCTACGACGGCTGGGTTTCCTTCGAGGATTTCTCGCTGGAGCAGCCGCTACATGTCCGTCTGCGCGATAATCTTGCGTATGTGAAGCGCGTTGCCCAGTCGATCGCCGAAGAAGCAAGCTAGTTTTTTCCTGCCTGCGTGACGATCTGACGCCCTGCTGGTCCGATCGCGAAACGTGCTAGCGCCTGCAAACGGCGTTCTGCTGAAAAAGCGACCCAATTAGGGTCGCTTTCCTTGCTTTCATCTTTTATTTAGCTCCTCAGGATGAGGACAATATCTTCCCTATTACAGGATTTCTATAT
>DASWTW010000356.1:0-7512 GCA_036401895.1 Herpetosiphonaceae bacterium | reverse complement strand
TGCACAACACGCCCCGGAGGGGGAGGATTGAATGTTGCCTGCGATCTTAGCAATTTCTTCGACGCATGTCAATATCCCCATTGCAGATTCATGGCCAGGGGATGAGCTATGAGCAGCGCGTACGATCCACGGATAACCGCGTACTTCGGCGATGAGGTTCTGCGCGCCGGCTTTATGCCTACGCCGCATCTCTTCTTGCGCCACTATGCCCAGCTTGGCCTCGGCCACGGCGAAGCGATGTTTGTGCTTCAGCTGATGGAGATCAACTGGGACCTGGCCGCGCCGCCGAAGACGGTCAACGAGATCGCCCAGCGTATGGGCGTCAATGCGCGTACTGTGCGCCGCTACAGCGAGGCCGTCGCCGATCTTGGCCTGGTCACGCTCTACGATCAATACGACGACTCAGGGGCGCAGATCGAAAATGGCTACGATTTATCGCCGCTTTTTGCGCGCCTCGCTGCATTTGCTCCCGAGCCTCCATTAGGCGGGCAGGCCCGGCGGCGCGAACGACGCACACCAGCCGTCACTTCGGCGCAGCAGGGCGCTACGTATGCTGAATCTAGCACCAGATCCAAACAAGCCCGTGACAAATCTGTCATTCCAGGCCCTGACAAATTTGACAGCCCCTCCCCTGACAAATCTGTCACCCCACCCCCTGACATACGTGACAAGGGCAGGTCTGACGAATCGATCATGGGGCCATTGATCGATTCGTCAGGGCTTAAAAAGGAAAAAAGAATCCCTCAAGAACAAAATATCATGATGCATGATGCATTATCATCGGCCAGGGCTAATGTCTTGAAGACGGCACAGACTACGCCCGGCTGGTCGTTACGCCACGATCTCCCGCTGACGACGGAAGACGTAGCGCAGACTGACGGCGTTTTGCAGCGCATCGGCATCGATCTGCCCGTTCGCTCCCGCATTCGGAGCAGCCTAAGCCCGGCAGAAGCCTGGACTGTATGGGCGTACGCGCTGGCGAAACGCTGGAGTGTCCCGCTGCTCATCAACGCGGTGTATGACAAAGCATTACGACAGGCGCGCCCGGCTGCTATTCCGCCGCAGTACGATGCTGTAGGCGCATTGCTGGCTCAGCTCAATCACGATCGCGCCGAGCAGCTCGTGTGTCTGGTTGCCGAGCACTGCCCGAGCACCTCGCCGCTGCCGATTACGGAGTTCCTCGGGACATCACCGGAGCAGGAGATCATGACGGCGCTGGAAGCTGTCTGGGACATGATCGCCGAAATACGCAAGGCGCCAGGCAAAGCTTGCCCGCTATTTCCGCGCACCGGCAGCTCAACTGCTCCCGTGCTCCCTCACGCGACCACCTGGGCAGCGGTGTTAGAGCGCCTGGCAGGCCAGGTGGCGCCGCGCGAGTTTGCGACCTGGCTGCAAGAAACAACCTGGCTTGAGCTTGAGCCAACGTCCGCGTTTGTTGGGACCAGCAACGTGTTTGCCCGCGAGCGCATCGAAGCTGTGTATCTGGATGCCATTCAACAAATCCTTAGCGCTGTGCTTGGCCGCTCGGTTCGTGTACAGGTGGTGATCGCCACGCCTGCTAACGATGCGTCCAGCTCGTCTATTTCCGCCAGAAAGGCGCTGTGAACTGCTCGAAATTTATGTCAAATGACTGGAAGATAGCTGACAATTCGTCTATCATTCATTATGTCAAACTAGGGCCTTACTGCTGGGTTTCCCGGCGCACGATAGCTGCTAGCTCGGAGGGTTTCATGATCGATAGAAAGACCGCTGAACGGATGGTGCATGAGCTGATTAACGGAGGTCATACTTCCAATAGTGATGAGCGCATCATCATCGACGATGCCACGATCGAGAAACCTTACGGCTGGGTCTTCTTTTACAACTCGCGCCGATTTCTTGAGACCGAAGATTTCAGCTATTACCTGGTGGGGCAAGGGCCGGTCATTGTGGAAAAGGTCGATGGTTCGATCCACGAGTTTGGAAGCGCTCAACATCCAGACGTGTATATTGCCGAGTACGAAGCGGGAAGATCCGCCGGGTGACAATCAGCTCCTATCCAGTGCGGCGATCGGATGACTGATGAATATCGTCTTAGCCACATAATAGCTTCTCGATCAGGGCCATCACGCTCACCTGGCTGCTCCTCAGCTCTCCTCTTTCACAAGCACAAGCAGCTATCCAATAGATATTTCCGGATGTGAAAATTTCACATTGAGTGAAAATTTCACACATTGAGAAATCTATGCTATACTGCGCGCAGCACCTCAATTGGAGATCCGCATGGAAGATGAACTCCTCACGATCAAGGACGCCGCGCTGCGCTTTGGAGTCAAGTACGATCGTCTGCGCCGCGCCGCCTACGATGGCCGGCTGATCACGACGGACAATCTCGTTACGCCAGCAGAAGTTGAACGGTTTTTGCGGGAAGGACGGCCACGGCTCACCGTAGGTCCTCGACGCGAAGGAGATCCTATGGGCAAGATTGTAGCTATTGCGCTCGTCAAAGGCGGGGTAGCCAAAAGCACAACCACGCTCAACCTGGCGGCAGCGCTCACCGAACGCGGGCTGCGCGTCTTGATGATCGACACCGATCACCAGTGCAGCCTGACCTTCGCGCTGGGCGTTCGGCCCAAGAGCGCCGACGAGAATTTGTACACAGTTATTCATCGCTACATCACCGATTACGAGCCGACGCTCGATCAGGCGATTGTGCGCACGAACATCGGCGCGGATCTGGTTCCGGCCAGCATTCGTCTCAGCACCATGGAGGACGAGTTACTCCATGCGACGCAGCGCGAGCTGGTGCTCAAGTCGCTGCTGGCGCCGATCGTGTCGCGCTACGATGTGATTCTGATTGATACGCCACCTGCCAACAATCATCTCGTGCGTGCGGCGCTGGTCTCGGCGGATCATGTGATTTTGCCGATGGAGGCCGACTCGGTCAGCCTGGAGTCGCTAGCGCTGACGCTGGCCAATATTCACCGCATGCGCCGCCCAGGTCTCAATCCAGATCTGAAGATCGCGGGCGTGCTCCTGACGCGAGTGCAAGCACAGACGAATTTCCACCGCGAAGTCATGGATGTGCTGCAAACCGATTTTGGCGATCAGGCCCGTCTATTCAACACACAGATCAAAAACTCCGTGCGTATCCGCGAAAGTTTGGCCGCGCACCAGAGCATTCTCACCTACGAGCCCAAGGGACCAGGCGCGACTGCCTACCGGGCGCTGGCGGAGGAGGTGCTGCATGAGATCGGAGAATAAACGCCGCTTTTTTGATCGCGATGCAGCGCCGGTTGTCGCGACGGATGATGATTTTGACGCCGTGTTCGGGCCGGTTACTGAGCGTCCCACGAGCACGGCACAGGATATTCCGATCGAGCGCATTCGCACGAATCCGTTTCAAGCCCGCATCAAGTTCAAGGATATTACCGAGCTAGCCGACTCGATGCGCACGCATGGCTTTACCAGCCGTCTGCGTGTTCGGCGCGATCCGGCTCAGCCACAGTTCTTCCAGCTGGTCTACGGAGAGCGACGTTTGCGCGCGGCACATGTCGCAGGCATCAAGACTATTCCTTGCGATGTCGCGGAGTACAGCGACCAGCAGATGCGCGAGATCGGGCTGACCGAAAATCTCCAGCGCAGTGATCTTGAGCCGCTGGAAGAAGCGCGCGCGTTTCGGGTGGCGATCGACGAGGGCGGCTATTCGATCCGCTCCCTGGCCGCGCAGATCGGCAAAAGCAAGGGTTATGTACAGGGCCGTCTCGATCTGCTACGTGCGCCCGAGGATGTGCTGCAAATGGTCGACGAGCATCCAGAAACCTTTACGGCTGCCTTGTTGATCGCTCAAATCCCGACACCTGAGCAGCGCCGGCCGTTGATCGAGAGCGTGATCAAGGGCGATCTGGATAAGGAGTCGCTGCGTGGGATTGTGCGTGACGTGAGCGCGACTGCGACGATCTCCGGTCGCGCTGCTCCTTCGCGGCGGGATAGCGCGGCGGAGACGGAGCAAACATTTGACGCATCAGCCGCCGGCCGCCGAGCAAACGATTCAGATTTAACATTGGTGGACGGACGCCAGCGCAGCCGCCGCACGGCCGCGACGATTGAGCAGAATCGTGTTGTGCGCCACAGCGAGCGAGCGCTGGAGCGTGGAACTCAGACGCTGCGCGCCATGATGAAACAGTTGCAGGAGATTCTGCCCGATCTTCAGGACCAGGAGCGTGCGGCGCTGCTGGACTACATCGTTCAGCAGCACTTCCCGGAGCTGGAAGAGATCGTCGAGCGGCTAAAAGCTTCGTCTGAGTAGCTCGCTGTACTTCTGAAGTACACTTTACATAAATGAAAGGAAAGATCGCTCTCCACAGAGCGATCTTTTGGTTTAACCGAGGTGATGATTGCGGATAGCCTTCTACATAGCTTCCTGCTTTTGCGAGGCGCAGTGTATTGTCATCCTCCCTGTGAGCCGCAGCTATACCGAGATGTACTTCTGAAGTACACTTTACATAAAGAAGAAGCTTAAATATCTGAACGTCTGCGCTCGATATCTCGCCGGCGCTCAATGCTCGTGCAGGAAGCGCGTCAGGAGGTCGATGAAGCGGTCGAATTGCTCAGCCGGAATGAAGTGTCCGCTATCTGGAAAGTGGACATGCTGGCCGTCTTGCCAGTGCCGCTTCCACACGGCGACAAGCTCGTCGATGTCAAGGCCGGGCATCATCTGGCGGGCTGTAAGCAGCAGCAGCGGGCAGTTGATCCTGGCGATGACCTCCGGCATGTCGAACAGGTAATCCATCGTGCTTGTGTAGCGGTAGATCGTCGGGTCGAACTGGGCCTGGGCTTCGACAAAGCTTACATAATCCCCCTCGCTCCATACAGGCGCTCCTGGTGGCAGTAGACGGCGTCCGGTTTGTAAGCGCTGCGCATGAGGCTGCTCTCTCAGCGACTGCAAGAGCTCGATGATCGCGTGCATCCAGGGCGGTGGCTGATCAGGATCGAGCGCCAACGCTGCGGCAATGTTGCGGAGCGCAGGATCGACAAGCACGACCGCGCGGGCCGGAGTAATGGCCGCGAGTCGCCCGGCGATGTCTGCTCCCAGCGAGTGCCCGACGATGTAAGGCCGCTCCAGACCAAGCCCGCGCATCAGCGCCAGTGTATCTTCTACCAGCAGCTGGGCTGACCAGCTTGTTTCGATGCGGCTTGACTGACCATGACCGCGAAAGTCCGGCATTACCAGATCATAGGTCGCTTCAAGCGCGCGAGCGGTGCGCAGCCACATCAGGCCGTTGCCTTGAATGCCATGCAGCAGAAGCACCGCCGGCTTTGTACCGCCGGTCCGGGTATAGTGAATCAGGGTGCCATCTTCAGCTTCGGTCGAGCCTGTCTGCCAATGCGCCGGCACTAGCTCAGCCAGTGGCCGGTAGTCTTTTATCACGTCAGTCTGATCCGGTTGCATAGTCAAGTACTCCTTATCTGGTGCTGAATGATACGATCCACGTTTCGCGATCGGAAGTAGCGTAATCTAGCTTCTGGCAATAAAAGTTACAGCATGACGTAACGTCATGGTCAAGCGCTCGGCCTAGGACTTAAGTAGGAAGTTACAGCGGAACAGATCGATCTGGAGATATACAGGAACATGTCACCATATGAACAGCGTGATGTTTTGCTCCTCGCCGTGGCGATCTTGCTCAGCTGAGCATCAGAAGAGGAAGAGCTACGGGCAATTTTCGCCAATAGCTCTTCTGTGGTTACGAAATTAATCGTGCTGTGGGGCGGCTGGTCTGCCAGAGATCGGGTGTTAGTCCTGAGCCATCAACAGCGCTCTGACCTCGTCCTCGGAAAGGCTCTCCATCTGCTGGTAGATCGTCGCAATCTCGTTGAGCGCGTCGAGTGCATCGGCCTCGCCCCAGAGCGCCACCAGGGCCTCAACCAGCCCGGCAACAGTTGGTCCATCGAACATGCTGCGCACGGACACATTGATCGGAAAGATCTCATGCAGGCGCACGATCACCTGCGTAGCCAGCAGCGAATTTCCGCCCAGCTCAAAGAAGTTATCATGGACGCTGATCTGCTCGACTCGCAGCAGGCGTGACCAGATCTGCGCTACAACCTCCTCGGCGGGGGTGCGCGGCGCGACAAACGTATCCTGGCGCTCGACGGTGGTCAGATCCGGCACCGGCAGCGCCTTGCGGTCGAGCTTGCCATTGGTGGTGAGCGGCAGCTCTTTGAGCGGGACAAAAACCGCCGGGATCATATACTCGGGCAGCCGTGCGCCGAGATGCTGACGCAACTCGGCAGAACCAAGAACCGAGAACCGAGAACCGGGGTTCGTTGAATCTTCTAGGTTCTGGGTTCTGGGTTCTAGGTTCTCAACCACATACGCCACCAGCCGGTCGTCGCGGAGGAGCACGACGGCGTCGCGCACGGCGGGATGCTGCGTCAGGGCGGCTTCGATCTCGCCCAGCTCGATGCGGAAGCCGCGCAGCTTGACCTGGTGATCGATCCGCCCCAGGTATTCGATGTCGCCATTCGGCAGGGAGCGCGCCAGGTCGCCGGCGCGATACAGCCGCCCGCCCGCCTGCTCCGGTGTGTGCGCGAACGGATCGGGCACAAAGCGCTCCGCCGTGAGCTCAGGACGGTGGAGGTAGCCGCGCGCGACTCCGGCGCCGCCTACGTACAATTCGCCGGGCGCGCCCAGCGGTGCCAGCTGCCCAAACGCATCGCAGATATAGAGCCGCAGATCCGGGATTGGACCACCGATCACACTGCGCGGGTGGTCGCTCAGATCGGCGAGCGTGAGCGGGCGGTAGGTGACATGCACGGTGGTCTCGGTGATGCCGTACATGTTGACCAGCTGCGGCTGCGTGTCGCCATGCCGCGCAAACCACGGCCGCAGCGCCGCCAACTCCAGCGCCTCGCCGCCGAAGATGACGTAGCGCAGTGCCAGATCCGGCGGCGTGCTCCCCCGCTGGCGGTCCACGGCGATCAGCTGGCGGAAGGCCGAGGGCGTCTGGTTGAGCACGGTCACCTGCTCCGACCGCAGCAGCGCGTAGAACGCCTCGGGATCGCGGCTGGTGAGATATGGCACGATCACCAGGCGCCCACCATGCAGCAGCGCACCCCAGATCTCCCAGACCGAGAAATCGAAGGCCGCCGAGTGGAAGAGCGTCCATACATCGCGCTCGTCGAAGTGGAACCAGGGCTGAGTGCTGCTAAAGAGGCGTACGACATGCGCATGGCTGATCAAGGTGCCTTTGGGCCGGCCGGTCGAGCCTGAGGTATAGATCACATACGCTAGCTGCTCCGGTGTCACCGCGACCGCCACCGGCGCCGGGGACTCGTGCGCCAGCTGGGCGTGATCGCGATCCAGGCAGATCAGCGTCGCGGGCGGGTTGGCGTGCTCGGGATACAGCTGCGCGGCCAGGGAAGCGTGTGTCACGATCATGGGCGCGTGCATGTCGGCGACCATAAACGCGACGCGCTCGACGGGATAGGTGGGATCGATCGGGACGTAGGCGGCGCCGGCTTTGAGAATGC
>DASWTW010000355.1:0-3453 GCA_036401895.1 Herpetosiphonaceae bacterium | reverse complement strand
AGAAAGCGGAAGACACAGACGAGATCGAAGTGCGCCTGGGGCAGCGGCCAGTCTTCAAGATTCGCCGCCAGCAGATCCACGTCGAGATCGCGCCGCCGAGCCTCGTCGCGGGCAAGATACAGCGCTACCGGCGAGATGTCGAGACCCAGCGCACGCCAGCCATGCTCGGCCAGCAGCAGCGTATTGCGACCGGCTCCGCAGGCAACATCCAGCGCTCGGCCCGGTACTAAGCGGCTCAGCCAGCGCTCCAGCAGCGCCGACGATGCTCGCGGCTGGTAGCCGTCGCGGTAGCGTGTATCCCAGAACTGGCGATGCGGATGTGCCAACATAAGCTCCTGTGATGATCGCTGTGTTGTCGCTCGCCCACGATGATACCATCTTTCGTCAAGACAGTTCTCAGGACGTGATACATCACGCCCCTACGGATGAATCATTGTATTATGTAAAATTTTCTAGCAATAAAAGAAGATATGTAAAGATTGAGAATCTTTCGAACGTTCAATGACAACAAAAAAGCAGGGGCGTGATGTATCACGCCCCCAATCCAGCACGAAAGAGCAGATTAGAATAAGAATCTACGCCTTGACGTACTGCTCGAACCAGGCCAGCGTTTTGGCCCAGGCGTCTTTGGCAGCATCGGGATTGTAGTTGCGGCCGGTGTCGTTGTGGAAGGCGTGATTGGCGCCGTCGTAGATCTGCTTCTGAAAGGTCTTATTGTTCTGCTGCATGGCCGCCTCGATCTCGGGAATGCCGGCGTTGATACGCTCGTCCAGCCCGCCATAGATCGCCAGCACCGCCGCCTGAATGCCCGGCACGTCCGCCACGTTCGGCGCAGGACCGTAGAACGGCACGGCAGCGCGCAGCTCCGGCGTTTTGGTCGCCATGCGCCAGGTTACGCCGCCACCATAGCAGAAGCCGGTCATGCCGACCTTGGCCTTGTCGGCGTACGGCTGGCTCTGGGCGTAGCGCAGGCCGCTCTGAAAATCCTGCACCGGCTGTCCTTCGGGAGCCTGCCCGAGCGCGCCCTGGATCTGCGCCTGATCCGTGATCGACGCTGTGCCGCCCTGCCGCGACAGCAGATCCACCGCCATGCCGACATAGCCCGCCTTCGCGACGCGCCGCGTCACATCCTTGATATGATCGGTCAGACCGCGATTCTCGTGGCAGACCAGGATGATCGGAAATGGGCCGTCGCCGGTGGGCCTGGCGAGATAGCCCATCAGGGTTGCGCCCTCGCCCGGAAACTCGACCATCTGCGCCTCGATCGCTGAATCGTTTTCGGGAACGCTGACCGCCGGATCGGGAGAGGAGGTCGGCTGTGGTGAGGCACCGGCTGATCCGGCTGGACTTCCCGACGCCGCCGCGCTCGCCGAGGCTGCCGCGCTCGGGCTGGCCGCACCCGACGGTGATGCGCTGGTGCTCGTCGCCGTGCCGGTGGTTGGCTCGGCCGCGCCACACGCCGCCAGGATCGTGGTTGCCAGCGCCAGGCTGCCGGTGATCGCCGCGATTCGTCGCAGCGCCTCACGGCGCGAAAGATGGCCCTCCTGGTACTCTTCGACGAACTCATCGACGAGATACAGCTGCATGTCGTTCAACGTGTCGCGCATGGTCCCCTCCTTGAAGCACCTTCTGCTTTGAGTTAAGATACGTAAAATTTCGCGCCGGAGATCGCATCGCGACGAAACTCGGGGTTGTCAAAGCCAGTCAAAATCTGCTAAGATACGAGGAACATTCGCTCAGCGCCGAGCATCCGATTCATGCGATCAAGCCGCCGTCGGGGCGGTTCTATTATTATTGTGCTCCTGCCCGTCGCACCCCACGCCTTAGCCGCAGGTTCTGCATCAGGCCGACTTTGTAGCGACGACTGCTGCACAGTTAGAATAGAAGGATACAGCCATGAGCAAGAGCCTGTTCGCGTATCTCGACCACGCGCCGTCGCTGGATGAGATCGCCGCCGAGCTGAGCCACCTCGGCTTATGCTACCGCCACACGCTGCCCCCCGACGAGCGCTGGAATTATCCGATGCATGTGTTTGGAATGGAAGATCTACGCGTCGTCTATCACGCGGGTGATCCCGACGCATCACGAGCCGTCGTCGATACCACGGTGCGGCGCGGCGATACGGCTGTCGGCGCGACCCAGCTGCGTTTGATCGCGAACAGGGTGATCCAGCGCTGGGGCGGCGAAGTCTATGATCCGCAGCTCAAACGGCGGCTTGCACTGAACTGACCAGCCGGGCTCAGCTTCAAAAAAACAGCGTCACACGGTCGCTCCGCTGTGGCGCTCTTGGTTTAAAGGCTGGATCACCGATCGGCTTGAGCGCCCAGATTTTTGTTTACGCGCGGCATGGTGTAGAATAGCCCACGCCTTGAACGCTCAGGCACCGGAACCTTAATCCCCCGCGAGGAGCGACTCCCACATGATGCTACGTAATCTCACGCTGCGCCTGCTGATCTTGTGCGCACTGCTGCTGATTCCGCTCGGCGCAGCCGCCGCGCCCCAGCCAACGCCGATCGTGGCGCAGGCCGCGCTGCCGCCCGCCAACTATGCAGCAGCGATGCGTCCCGCGTTTGCCGGCGATGTGAACCGGCCGGATCTGCCGCACTACGATCTCGATCTGACCGTCGATCCTCGCGCCCGGCGGCTGAGCGGCCATATGCAGCTGGTCTTTCGCAACATGACCAGCGGCGCGCTCAACGATGTTGTGCTGCGGCTCTACCCGCAGTTCCCGCGCGACATCTTCGGCGACGGCGGGAATATCAAGATGGATGTCAGCAACGTCGTCGTGCAGAGCGTGGCGACAACCGGCAGCTACGAGGCGCGACGAACCGCTCTGCGCCTGTCGCTGCCCGCGCCCGTCGCGCCCCAGGAGCAGATAGCCCTGAGCCTGGATTTCAGCGCCAACATCGAGCCGTGGCAGCGCAACGAAGGCACCTTCCCGCTGCCCTCGCACTACCCGATGCTGGCAGTCTGGCAGAACGGCTGGCGCACCGATGTCAGCAGTTTCCCGGATCGTGTCTATGCCACTAGCGGCCTGTATCGCGCCAGGATCAACGTGCCCACAGGCTGGACCGCGATCAGCAGCGGCAGCACCATCGGCACGACGGCCAACGACAACGGCACCACGACGTTTGAGGCTGTCACCGGGCCGGTGCGCGAGTTCGCCTTCAGCGTCGGACGTTTCGCCAGCGCGCGTGCCAGCCACGACGGCACCGAGGTTGTGGTTTATCATCGCGTAGACGATGGCCTCGACGCCGCCGCCGATGCGATGGCCAAGCACGCCGCCGCCTCGCTGGCGACCTTCAACGGCAAGTTCGGACCATATCCATATCGCGCGCTGGAGTTTCACCTGATCAACGGACGACGCGGCTACGACATCGGCGCGGAGTTTCCCGGCCTGATCGTAATCTTGCTCAACGGTCGCTACACGCAGGAGACGCGCTTCGTCACAGC
>DASWTW010000354.1:0-13231 GCA_036401895.1 Herpetosiphonaceae bacterium | reverse complement strand
TGCGAATGGCCGTCTGAAGATAGATGCGCGATCAGCTGGCCGCCAAAGACCGGCAGGCCGCGATACAGCTGATCGAGCCGCACATGTGTCGCCAGGTTGTCGCGATGAACACTGCGCAGCTTGAACGCCAGGCGGCTTTTGCCTTTGCCCTCGAAATAGCGAAGACTTTGCTCAAGCGCAGCCTCCGCCCACGCGGGACGCGAGCCGCCGCGCTCAAGATACGATTCCTGCAAACGACCACGAGGTTGGCCCTGCGCGCCTACAATCGGGGTAGCCGCGACGATCAGACTGAGCAGACTCGCGAGAGCCGCCAATACCATCAAACGAGGACGAGCCATGAAAACCTCCTAGATACCTCTGGGGATGAGATCGAGGGTACGACGCTGCGTGGCTTCAAGTGGTTTGAGATTGGGCGAACCGCAGCCCAGGGCCACATAACCAGGCGGCCTGTGCTGGTCGACAACCTGCGAAGGTTTCTCTCTATCTACGCGCAGAAAGGCACGGAACATTCGGCGGAGGATAGGATGGCCTCAGGTCGGGCGTGATGTGTGTGTAGTGTACCGTGTCGGCGGCAAAAAAGAAATGGCGATTTTGGAGTCGATCGGCAGGCGGCTGGGAGGGCACAGCAGGCGGTCGCGCAGCCTGAGAGATGACTGCGCGACGCTGGTCAGGCAAAGCTAGGGGTAGATGCGGTAGAGCTGGCGCGGGAACGAGATCGTTTCGCGGATGTGACGCGTGCCGGCGATCCAGGCCACGCAGCGCTCAATGCCCATGCCAAAGCCGGAGTGCGGCACCGAGCCGTAGCGGCGCAGATCCAGATACCACTGGTAGTGCTCGGGATTCAGCCCGTGGTCGCGAATGCGCTGCTCAAGCAGATCGACATCGTGGATGCGCTGCGAGCCGCCGATGATCTCGCCGTAGCCCTCAGGCGCCAGCAGATCTGCGCAGCGCACGATCTCAGGCCGTCCCTCGACCGGCTGCATATAGAAGGCTTTGATGTCGGCGGGATAGTTGACCACAAAGACCGGCTTGTCGAACTGCGCGGCCAGAAAGGTCTCGTGCGGCGAGCCAAAATCCTCGCCCCAGGTAATCGGCGGCAGCGGCTGATCCTCGGGCGGCACGGTCGCGCCTGCCTGCGCGGCCTTGTTGATCATCTCGACTGCCTCGTCGTAGCTGATGCGAGGAAACGGCGGCTTGACGTTTTCCAGGGCGGCGGTGTTGCGCTCCAGCGTCAACAGATCGTCGCGGCGGCGCTCCAGCACCCGCTGCACAACGGCCGAGACAAAGTTTTCCTGGAGCACCATGTTATCGTCCTGGTCGGCAAACGCCATCTCAGGCTCGATCATCCAGAACTCGGTCAGATGCCGCCGCGTCTTGGAGTGCTCGGCGCGAAAGGTCGGCCCGAAGCAGTAGACTTTGCCGAAGCTCATCATGCCCGCCTCGACGTAGAGCTGCCCGGTCTGCGCCAGATACGCCTTGCCCAGGTCGAAGTAGTCGGTGGCGAAAAGATTGGTGGTGCCCTCGGCTGCAACAGGCGTCAAAATCGGCGTGTCGAAGCGGATAAAATCCTGGCTGTTGAGAAACTCCTGCGCGGCGGCAACCACCTCGGCCCGAATCCGCAGCAGCGCATGCTGCTTCGAGGAGCGGACCCAGAGATGGCGATGGTTCATCAAAAACTCGGTGCCGTGCTCCTTGGGCGTGATCGGGTACTCGTTGGTCAGCGACTGGATGCGCAGATCTTTGACATCCAGCTCGAAGCCGCTGGGCGCGCGCTCATCGGCGCGAACGCTGCCGGTCACATAGATCGAGGACTCCTGCGTCACCGACTTGGCCGCCGCGAATACCTCTTCGCTCACGTTTTTCTTGAAAACAACGCACTGGATCGTGCCGGTGCCGTCGCGCAGCTGGAGAAAGACCAGCTTTCCTTTTTCGGTTTTGTTATACACCCAGCCCGCCAGCGTTACATCCTGGCCCTCGTGCTGGCCGATCTGCTCGATGTATGTGGTCGGTAACAAGCTCATACGAATTCCTCAAAGCTCCTTGCAAACATGATGGATCTTCAAATCTACGTGTAGCTAGCGCCGCTCAAAGACCGCCAGATACGCCGGATGCGGCTTGATCGTCTGCCACAAGCGGGCCGGATAGAACGGACAGTACAGCGCGTGCAGCGTCCGAAAGCCAACCGCCTCGAAGATCGCGTTGAACTCCGCGCCCGACGGACGATACACATGCGTCGGATCGCTCTCGTAGGTGCGGGCGTAGATCCAGTGGTTGAGCGCGTTGTTGATCGTCGGGAGATGCGCCACAAAGATGCCGCCTGGCCGCACCGCCTGCGCGATGCCCTCAGCTGCTGACTGCGGATCGGGCAGGTGCTCCATCACGTTGACGGCGATCAGCACGTCGAAGCGCGCACGAAACGGAATGCCCTGCTGGAGATCGGCGGCCAGCACATGCGCGTGCGGCAGCCGCCGCTGCGCGATCGCCGCTGCGTGCGCCGAAATATCGGTGCCGTAGAGCTGCCAGCGCTGGTCGAAGCCGCTCAGCAAGTAGCCGAATCCGCAGCCGACCTCAAGCAGCTTCCCGCCGTTCGAGTAGTACATCACCAACCGCCGGATCAGCCGGTCGCGTCCCACATCGATCAGCGTCTGGCCCGGAATATCGCCGTACAACGTCGCAAAATAGGCGTCGTCGTAGTCGGCGAAGGTTGGCTGTTTAGAATGTTCTGCCGCTGTTGTCATAAATCGACAGTATGCCATACGTTGGGCTAAACGACAATCTGAGAACCTAGAACCCAGAACCTAGAACCCAAGGGAACGAAAGAACAAGCGAACAAAGAACAAAGGGAACAAACAAACAAGCGAACAAAGGAACAAAGGGAAGTACCGAAAATCCCCTCGCCTATCGCAATGGGAGAGGGGAAGATGCGAAGCATCAGGGGTGAGGGCCTGAATCAAGAAGGCACAAAAAAACGGACGGCTGTTACACCGCCCGCCGATCCTTCTCCAACTCTCACCGCTACATCGTGCGCTCGCGGTAGCGGAACAGGTGCCGCGCCTGCATGAACAATGTTCGCGCGCCGTTCACGTAAGCCTTGGCGACGCTGGCCCGGTTGAGCGTCAGCGGCAGCGCCGCGATCAGCATCAGGATCGACAGCGACCAGAACAGCGGCGCAAGCACGATCGAGCCGATGAAGTAGGTGACCAGCCCCAGGCCGATCAGCGTGTTAAGCATCGAGTTGTCGATCCGCCGCTGCTGGACTGAGCGCACCAGCTCCGGGAAATTGCCGATCAGCAGCATCACGCCCGCGATCAGCGCCAGATATGCCTGCAAGCCCGCCGTCAGCAGCTGATACACGACATAGATCGCAACCAGCACGCCGATCAGTGCAAGAATATAGATCCAGGTTTGACTATTACGGTAGCGTCCGTTCATGTTCACACCCTCTTTTCCATGCTTCGAATGAGCATTTGACGTGCCAGGTGCGACCATAGTTGCAGCGCCGGACGATCGCCGGATGCTACTCGAAGACCGGCTTGACCTTGAAGTAGCCCTCGGCCTGATCGGGCGCGTTCTCCAGCACGGCCTCGACCGGCAGCGACGGACGGACCTCGTCGGGCCGCACAATGTTGACCACATCCGTCACCTGCGCGGTGGTGGGCACATCCGTTACGTCAACCTCTTGCAGCATATCCATATAGCCCAGGATCGACGAAAGCTGCTGCTGCATCACCGCCAGCTCGTCGTCGCTGAGCCGCAGCCGGGCTAGCAGCGCCACCTTGCGCACATCCTCCATGGTCAACACCATAACAAAGCTCCTCCTTTGAAGTTATCGTACCAGTTTCAAGCTTTCGATGCAGGTTCGTGAGCCCTCGCTGCCGTCGCCGACGCTGATCGGATCGAGCCGTAGACGCCCGATCTGCCCCTGCCAGCCGCTCGTCTCCGCCAGCTGCACCGTGTACACATGCGTCTCGCCGTCGCCGATCACATCCCAGCGCGCCGAGCGCTCATCCGACATCGCGCCGTCGGGGCCGGCAAAAAAGAGCTGCGCCTGCTGATTCTGCGCGCTCGTGCGCATTGTGATCTCAAGCGCGCTGAACGATTCGGCGTCGAGACTCAGCAGCGGGCTAACCAGCGCCGGATCGGGCTGCGCGTTGAAGCACCAGCCGCCGTCGAACTGCTCGGCCGCCACATTCGCCGCCTGCCAGCCCCAATCGAAGCTTTGCCAGCGCCAGCCATCGCCGCGCGCGATCTCGGTCGCGTTGGGCAGACGCCAGTAGTAAGTCGTGCCTTTGTGGATCACGGCCGGCTGCATCGACGCGCGGTACGGCTGCCAGAAATCGTTCAGCAGCTCCTGGCTGATCGGATAGCGCTGGGTGCGCTCTTGCAGCTCCATCGCCTCCTGCCCGACGATCACCGTCAGCCCGGCGTGCAGCCCGGCTTTGATCTCGCTGCGCAGCCGCTCGAAGCCTGCTGGAATATCGCCGCCGGTCTCGAAGAGCGTCGCGTTGATCGTGCGCAAATTATGTCGATCTTCGTAGTAGGGCAGGTACAATTCCATCACGCCGCCGGGCGAGATGATCAGATCGGCGGGAGCGGTGGCGGCTTTGATCGCATCCGCCAGCTGGCGCTGCAAATCCTGGCTGGCATCGCCGCGCCGCTCGACGATCGGGTAGTTGTGCCAGACGAGCAGCAGCGGCAGCGCGATCGAGACAACGCTCAGCCCGCGGCCCAGCCGCACAACCGCTGCATGTGTGGTGAGCGCACCCAGACGGGCCACGCTCAGACCGACCAGCAGCCAGAGCGGCAGCAGCGTGCCGATCCAGAACTCGATATTTTCGCCTTCCCACCAGCTGAAAAAGCCGCCATAGACCGCGATCCACAGCCCGCAGATCGCGACAATGCGCGGCCAGGCTCGCGCCGCCGAGAACAGGCCCAGCGCCAGCAGCACAACGATCGCGATCCAGAACGGCAGCGCGCCCTCGGTCGAGATCGTGTTGCCGAGACCAGCGCCGAGGTCGGTCAGGCGATCGCGGGTAGCGTGGCCCCACCAGCCGGTCTCGACAAAGAAAAACATCCACTCGCGCAGCTGGCTCAGCGAGCGATAGCCGTTGTAGCCAAAGCCGACCAGCAAGTAGCCCAGCGCCACGATCACGCCGGCAATGCTGCCGCTGATCGCCAGACGCTTGATGCGCTCGCGCCAGCTCAGCGGGCTGAGCAGCATCCCCGCGATCACGACCGGCACCAGCAGACCGTTGGTCTGGTGATACAGCGCCGCAAAGCCCAGGCACACGCCCAGCAGCGGCGCGGTACGTCCTCGCGGCTGCGTCACCAGCTCGATCAGCAGCGCCAGCGCCGCCAGCAGCCAGACCAGCGCCAGGATATACACCTCGACCTCGACCGAGAAATACCAGACGCCGTAGTTGAAGAGCAGCAAGCCCGCCGCCAGGAGCGCCGCCCACCACGATCCCGAGATCCGCAGCGTCAGCCGGTAGAGTCCAAAGCCACAGGCCGCGCTGACCAGGCTGTTCAAGACTTTCAGCGCCAGCTCGGAGCCGCCGCCGTAGCCGAAGACGCGCCAGAGCTGCCAGAAAAGCCAGCCGGTCGGGCTGTAGAGCAGATGATGCGGATGGAAAAAGAAGCCCGCGCGCTGATCAACGTCGCGGATGTATGACAGCGCATCGAAGGTATGCACATCCGAGAGCGTCGGCAGAAAGACGGCCAGCGCCAGCAGCGCCAGCAACGCAGGCACGACCCAGCGGGTGATTCTATTCGATAAGCTCCAGCGACGAGCGCCGGCTTGAGTTCGTTCGATCGTTTGTGTCGTCATCAGGCCCAGAGTATACCAGAAATGTTCCAATCGCCGTTTGTCCCTTGTCGCGGGCTACGCGCTTCGGTATCCTTCCGCGTATGCAGAATCGGAAGCAACAGCTGCGCGGCTACGTCCTGGTGATGATCGCCGCGTGTCTCTGGGCAACGCTTGGCCTCTTCTATCGCGTGCTGAGCGAGGAGTACGGCCTGACCAAAGGCGTAATCGTGACCTACCGCGCCGGAATCGCGGCGGTGGTTTTGTTTGCCGTGCTCGGCATCTTCGATCCGCGCTTGCTGCGGGTGCGGCGCCAGGACTGGCTGTATTTTGGGCTGTTCGGCAGCGTGGGCGTGGCAGCCTTCTTTCTGTGCTACATCCAGGCGACCACGACCGGGCCGCTGGCGGTTGCGGCGGTGCTGCTCTACACCGCGCCGATCTGGATCACAATCTGGGCCGTGCTGCGTCAGGGTGAGGCGCTCACACCGCGCAAGCTGACCGCGCTGTCGCTAGCCTTTGGCGGCTGCGCGCTGGTGGCGAACATTTTCAACCCGGCCAACCTGGCGATCAATGGTCTAGCACTGCTTTTTGGCCTGCTCTCGGGTCTCAGCTACGCAGCCTATAGCCTGTGGAGTGCGGAAGGCACCCGGCGCGGCTATAACGCCTGGGTCGTGATCGCCTACTCGCTAGGCATCGGCACGCTGGTGCTGATGGCCTTCCAGCCGCTGTACGAGATGCTGCGTCCGTTCACGCTGCCGGGAGCGTGGCCATATCTGCTGGGCGTGTCGCTCGGGGCATCGCTGCTGGCATCTGCCTGCTTCACAATCGGCCTGCAATATGTGCGCGCCTCCAACGCGTCGATCCTGGCGACGATCGAGCCGGTGATCGCGGCGCTGCTCGGCTGGCTGATCGTCGTGCCGCCGGAGCCGCTCAACGGCTGGCAGCTGCTGGGCGGCGGCTGCGTGCTGGGCGCGGTGATCGTGCTGGCGACGACGCGCCAACCTACTCAACAGCTCACCGCCGAGCGTATCAGCGAAGAAGCTAACGCTGGAATGCAAGGATAAATTATGCGAGACCGACCTTTTTTTCCGTATCTGGTGCTGTTGACCGGCGTGCTGATCGCATCCACGGCCGCGATCATGATCAATCAGGCGATCACGCTCGGGGCGCATCCACTCACGATCTCGGCCGGGCGGGTTGCCCTGGCGGCGCTGATTCTCACGCCGATCGCCTGGGGCACGAAGGGCGCCGAGCTGCGCCGGATCGAGCGGCGCGACTGGGGACTGGGCTTTCTGGCGGGCGCCTTCCTGGCGGTGCATTTCGCCACCTGGATCAGCTCGCTGGCCTACACATCGGTCGCCTCGTCGACGGCGCTGGTGACGACCAATCCGGTCTTTGTGGCGCTGATCTCGTGGCTGATCTTTCGCGAGAAACTGTCGTGGGGCGTGTGGATGGGCGTGCTGCTGACCGTCTGCGGCTCGATGCTGGTCGGCTTCAGCGACAGCGCGGGCGGCAGCGGCAGCAATCCGCTGCTCGGCGATCTGCTGGCGCTGCTCGGCGCGATGACTGTGACCGGCTATTTTCTGATCGGGCGCAGCGTGCGCAACCGGCTGTCGCTCTTGCCCTACATCTGGCTGGTGTACAGCTCGACGGGCCTGGTGCTGCTGGTGTGGATGGCACTGATCGGACAAACGCTGTTTGGATTATCGCCGCTGGTCTATCTGCTGCTGCTCGGCCTGGCGATCGGGCCGCAGCTGCTGGGCCATACTGCGTTCAACTGGGCGATCAAATATTTGTCGGCGACGTTTGTCACGGTGGCGATCCTGGGCGAGCCGATCGGCGCGACGATTATCGCGCTGTTCGTGCTGGATCAGCCGCTCCAGCCGCTGCAAATTCTGGGTGGCGCGGTGCTGCTCGTTGGCATCGGCGTGGCAACCCTGGCCGAGCGCCAGCGACCGGCGGCTGCGGTCGAGGTAGCCGAGGTCGAGGCGGTCGTCGCGCCGTAGCGTGCGGAATCAGGGCAGGCCAACCACCTGCCCGCGACTCGTTCTGGTGTGACGCTATGACAGGCCAATATCGAAGGCGCTGTCCAGCTCGCGGCGCGTAAATGCGCGAAACGCCAGAGTTGTCTCGGTTTCTCTTACGCCGTCGACCATCGCGATCTGATCCGGCACGACCTCCGCCAGCTGCTCGTAGCTCGGCAGATGCAGCACCACGATCAGATCGTAGTTGCCGGTGACGCTGTACACCTCGGCCACATACTCGATCTCGACGATCTTCTGCGCGATCTCTGAGGCCCGGCGGCCTTCACCCTTGATCATAACAAACGCGGTGACCATACACTGCTCCTCTACTTAATAGCTGCGCGCGATTGTAGCAGCGCTCCGCCAGCCTATCAAGCCGACGCCAGGCACACACAAGGAGGAAGCAGCCAATCGGCTACTTCCTCCCAAATCACAAGCCGCACCATTTATGCCGCCTGCTCGACGGGCTCCTTGCGTGGCGCCGGCACGTTCGCGAAGCCGTAGCGCCGATCCAGCCGCCGCTGGACAAGCGGAATAATCAGCACGGGCGAGGCGACCATCAGCACAAATACCCAGATCGGATACTCAAGGCCGAGGCGCGGCAGGATCTGATTCACGGTTGCCACTACCAGCGCCGCCATCGAGCCGAGCATTCCGCCGTAGTGCCGCTTGAGCCAGGTGCGGCCGATGCGCCTGCGAAACAGCACCATCGCGTAGGCATACACCGTGTTGTACACGCCCAGCGCCGTGGCTGCCTCAAAGATCGAGATACCCGGCCGGCCCCAGCCGATGATAAAGCCGCAGATCGCCAGCGTGGCCCACATCACCAGGTACAGCTTGCCGAGCATCCGATGGGTGCGCGTGCCGTTCGGAAACACAAAGGCCAGCGAGCCGGTGATCAGCGCGCCGATCGCGCCGATCACATGCAGGGCGACAACAACTGTATGCAACATGGATTTGATCCTTTCTTAGACGCTGTCATTCGAGGTAGAGTAGTCTGCTACTCCTCGTGGGCTGCGCGCTGCCGCCAGAGCAGGAAAACGCCCAGCGCGATCAATCCCAGCGGCCAGACCGCGCCGACAACCGACAGCGCGCTCAGCCACACCGCGCTGATCACAGCCAGCAGATCCAGCCACACGCCACCCAACAGTATCGATCCGCCGATCACTGCCATGATGCCGCCGGGGATCAGCGGCCACCACTGCCGATCACTGGTGAAGATTGTCGACAGCAGCGTGATGCTGAACCAACCGGCCGCGAAGCTCAGCAAAAACAGGCCGCCGGTGTGATCGTCGCTCATGGTCTGGCCGGCCTGGCTCGTCAGCACGATACCAAGACCGATACCGCTCAGGATGCCGCCTGGGACCAGCGGTCCTGCCGCGCGTGCGAGAATGCCCCAGAGCAGGAAGCTACCGCCCAGCAGCGGGATCAGAAGCTGGCCAAGCTCCAGCCGATTGACCAGAAACACCATCAGACCAATGCCGATCAGGATCAGACCTGCGCTCATAGTGCCCTGCTGCGACTCCTGCGCCGGCGGTTGAAATTCGTGCTCTCGCGTTTCCATGATTATTATTCCTTTCAATTGAAGTTCGTCTGGATGGTCCAAGCATACGCGGCAGCGGCGGAGTCAGTCAGTGGCAAAGGGCAGATCCTGCCTATCACCGAGGGAATATTCGTGAGGCGTGGGAAGCATGACGAAAGATAGAGATCGGACGCGCGGGACGTATGACCAGCGGCGGCTATTGACGGCGGGCGCTGGATCATGCCATAATTCTTAGTACTCACCGATTGAGTATTCGGAACGCTAGATGCTATGAGTCCTAAGCGCAAAACCAGCCTGTCGATCGAGCACGCACTGCTGGGTTTCATCCGGCAGCAGCCGCTGCACGGCTACGAGATTCACCAGCGCCTGCAAGCCGCCCAGCAGCTTGGGCTGGTCTGGCATCTCAAGCAGGCACATCTCTACGCGCTGCTGAGTAAGCTCGAAGCCGACGACCTGATCGCGGCGGAGCTGATCCCGCAGGAGGCACGGCCGCCGCGACGTCTGCTCGATCTAACGGAGGCCGGCCGCAGTGCCTTCGACAGCTGGGTGGCAGCGCCCGTGCAGCATGGCCGCGATCTACGGATCGAATTTCTGGCCAAGCTCTTCTGGGCTCAGCAGCTCGGCGCGACGCTTACAGAGCAGCTGATTGCGGCGCAGCGTGAGGAGTGCCGCCAGTGGCTGGACAATCTGCGGGCGGAGATCGCGCAGATCGAAGACGCGACGCCATATGCGCTGCTGGTGCTGGAATTTCGGCGCGGACAGATCGAGGCGATGCTGGAGTGGCTGGATGCCTGTGAAAGCGCGCTGGCACCCGCCGCCACATGAACGACGACGAGACCGAGCCCAAACGTCATGCCTCGGACGCGACAGGAGCCTGGAAAGCGATGCTCAACGAACGACAGATCCGCATAGCCGAGACGCGCGCGCAGAGCCGGCCGCAGGCGATTCACGAGCGGCAACCGCAACGGCGACGCGGTCGCGCCTGGCTGGCGCTGCTGAGCCTGCCGCTGGTGCTGTTTCTGGCACTGCCGCTGCTGGCGATCCTGCTGCGCACGCCGCCGGGCCTGCTGCTAAGCAACCTGCAACAGCCGGCCGTGATGCAGGCGATCGGGCTGAGCTTCGCGACGACGACGATCACCACGCTGCTGACGATCCTGATGGGCACGCCGCTGGCCTATCTGCTGGCGCGCTACAGCTTTCGCGGCCGGGCGCTGCTCGACACACTGATCGACGCGCCGATCGTGCTGCCGCCCGCCGTGGCCGGAGTTGGCCTGCTGCTGGCGTTTGGTCGGCGCGGCATCTGGGGCAGCTACCTTGACGATCTCGGCCTGACGATCGCGTTTACGCAGGCGGCGGTGGTGCTGGCGCAGCTGTTCGTCTCCGCGCCGCTCTACATCAAGGCCGCGACAACAGGATTTATGAGCGTCGATCGTGAGCTGGAGCAGGCAGCAGCACTGGACGGCGCGAGCGGCTTGCAGGTTTTCAGGCTGATCACCGCGCCGCTGACGTTTCCCGTGCTGTGTGGCGGCGTAGTCATGGCCTGGGCGCGCGCGCTGGGCGAGTTCGGCGCGACGATCATTTTCGCCGGGAATCTGCCGGGCCGCACCCAGACCATGCCGCTGGCGATCTATATCGGCTTTGAGCTTGAGCTAAGTGTGGCGCTGACGCTGTCGGTGATCCTGCTGGGCTGCTCGTTCGGCGTGCTGATGATCACCAAGGCGCTGCTCAAGCGGCAGATCGCGCCTGAGGAAGTCTCGATCGCACATGGCGCGTAACCGCTAAGCAGCTACGCGCCGTGTAGATGGTGATTGGGGAATTCCAGGGCGTATGCAATACGCCCCTATGGAACAATTGGATCAGGGCTCGACCACCGCGTTCTCGGCGATCACGCGCTTGTACCAGTGCGCGCTGTCCTTCAGAATCCGCTCCTGAGTCGTGTAATCGACATAGATTAGCCCGAAGCGCTTGGCGTAGCCGTAGGCCCACTCGAAGTTGTCCATCAGCGACCAGGCAAAATAGCCGCGCAGCGGAACGCCGCTCGTCAGCGCCGCGTGCGAGGCTTCCAGATGCGACTGAATGTAGGCGATCCGGCGCGGATCGTGGACGGCGCCGTCGACGACCTGATCCTCAAAGGCCGCGCCGTTCTCGGTGATGTAGATTGCCTTGGGCTGATAGTCGTGCTGAAGGCGCACTAACAGATCGCGTAACCCGTCAGGATTCACCTCCCAGCCCATCGCCGTAATCTCGCGGCCCTCGGCGGCCGCTTCGTCGGCGCTGCGCTGCTCACCGCCCAGCGGGTTCACCTCCGGCGAGACCGCGCGGATCACCGCCGGGAAATAAAAGTTCACGCCCAGAAAATCCGTTGGCGTGGCGATCAGGTCAAGATCATGCGCCTCGATCTGCGGCAGCGCCTCGCCAAACAGCGCCTGCATATCCTCGGGATAGCCGCGACCATACAGCGGGTCCAGGAACCAGCGGTTCAAAAATCCGTCCGCGCGCTGGGCCGCAGCCGCATCTTCGGGCGAGTCCGAGACCGGGTAGGTCGGCGACAGGTTGAGCGTGATCCCGACCTGCGCTCCGGCGCGGGCTGAGCGCAGCACCGGCACAGCGCGGCCATGCGACAGCAGTAGGTGATGAATGGCTTGCAGCGCGGTTTTGAGATCGGTGATGCCCGGCGCGTGGAGGCCCATGAAGTGGCCGAGAAATCCGGCGCACCAGGGCTCGTTGTGCGTAATCCAGTTCGTCACTCGATCGCCGAGCCGCCCCACAACTGCGTCGGCATACTCGACGAACGCATCGACAATCTCGCGATTAGCCCAGCCGCCGCGATCTTGCAGCGCCTGCGGGAGATCCCAGTGGTAGAGCGTGACAAACGGCGTGATATTCGCCGCCAGCAGCCCGTCCACCAGCCGATCGTAGAAATCCAGGCCCTGCACATTCGGCTGGCCCGTGCCCTGCGGCAGAATGCGCGGCCACGCGATCGAAAGGCGATAGGTTTGCAGGCCCAGCTCCTGCATCAGCTTAACGTCGGACTCCCAGCGGTGGTAGTGATCGCAGGCAACATCGCCGGTATCGCCGTTGAAGGTTTTTCCCGGCGTATGGCTGAATGTATCCCAGATCGAAGGCGCGCGGCCATCCTCGTCAACCGCTCCTTCGATTTGATAGGCGGCCGTCGCGGTGCCCCACAAAAAATCATCTGGAAACGTCGTCAGTGCCATTCAATCCTCCCGTGTTGCTAACGCTTGTGGTCGTACCGTACAGCCACCACCGCGCCAGGATTCTAGTTCGCCGCTCACCATTATATGCCCGATCGCAAATATGCTCGCCGGCCTGAACACTAGTCCCAAACCGGGTAGTAGTACTCTTGTCGGGGCACATAGGACCAAGGATTCACTGAGCCGCATGGGCGAATTTGCTATTCTGAAGGGAGGCTGTTTGTTTCATACCGCTGGATTTTGTCACGCTTCACAGCTTTACGGTTTTTTTACCAGTAACTTTTGAAGCATCATGCCGTTTAAGCGTACGTACATGCTTCCCCTGTTGCCTGGTGTCGAGGCACTCAGCCCATTGTCACCCCTTTTTTTTCCTGTCCTAAGGAAGGGTCGCTTCATGAAAATTTCGCCGTTTCGTATCTGGTGCCAGCTTGCCCTGCTCGTGCTGATGGCGCTGACATCCGTAGCTCCCGCGCCATCCCGCGCTCAGGATCAACCACCTCCCCCCCGCACCGAGTCGCTCACGCCTGCCCAGGATCAGCCTGATCTGCGGCAGTACGACGCGAAAGCGGTGATTGGCAACCCAGCCGACGCTACAGCTCAGGAAACGCCAGAGGCCGAAGCGACCGCCACCGTCACGGACGAAGCG
>DASWTW010000353.1:0-6308 GCA_036401895.1 Herpetosiphonaceae bacterium | reverse complement strand
TTTGCAGCGCTGGCGCGCGATCCCTATGGGCCGCTCGCTGCTGGCGATGAATGTGCTGGTCTTTGCCGCCGCCGCCTATCTTTTCTCGCTTGACAAGCTGCTCTACGCGCTGCTGGTAGCGTTCATCAGCGGGCGCACCGTCGATCTGGTGCTGGAAGGCGCTTCCTACGCGCGGCAGGCGGTGATCATCACGGGGCATCCCGACAAGATCCAGCGCTCGATCCTGCACACGCTGGGACGGGGCGTGACGGTGCTGGAAGGACGCGGCGGCTATACTGCGGCCGAGCGCACGGTGCTGCTGTCGGTGGTGGCGCAGTCCGAGATCAGCGTGCTCAAAGCGATTGTGCGCGACTGCGACGACAGCGCGTTTGTGATCTTCAGCAACGTCAACGAGGTGCTGGGCGAGGGCTTCCGACCATCGATCGAGTGAGCCTTGCATGACGATTCCCCAGTCCGCGATCGAAGCAGCACTGGCGAGCACACGGGCGGCGCACTCCCAGCCGGCGACTACCTCAGGCGCGATCCAGCGCCTCTCGGGCGGCATGAATAACGCCGTCTACCGCGTGCAAATTGCGGATCAGCCGGTCTGCATCAAGCTCTACAAAATCGACGAGCGCCGGCGCGCCGAGCGAGAATGGCAGGCGCTCTGTCTCCTCGCCGAGCACGGCCTGCGGATCGCGCCACAGCCGCTACATTTCTGGCCCGATTCTAAGCTGCCGGCGGTGGTGATGGAGTTTGTACCAGGCGTGTCGCTGCGGGAGGCTCAGCCTGGGCCGCGCGAGCTTGCAGCTCTGGCCGACACGCTCAAACAGCTCTATGCGCTCACTCCCGAGGTCATCACGTATCCACACGCCGTGAATGGCACGCCTGCGGTATTCATGCAGCGCGTCGAAGCCTGGTTGGATCATCTCGGGGCTCACGTAGATGATCGGCTGGTGAGGCAGATTCTAGAGGTGGTGGCGCAGTGGCCCAGCAGGGCGGATCGAGCGATTCTTGAGCGGCCGGCCCCGGTTGTGTTTAGCCGCGGCGATCCAAATCTGGCAAACTGCCTGTGGGACGGCCGGCACGTTCGCTGCGTGGATCTTGAGTACAGCGGCTGGAGCGATCGGGCGTTCGATCTGGCGGATCTGGTCGAGGCGCAGCCCTCACGCCACATCGGCGATCGCACCTGGCAGCGCTTCATCGACTCGTTCGCGCTGCATGAGCCGGCAGCGCAACAACGATTGGACGCCGCCCGCCGCCTGTGCGCGGTCTTCTGGATCATGTTGCTCTGGGGACGTCGAGAGCGCGGCGATGCTGTGGATCAGGAATTGGCAGCGCAGATCCAGCGCACCCACGATCGACTGAACAATGCTACACTCTGAGCGCAATCACGACCAACCAAGGAGCAGGCATGGAGATCAAGTGGACGCCGTGGCGCAGTCAATACATCAAGACAAGCAGCAGCGAGGAGGACCAGGGCTGTGTGCTGTGTGTGGCTCACCAGGCCAACCGCGACGCCGAAAAGCTGGTGCTGTATCGCGGCGAGCACGCGTATGTGCTGATGAATCTATACCCGTACAATCCCGGCCATCTGATGGTCGCGCCGTACGAGCACACCGCAGATTTTGCGAATCTGGCACCAGCAATCGCGGCGGAGATTATGGCGCTCAGCCAGCGCTGCACGGCGGTGTTGCAGGCCGAGATGCAGCCGCACGGCTTTAATCTGGGTATGAACCTGGGTCGAGTCAGCGGCGCCGGCGTGGATCAGCATCTGCATCTGCATATTGTGCCGCGCTGGAACGGCGATACCAACTTTATGCCGCTGATCGGCGGCGTGAAGCTGATCCCGGAGGCGATCGACGACACCTACGCCGCGCTCAAGCCGCGCTTCGACGCGCTCAAGTAGTTGATTCAAAAAGAAAACAGGGCGTGATACATCACGCCCTGCCAATAGAATGCGGGAACGGCGACCATCTGTCTAATCCGCGACGTACATATCGATCAGCGAGACCAAACGCTCGACGTTGAAAGGCTTGTGGACGATAACGGCGCCTTGGGCCTCAAGATCCGCAAACCAGGGCTTGCGACTCAGGGCTGTCATGATGATGATCGGCACGCCCGCGTAGCTCAGGCGCTCCTGGATCTGGCGAAAAAACTGCACGCCGTCGACGTGGGGCATCATCACATCCGAGATGACCACATCGGGCTGAATGCTATCAAGCCGCTCAAGACCTTCCTCGCCGTCCGAGGCTAATTCCACGTGGTAGCCTGCCTGCTTCAACGTAATCTCCAGCACCGTCTGAAGGCTTACGTCGTCGTCAATAATAAATACCGTCTTGGGCATGAGGCACCTTTATGCAGCACAGCCGGGGGATGCAATGCCCGACATTATAGCAGACATTCTACCGACCCTCGTAGGCTAGAGCTTCACCATTACGCGACCCTGCGACGGCCCCAGATGCAGCACGCACCCGCCGTCGATGTCGAACTCCTCGCCGGAGAGCACGTCGCGCCAGCGGCCGGAGCCGGGAAACTCCACCTCGATCTGCTGGTCGGCGGGGCAGAAATTCAGCCCGATCACGACCACATCGCCCTCGTCGTTCCAGCGATGAAAGACCAGCGTTTTGTGCTCCGCCGAGCAGTGATCGATCGCGATGTTGGGGCCACGCAGCGCAGGATGATCACGCCGCGTGCCGATCACCGCCTGATAGAGCGTTTTCAGCCCCAGCCCGCCATCGGTGTCGAGCAGCTCCCAGTGCAGCGGATTGTGACGCGATGTTTTTTCGGTGTTTTCTCCCCACTCCTGGCCGTGCAGCAGCATCGGCACGCCGGGCGCCGTCATGAGCAGCGTCGCACCGAGCGCCGACTTGTAGCGCGCCGCCTCCTCGCTCTGGCCCTCGACGGTGAGCACCTCGAAGACCGCCCGCGACTCGTCGTGGCTTTCGAAGTAGTTGACCATCTGCGACGGATCGCTGTAGCCCTCCCGCTGAGCATCCCACAGTGAAGGCCATAGCTCTTCCTTGTCCCAGTCCCAATCCAGGTACTGGCCTTCGCGCAGCAGCGCCTTGGCGATGTAGTTAAAGCGCACATGCCACGCGCCGTTGAGATCGTTGTCGCGCACAATCTCAGGCTTTTCCGGACTTTCCTCGGCGATCAGGTAAAGATTGGGCATCGCCTCGCGCGCGCTGAAGGCCAGATAGCTGACGCCATCCTGCATGTTGTAGCCGATGCCGCGCGTATAATCGTAGCGGAAGCCGTCGATGTGATACTCGTTGATCCAGTAATTCTGGGCATCGCGCATAAAATCTTTGGTCGCCGGCCGCGTGTGATCGAACTTAGGAAAGCCGAACTGGTTCTGCTCCGACATATTATTTTCGCCGTACCACGGGCTTTGATCGTAGGGATACAGCTTGTTGAAGGCGTGATCCTGCGAGGTATGCGCGAACACAACGTCCAGAATCACCGCGAGGCCGTGCTGATGCGCCTGGTCGATCAGCTCCTTGAGATCTTCGGGCGAGCCGTAGGTCTGCTCGGGGGCGAAGAAAAAGAGCGGATCGTAGCCCCAGCCGGGCTTGCCGCCGAAGCCAAAGACCGGCAGCAGCTCGATCGCGTTGATGCCGAGGTCGCGCAGGTAGGGCAGCTTCTCGGTCACGCTACGGTAGGTGTAGGGCGCGCTGAAGTCGCCGATATGCAGCTCGTAGATCACCAGATCGCTGAAGGGCGGCCGATCCCAGCCGCTATCGCCCCAGCGGTAGGGCTCGCCGCCAACCACGACCAGCGGCGTGCCGTCCTCCGACAGGCGCCGGGCGTAGGGATCGGCGATCTCGGTGCTGCCGTCCACGACGAATTTATAGTGATACTGGCCCGGCTCAAGCTGCTTGGCGATCCACCAGAGGCCGCCCTCGGTTACGTTGAGCGGATCGGCGTCCAGCTGCCAATCGTTGAAGTCGCCGATCAAGTGGATCGACTGCTTGCCGGGAGCGTACAGGGCGAAGATCGTTGAGCCGTCGCCGCGATCGAGCGCACCGGGAACAGTGCCATCCGGCGCATCCTCGACGGCAGGAGTGGATTGTTGGGTCATACTAGATTGTGCCTTTGTTACAAATACGAAGCGTTATCGCTATAGCACAATCTATGCCGCGTCATGCCCGCGCGCTATCGATCTGCTTGCAGATCAGCGATGATTGTAGAACTCGACCGACCAGCGCCACTCCTGGCCGTCGTCGGCGTTCCACCAGGCCGTCAGCCGCCCGACCTCACCGCCAGGCAGGATCACCAGGGAGCCGACATCTTCCTGGGCCGGCCAGCGATCCTCGCGCCGGATCGAGTCGTCGTGGCGGGAAAGGCGCGTCATCGGAAAATCGCCGGTGGCCTTGAGCTGATCGCCGAATGCGCGCCGCTCGCCGTTCATTGTGCGCACCTCGGCCCGCAACGTGTCGGGCGCGGCGTGCAGCCAGAGCACATCGGTCGGTTCGAGCTTGCCCCGCGCGATCAGCAGGCCATCAGCGGCGGCGTTCGGATACCAGACTTCCCATATTTCCATCGATCTGCTCCTTGCATCTGCCGGTAAGCAAGCAACATGCAGGCCAGGCAGGCAAATAAAGGAACAAAGGAACAAGGAAACAAGGGAACAAAGGGTTTCGGCCGGATCGTTTTGTTCTTTTGTTCATTTGATCTTTTGTTCTGCGCTAGGCCCTCACCCCTGGCACTGACGTGCCCTCCCCTTCCCCGAACCTCAGCAGGCTTCTGCTTCGGTTGCGGCAGGCGAGGGGAAGATTCTGTCGAAAAAGGTTGTCGAAATCACCAAAATATGTCTGGCAAATCTGAGCCAAGGGCGTGATTTATCACGCCCCTACGCAAATTTGGCTATTCCAGCTGTAAAAACTTATTTCCTATGCATCGTTCTTTGGTTCTGGGTTCTAGGTTCTAGGTTCTCCTTTGTTCGTTTGTTCGTTTGTTCGTTTGTTCCTTCGTTCTTCCTAGACAAAGCCGGATCGACTCAGTATCATTAGTAGCCTCGCGACGTATAATCCAAGCAAGCAGAGCATATACAAGGAGCGGAAGAGCGATGCAGTGTACCCAATGTGGCGCGACCGTGGTCGCATCAGCCCGGTTTTGCCCGATTTGTGGCCAGGCGCTCGCAACAACGCGTCCTACCCCGGTGGCCATTGACCCTACTCGCCTGCCGGCCAGCGGCGTGCCCTCGATTCACGACGCGCCGACCGTGGTGATCGATCGCCGCACGATCATGCCGACCGCCGAGCCGTCGCTGTCGGCGGCGGAGGTTGCGGCGCTGGTCGCCAACATGGGCAAATCGATGGTCGTCTCGCAGTGGCAGCGCTGGTGGTGGAAGATCCTGCTGATCGGCGTCGCGCTGTATCTGGCGCTGAACACGGTCACCATCAGCACGCAGAACGCGATTCTGCTGCCGCAGCTGCTGATGATCGGCACGTTTCTGATCCCGATCGTCTATATCGCCTATCTGTACGAGGACGGCACGCTCTATGACGTGCCGCTGTCCAAGATCGCGCTGATCTTCTTCTTTGGCGGCGTGGTCGGCTCGATGACGGCGACGCTGCTTGAGGCGCGGCTGATCACGTCGAACGGCGAGGGCATCTTCGGACAGCTGACCTTTTTGAACGCCAGCATCGTCAGCCTGAGCGAGGAGCTGGCCAAGCTGATGGTCTGTGTGCCGTTTCTGCTCCAGGCACGGCAGCGCTACCCCACGGTGATGCATGGCATCGTGCTGGGCGCTGCGGCCGGAATGGGCTTTGCGGCGTTCGAGAGCATGGGCTACGCCTTCAATACGCTGGTCACGTCGGGCGGCCTGGAGGCGATGCACGACATCATCCGCCTGCGAGCGCTGCTCGCTCCGCTGGGCCACGGCACCTGGACCGCGATCATCGCTGCTGCCATGTGGCGCGAGTACGCCAAGGGCTACTTTCCGCTCAACAGCAACGTCTTAATTGCCTTCGTCTGCTCGGTCGTACTGCATCTGCTGTGGGATTATCTGCCGCCGCTGCTGTTCATCAACCTGCCGATCCTGCACCTGATGCTCGGCGCGATTGGGATTCTGCTGCTGCGCTTCTTCCTGGTGGATGCGAAGGGCGGGCAGGGCGCGGCCTACAGCGAGCGCAATCTGGCTCTGGCGCTGCGGCTCTACCTTGGCGACCTGCGCGACGACATACGCGGCATGTTCCGTCACAAGCAGCGCTCGCAGCGATCCTCGAAGTAAGCGCGCCGTACATGGAAGCCTCGCGCTGAGCCAGGGCCCCACAGAAGCACTCAGCGTTCCAGGGGTACAGCTTGCGGGGTACAAAAACATT
>DASWTW010000352.1:0-5551 GCA_036401895.1 Herpetosiphonaceae bacterium | reverse complement strand
CGACGGCTTCCTGGTCTGGCTCAACCTCCACGTCGGCGACGGCGCGGTGATCGATACGCTCAACGAGGAGTACGCCTGGCTGCCGGTCTACTTCCCGGCCTTCGACCCGCCGCTGGACGTCCAAGCGGGCGACCGCATCGTAGGCACGGTGTGGGGTGGTCCCCAGGCGCACCCGACGCAGCCCGACTACGGCGTGACCGGTGAAGTGATTCGTGCCACGGGTGAGCGCGTGCCGTTCGCCTACACCTCGGCCTACGCCTCCGTGCAGTATCGTGCCAACAGCTTCTATGACCGGTTGTTTGCGACTGAGCCGTCCCTGACGCCACCCGCCGCCACCACCACCGGCGATGTGGTCGGCACGCTGCGGCGCTACGCCCAGGAACACCTGCCCGAGTACATGGTGCCCTCGGCCTTTGTCGTGCTCGACGCGCTGCCGCTCACGCCGCACGGCAAGCTCGATCGCCACGCCTTGCCCGCCCCCGAGCTGGCCAAGCCCGAGACTGGCAGCGCCTTTGTCGCGCCGCGCACGCTGGACGAGGAGCTGCTGGCCGGCATCTGGGCCAACGTCCTGCATGTCCAACGCGTGGGCATCCACGACAACGTCTTCGACCTCGGCGGCCACTCGCTGCTGGCGACCCAGGTCATCACCCGCATCCGCGACACGTTTGGCGCCGAGCTGCCCCTGCGCGCGCTCTTTGAAACGCCCACGGTCGCCGGGATGGTCCCGACCATCCTACGCGCCCGTGGTGCCGCGCCCAGCCAGGAGCGCCCACCGCTGGCGCGTGTCCCGCGCGACCGGCCGCTCCCGCTCTCCTTTGCCCAGCAGCGCCTCTGGTTCCTCGATCAGCTCCAGCCTGAGAGCACCGCCTACAATGTATCGGTGGCGCTCCAGCTGACAGGCCGCATCGACATTGCAGCGCTTGAGCAAAGCCTGAGCGCCGTTGTTGCCCGGCATGAAGTGCTGCGGACCAACTTCATCACCATCGGCGAGAATCCGGTTCAGGTCATCGCGCCGGCCCAGGCGATCCGTGTGCAACAGATCGATCTGGCGGAGCGGCGCGCTGCTGAGCGCGCCGCTGCAGTGCGCGGGCAGATCGCCGAGGAGGCACGACAACCTTTCGACCTCGCGCAAGACTCGCTCTTCCGCGTGAAGCTGCTACGATTGGCCGACGTTGAGCATGTTCTGCTGCTCACCATCCACCACGCCGTCGCGGATGGCTGGTCGATGAATATCCTGGTGCAAGAGGTGGCGGCGCTCTATCAGGGCTTTGTCGCCGGCGAGCAGATCACGCTGCCCGAGCTGCCGGTCCAGTACGCCGACTACAGCGTCTGGCAGCGGCAGTGGCTCGATCCCGAGGCGCCGGGCGCAGCGCTAGAGCATCAGCTCAGCTACTGGCGGCAGCAGCTCGGCGGCACGCTGCCCGTGCTGGCACTGCCGACGGATTATCCACGCACGGCGGCTCCTTCGTCTCGTGGCGATCGTCGGACGGTGCTGCTGTCCAAAGAGCTGAGCACCGCGCTGACAGCGCTTAGCCAGCGCGAGGGTGCAACGCTGTTCATGACGCTGCTAGCCGCCTTCCAGATGTTGCTTGGACGCTACAGCGGACAGGACGACATCATCGTCGGTTCGCCGATTGCGGGGCGGAATCAGCCTGAGACGCAGGATCTGATCGGCTGCTTCTTGAACACGCTGGCGCTGCGCGGCGACCTTTCGGGCAATCCATCCTTCGCCGAGCTGCTGCGACGTGTGCGCGAGGTTTGTCTCGGCGCCTACGCGCATCAGGATGTCCCGTTCGAGAAGCTGGTCGAGGAGCTGGGGCCGGATCGCGATCTCAGCCGCAACCCGATCTTCGAGGTCGTGCTCAACTTCGGCAATACGCCGCGTACCAGGATCGAGCTGCCGGATGTTTCGCTGAGCGCGCTGGAGCAGCCCGAGATCGAGGCCAAATACCTGATCACTCTCTACGCGGCGGAGTGGGACGGCCGGCTTGAGCTGGATCTGGTCTATCAACAGGCGCTCTTCAGCGACGAGCGGATCGAGAACATGCTCGATCAGCTGACCTATCTACTTGAGCAGATCGCGGCCGATCCAGCGCAGCCGATCCAGCGCTACTCGCTGGTAACTGCGGCGGCACAGGAGCTCTTGCCCGATCCGAGCGTAGCGCTGGCCGAGCCCGACTACGAGCTGGTTGCCGATATGTTCACGGCATGGGTCGCCCGCCAGCCGGATCGCGCTGCGATCGTGTGCGGCGAGCAAGCCTGGAGCTATGCCGAGCTGGCGACATCTGCACGCGGCATCACCCGCGCGCTCGTGGAGCACGGCCTTGAGCGCGGCGATGTGGTAGCCGTCGTGGGGTCGCGCCAGTTTGGGCTGATCGCCAGTGTGCTGGGCGTGCTTGCAAGCAGCGGCGTGCTCCTGATCGTCGATCGCGGCCTGCCAACCCAGCGCCAGCGCCAGATGATCGGGGAAGGCAAGGCGCGCTACCTGCTGCACATCGGCGAGCGGCAGCCCGAGGATGCCTGGCTGGAAGACCTGGGAGAGCTGCCGATCCTCACGATCGACGGAGATACAGGCTATGTTCGATCCGACACGCGGGGCACCGAGCGCGATCTTGCGCGTCATGTCCCGCAGCCGAGCGACGCCGCCTATATCTTCTTTACCTCGGGAACGACCGGCGTGCCCAAGGGAATCCTTGGCAATCACAAGGGCCTGAGCCACTTCCTGCACTGGCAGCGGCAAACATTCGCCGTCGAGCCGCACGATCGCAGCGCTCAGCTGACCAGCCTGTCCTTCGACGTGGTCATGCGCGATATGCTGCTCCCGCTGGTCAGCGGCGCCGTGCTGTGCCTGCCGGAGCCGGGGCTGACGCTGGCGCCACATCACATTCTGCCCTGGATGGAGCGTGAGCGGATTACACTGCTGCACACAGTGCCGACCCTGGCGCAGTCGTGGCTGGCGGATCTGCCGCAGGGCCTCACGCTCACGTCGCTGCGCTGGACGTTCTTCGCCGGCGAGCCGCTCAGCGATGTGCTGGTCCGGCGCTGGCGCGAAACGTTCGGCAGCCAGATCGCCAACCTGTACGGTCCCACCGAGACCACGCTGGCGAAGTGCTGCTATCAGGTCGGGCAGGAGCCACAGCCGAGCGTGCAGCCGGTGGGCTGGCCGCTGCCGCAGACTCAAGCGCTGGTGCTCACGGCGGATAACCGGCTGTGCGGCATCGGCGAGCCCGGCGAGATTGTGATCCGGACGCCCTTCCGCACCAATGGCTACCTCAACGCCACCGAGGAGCAGGCGCAGCGCTTTGTCAAGAATCCGTTCCGGGCTGACGAGCGCGACCTGCTCTACCGAACCGGCGATCGCGGCTGCTACCGGCTGGACGGATCGCTGGATATTCTGGGCCGCGTCGATCACCAGATCAAGATTCGCGGCGTGCGTGTCGAGCCGGGCGAGATCGAGGCGGTGCTGCGGCAGCATCCGGCCGTTATGGATGCGGTTGTGGTCGCTCGCAAGGACGATCGGGGCGACACCCGACTCGTCGGCTATGTCGTGGCAGAGGGCGATCAGCGGGCGCTGCTGCGAACACTGCGCGGCATTGTGCGCCAGCATCTGCCCGAGTCGATGGTGCCCTCGGCGTTCGTGCTGCTGGAGCGGCTGCCGCTGACACCCAACGGCAAAGTCGATCGCGCCGCGCTGCCGGCGCCAGCCACCTGGTCGGATGCGCAGCAGAGCTACATCGCGCCGCGCGACAGCGTCGAGCTGAAGCTGGTGCAGATCTGGGAGGAAGCGCTGAAGGTCGAGCCGATCGGTGTGCTTGACAACTTCTTCGATCTGGGCGGCCACTCGCTGCTAGCGATCCAGCTAATGAGCCAGATCGAGCGCGCGTTCGGGCAGCAGATATCGCTGACAACGCTCTTCCAGGAGCCGACGATCGAGCAGCTTGCGGGCCTCCTGCGGCAAGACCCGGCGTCGCGCCAGTGGTCACCGCTGGTGCCGCTCCAGCCCAGGGGATCGCAGCCGCCGCTGTTCATCGCGCATCCGGCCGGCGGAACCGTCTTCTGCTACATGCCGCTAGCACACGAGCTGGGCACGGATCAGCCGGTCTATGGATTGCAGATCCGTGGCCTGGAAGCGGGCCAGGAGCTGCACCAGACGATCGAGGCGATGGCGGCGGAGTACGTCACGGCGATCAAGACGGCTCAGCCGCACGGCCCGTACCGCCTGGCCGGCTGGTCGATGGGCGGTCTGGTGGCGTTCGAGATCGCGCAGCAGCTCCAGCGGCAGGGTGCGGAGGTCGAGTTCCTTGGCATCATCGACACGCACGCCCAGTCGCCGTGGCTGCTGTGGTCGGAGCATGAAACCTCCGATCGCCTGGATTACGATCTGGTCGTTCGGATCGCCGGGCCGGAGCATATCACGCTGAGCCGGGAAGAGTTCCAGGCGTTCAGTCTTGAAGAGCAGCTGAGCTACGCCCTGGAAGCATTCCAGAAGCTGCGTCTGGTTCCGCCGGATACGCGGCCGGACTATTTGCTGCGCTTCATGCATATGTTCGACGCCAACGGACGCGCCACCGATCGCTACCAGGCGCAGCCATATCCACACCGGATCACGCTGTTCAAGGCGGAGCGGAATGATCGTGTTCCGAGCAAGCCGGACGTGGATGTCGTCGAGCCGACGATGGGCTGGGGCCGGATCTCGGCACAGCCGGTTGAGGTCCATGTGGTTCCGGGCACGCACAGCACCATGATCACCGATCCACATGTTCGTACGCTGGCGGAGCGGCTCTCCGAATGTATAGCGAGTCTCGCCTCGATCGCGGGCTCGTAACATCAGACGGTGCCGGGAAGACACCAGGGCGAGCGGATGGTATTCCTTCGCCCTGGTGCATGTTTTCCAAGCGATGTCGATACGTGGCATGTGCGGCCTTGAGCAGACAGGGTAGGCCCCTCGGTCACAGCCTCCAGCACCGCTCTCACGTGCGGTCTTAAGCGTCCCAGCCATTCCAATCGATCTGCGACATCGCTGTCGATTTACACGAAAGGAGCACGCCGGTGCTATCTTTACTACGCCAACGCAACTTCGCCTTGCTCTGGTTTGGCGCGCTAATCTCGCTTGTTGGCGATTGGATGATCCGCGTTTCCTTGCCGATTTACATCTATCAGCTCACCGGCTCGACACTGGCGACCGGCCTGATGTTTATGGCCGGGGTGCTGCCCCAGATTCTGCTTGGCTCGGTCGCCGGCGTCTTCGTCGATCGCTGGGACCGCAAGCGCACGATGGTGATCAGCAATCTGCTTCTGGCGCTGACTCTGCTGCCCGTGCTCTTTGTTACATCGGTTGATCGGCTCTGGATCGTCTACGGTATCTCATTCATCTCAGCGACGATCGCGCAATTTTTCGCGCCGGCCGAGCACGCGCTGCTGCCGCAGCTGGTCGGCGAGAAGCATCTGCTCTCGGCAAACGCGCTCAATATCCTCAACAACAACCTGGCGCGACTGATCGGCCCGTCGTTGGGCGGCGCGGCGGCGGTCTGGTTCGGCCTGCATACCATTG
>DASWTW010000351.1:0-9065 GCA_036401895.1 Herpetosiphonaceae bacterium | reverse complement strand
TCAAGGATCTGCGCAATGGCGTGCATTACATCCAGTATGATGATTTCGACGCCGAGTGGAATGAGTGGGTCGCGCTGAAACGCATTCGTCTGGTTAAATGAAGCTCTGACCCTTAAGTTATTCACAACAGCACGACAGGCGATGCAGCCACGCATCGCCTGTTGTCGTATATTCGCGATCGTCTGCTTAGCGCGCCCAGCCGGTCCGCGCCTGGCCCAGGATCTGGCCGTAGCTGTTTTGCAGCGTGGCGGTCGCCTGCGCCAGCGAGCCATCGCCGATGTAGAGCATGTTGCTGACGGCGGCCGTGCTGGGATAGATCTCCGTTCGCGCCGTCAGGCCGCCGGTGCTGCGCGCGATCTGCGCGGTGATCCTGGTGTTGGGCTGGTAGCTCAGATTGACCGCTCGCGCCCAGGCCGATTTGCAGATCGGCGAGTAGCGCACGACGGCTCGGACCACGCCCAGGCTGTCGGCTTGAGCCAGGTTGTAGGCGTCGTTGTTGCAGCCGGTCGCCTGCGGATCTTGATAATCGCAATTAGAGCGGCTGGGCGATAGCTGGCAGGCGCTGAGCAGCTCGGCCGGGCGGGCTGCCGGAGCGGCAAAGGTCGCGACGGGCACCAGGGCGCTGGCGAGGGCGAGCAGGCGGGCGAAACGGGCGATCGAGTTCATACGGGTGTGCTCCTTAGGGTTGATTTTGAGTTCGTCTTGATGCTGAGAGAATACTCCGCTTCGCTGCTCATCCTCCAGATCGCCTGGCAGCCAAACGCTGCTCATTTGGCGCCAAAGCCTGCTCATTTGCTGCTCATCCACCGCCCTGCTCAGCCCAGCCCGACAATGACGAATATTGCCGCGATCGGAAATTGCCTCTTGACAAGCTTGAGTTTCCTGCTAAACTAGTGACAGAAAATTAGTAACTAACAAAAGTATAGTTATTCGGAGGCTCAACATGGCATGGCAGATCGATGCGGCGCACTCGGAGATCCAGTTTGCGGTCCGGCACATGATGATCTCGACAGTACGCGGGCGGTTCACCGGCTTCACGGGGACGATCGAGGCGGATGAGCAGAATCCTACGGCGGCTCAGGTTCACGTGACGATCGACGCCGCGAGCATCGACACCGGCAACACCGATCGCGACAATCACCTGCGCTCGCCTGATTTCCTGAATGTCGAGCAGTTTCCCCAGATTACCTTCAAAAGCACCAGCGTCGAGCAGAGCGGCCAGAGCGAGGGCAAGCTCCACGGCGATCTGACGATTCGCGACGTGACCAAGCCCGTAGTGCTGGATGTCGAATATGCGGGCATCGCCAAGAGCCCGTGGGGCACCACCAGCGCGGGCTTCAGCGCGACGACCAAGATCAACCGCAAGGAGTGGGGCCTGAACTGGAACGTCGCCCTGGAGACCGGCGGCTGGCTGGTCAGCGATGAGATCAAGGTCAGCATCGAGGTTGAGCTGGTCAAGCAGCAGGAGCAGGCGGAGAATGAAGCCGCCGCCGAGGCCGAGTCGCTGCACGAGGGCTAGACGTTCTTCTTTTGGTCACGTACCTGGAGTGGATGTGCAACCTCAGCGCATCCGCTCTTTTTTGTTGTCCCTTTGCCGCCGAGTCGTGGTTGTTCAACGCCTGCAACGATCAATCGATATCTTCGTAACAGAGAACATGTTCAGCAACCCGCGATAGTAGTCAAAGGAATGCACATGAAGAACTCACAGACGTGTCCAAAGTGTCAGCAGCAGCGGATCATCCGTATTCCCGGTCAGGCGGGCGCCTATGGCAGCGGTAATAACATTCCGGTTGGCCTCACCGTTTTCAGCAGCGTCAAGGTGACGCGCTTCGTCTGTACAAACTGTGGTTTCACCGAGGAATGGATCGAGTCGCCAGAAGATTTAGCTGCGCTCGAAGAGAAATATGGCTAGCTTGTTGTAGCAAAGATATGAGTCAAGGAGCAGTAATCTGCGCTACGTCCATGGTCCTTGACCGATCTGCTATGATGAAACCACACTAACATTTGTCTCCCGATCACTGTGGCATCTCATAACAAGGGCACAGCTATGCGCCAACACTCGCTCACGTGGATCGCTATCTGCTTGCTTGTTCTGACGGTGTTTATTGGGCTGATTGATCCCGCGACACGGCCTCAGCCAAGCGACGGACTGCTGTCGGTGGCGAAGCCGCTTGCGCCGGAGGTTGCCGCAGCAGCGCCCATGACGACTTCGACGCCAGCCTCGCGTAGAGATCCCAACGACGAGCTGGATCTCACCGCGACGCCCACGCGCACGCCGACGCCGATCAATATCGGTAACTTTGTGTGGGACGATCTGGATAAAGATGGGCGGCAAGATGCCGGAGAGCCGGGCATTGCTGGGGTGACGGTTCAGCTCTGGAACAGCACCAAGACCGCGCTGCTCGACAGCGCCACGACCAACGCCAGCGGCATCTACACAGTCACCGCGCCGATACCGGGCAGCTATCGTATTCGCGTGCTGCTGCCAGGCCCCGACGATGAGTTCTCGCCTATAGACATGGCCGGCGGCGATGATCAGCTCGATAGCGACATTAATCCGACCGGCACGAATTTTGGCTTTACTAATATTTTTACGCTGGCCTCAAACGTGATCAGCACGACGATCATGGACGCGGGAATTATTGTGTACCGCCCGCCCACGCCGACGCGCACGCCGACGCCGATCAATGTCGGTAACTTTGTGTGGCACGATCTCAACGCCAATGGCGTGCAAGATGCCGGCGAGCCCGGTGTCGGCGGCGTGGTAGTTCAGCTCTGGAACGACACGAAGACCGCGCTGATTCACCAGACAACCACCAACAGCAACGGCAACTACACGCTAGTCGCGCCGCTGCCGGGTAATTACCGTGTCCGGGTGCTGCTGCCGACCGGCGCCTCGTTTACGACTCTGGACGCCGGCGTAAACGATCAGATCGACAGCGATATCAATCCGACCGGCACGAATTTTGGCTTTACCAACGTGTACACCTTTGGCTCGAATCTGATCTCGATCACGACGATCGACGCCGGGCTGCTGAACGTGGAGCCCTCGCCCACGCCGGAATTCACATCTACGCCCACGCGCACACCGACGGCGACGTTAACGCGCACGCCCACGCCGACGCTCACCCGCACACCAACGCGCACGCCGACCCGCACACCAACCCCGCCGAACCTTACGAAGCGAGCCTATCTGCCGATGATCCGCCCATAGGTGTAGGCTTGATAGCGCGAAGCCAGCCCAGGACCGTCAATCAGTCCTGGGCTGGCTTGATTAAGGCTGCTGGCCGCCGGCTGCCGCTCGTTGCGCCTCACGCTTAGCGGCCTGCTGTTTCTTGGTTGTGACTGAGAGCGCGTACACGGTAATGCCGGCATGACGCGGCTCGTACGCCGGATATCCCTCAAGGATCAGCGCATCCTCGGCGTCTTTGGCCACGTCGGCGACCTTGTTCCATTGCTTCTTGGCTACCAGCACCAGATACTTGGTTTCTTTTGGTGGCGCGGGTAGACCTTTGGGCAAGGCGGGCTGCTTATCGCTGATCAGGCCGAAGATCACGACGTCGCCGCGCTCGACTACCTGGGTGGGCCGTCCAATGAGCGTGATTTTCACCGTTGATGCCTTTCCGTACTGTTTGGTGAGCTCCTGGAGGACTTCCGGCAAGTCCTGGGCTTGAAACGGCGGCGCGACAGGTTGTCCCTGGTTCTGAGGACCGCCAAAGACTTTGCCGCGCTGCTGCTTGGTCATGCGGTCGCGTGCCAGGTAGAAGAAAACGCCGCCGGGTGTTCGCCGGCGATTTTCGCGCTCCAGGAAGAGCCCACCCTGGGCTTCGACGATCTCGGTCTCGCGCAGCAACTCCTGGGTGAAATCCGCGCCCATGATTTTGATCATGCGCCGGATCTGATCCCGTGGCTGCGACTCGGTCTCGCCCAGGGCCTCAGCGATCTGGGCGACAAGTTGGCGAATTGAGAGTTGTGGATGTTCGCTCATACTCTGATTCTCGGTGAGCCAGCCGCTGATGTCAAGTGCTTGGCAGAAAGACGTAGCATTGAGGATCTACAGCGGTCAGAGGAGTGCTCGAAGATGAGGAGGCTAGGCAGAAACGTACGCGTTGAGCAGATCTACTTGAAGCATCTAGCACACGCCTTCAAAAGCTACCCCTGCTAACACCTGAGCTAGCAGGGGCGTGCTCATTACCACTCATGCATGACGTAGGACAGCGTGCTAGGACGCAGCTTTCGTCAGGTGCTGGGCCAGCTCCATCAGCTCGGGCGATAGGCCCGGCGAGAACTCTTCGGGCCGCTCAGGCGCTTCCGGCATCGGCGCTCCCTCGGGAGGATCGTTGTCGGTGACGACTGTCGTGCCGTCATTCATCGCGGATGGTCCTTGAAAAATCTGCGCCATCAGCGATGTATTATCGAGGCGGAAATGGTGCTGCTTGAGATGGAGTCCCGCATCCATCAGCTTTTTGACCTCGGGAAACTTCGTCGCGTCGAAGTTTGGAATCGGCAAGGTCTTGCCCCAGTTCACGCCGAGTGTTTGCAATGCCTTCGCAAACACGTTTTCGTGGGCGTGGTCACGCACGATGAGGTAGGCGATCGTCGCGCGCGCGGTTTTGTTGTCGGTCATCTCATACAGGCGGCATTTTTGCAGCCGGCCTGTAGCTTCGAGCATCAAGTTGTACATCAGATCGAGCGTGAGGTTGCCGCTGTTGTACACGTACGAGCCCGACCACGGATTACCAGCCGCATCCACGGGCATCGCTCCTTGCGCAGCGACCAGAAAATGGTGGGTGTTTTTGGCGTCGAGCGCAATTTTGAGCGGTGTTCCATCGCCGCTGTCGCCCATATCCTTGGTTCCGCCCAGCATTCCCTGGTAGCGTGGCGAGCCGTCAAGCAGCTGGTTGATGGTGGTGGCGATCAGCTCGACGTGGCTGATCTCTTCCACCGCCACGGCATGAATCAAGTCCTTGTACGGCTTGGCCTTGCCTCGGAAGTTGAAGCTTTGGAACATGTACTGCATCATCGTGCGCATTTCGCCGAACTGACCGCCCAGACCTTCCTGAAGCGCATTGGCGGCCTGTGGATCGGGCTCGTCGGGCACGATCTCGTTGATCAGTTTTTGAACGCTGAAATACATCCTGCTCCTCCCTACTCCTGCTGCACCGTTACAGCATGTGAAGGCGCCGGATAAGCAAGGCGTATGCCAGAGGATAGCAGAACGTGAGACGATGCAGAACACGATCTGCTGGTCTGCGCTTAATCCCATGGCCCAGGCAGCCGCATCATGCCGTATACTATGGCTCTACCGATGAGACGCCGAGGTAGAATCTACATCTGTAACCTGCGTGACCTCCACTCGTATCACTCTGGCAGATATCGCCACAACCAAGGAAAACAACCATGCTCTTCACGATCGGAATTGGACTATTCGTTTTTCTCATGCTGATTCTTACCGTTGTCGCCTCAGCCGTGCTCACCCGCGATTGGTTTGGCGCGCGCGTCGCTCGACAGCAAACGGTCGTGCTGCTGAGCGCGGCTATAGGAATGGCGCTCATCACTCTGGCACTGTACCTGATTCTGCCCGCTGCCTGGCGCGCGTGGGTGTGGCTCGCCTTCCGGCTTGGCTTTGTCTGTGTGGGCGTGGCCTTGATGGTCAGAGCTGTGATCCGCCGCCGACGGGCCGGCGCAGTTCTGCTCGATCTTGGACCTATGCCTGGGTCGCAATTTATTCTTATTACCGGCGGAATCGCGCTGGTGCTCACGCTCCCCGTAGTGTTCTTGACGATGACAGAAGTAGACAACTCCAGCGCCAACACGTGGGCTGAAGGCTTGTTTCGCATCGCGTTTTGTGTGTTCTTGCTCTTCTTTGGCACGGGCCGAGGTCAAATACGTGAGGCCGGCATTTTCTACCAGCATTTCATCCCCTGGCATAAGATCCAGGCGTATCAGTGGGAGCAGGATCGACCGACGACGCTTACGCTCAATGTGCAGACGTGGTGGCCCGCAGGCAGGGAGCGCCACCTGTCGATTCCGATGCACGATCGCGACACGGTGAATGCGATTCTTGCCCGGCGGGTAGCGCCGCTTGAGTCCTTTGGGATCAGGAAACCTGCGTAGACTTGAATGATCGTTCGGATGGATCAGCGTGTATGAGTGATCTGGATCAGCGCGATGTCGAGCTGCGCGTGGAAGCAGAGCAGCGCGTGCTTCCCGGGCTGCTGCGTGTAGCTTCTCGGTATGGAGCGCCGCATCTTAGCGGCAGCTATGTCCTTAACTTGATGGTCTGGCGCGATCTCGATCTGTATCTTGAGGCCAACGATCTTAACCTAGCTAGTTTCTTCGTGCTCGGCGGTGAGCTGGCAGACACGCTGGCGCCGGTCCGTATGCGCTTTCGTAACGAGCGCCTGGCGCAGACTCCAGGACTGCCGCACGGCCTGTACTGGGGCATCTATCTTGGTGAAGCTCGGCGCGCCTGGAAGATCGATCTGTGGCTCGTCGATTCGTCGCAGTACCACGTGTTGCAAAGCACAATCGAGACAATTGCTGTGCGCCTGACACCATCAGCGCGGCGGATTATCCTGGAGATCAAGACGGCGATCTGGAATGATCCGCGCTATCGACGTGAAGTGACCAGCCGTGATGTTTATGCAGCCGTGTTAGATCAAGGAGTGACGACTCTGGAGGAGTTCTGGGCCTACATCCGGCAGAAGCGTGCTGCATGAGCGTTTGACCTCCGGCTTGATCTCATAGACATAAAAAAGTGCTGCACAATCGTGCAGCACACAAGCGAAAGCCCTCCATTCTCCTCAGCGGCCAGGCTCAGCTCAGTCCTCGACGTGAGCCGGCGTTTGCCATCGCTCGCGCTCGCCCTGCTCCCGCGCCTTCCGCGCCAGCTGCAACGCCTTGGCCTCGCCGTGCTTGGCGATCGAGTATTTGGTGCGGCGCTGCTTGCCCGCGTACGTGGCCCAGGTTGCCTGGTAGTAGTCGGTGTTGCCCTCACGCACGCGCCGAATGCCAGGCTCTTCGCTGGTGGAATAAAAGATTCCGACCACCTGACGCTCGGTGCGCGGCTTGCCCAGCTCTTTCTCGGTCGCGTCGCGCCACGCAAGCGCCGCCGTCAGCGCGCCGAGCCGATCGCCGTATTTGCGATCGGAGAAAAACTTTGAGCGCCGCTGATCTTGCCACATGATGCGCACGTTGTATCCGTGCATGCGACTAGCATCATGGTCGACGCGAGTAAGATTCTTGTGTTTGACGCTTCGTTTCCGCATGATTGTGACTCACAGCTGTAGGTTCGTACTAACTTCTATACATTGGACATAGAGAATTATATACCATTTTGACTTATATGTGAAAGCTATCAGTCAGACGGAATCATGCGGCAAAGACTGGCGTGTCTCGGTGAAGCGTTTTGTCAGGCGCTCAGGCCGATCCTTTGGTGCGCTCGTCGAGCTGTTGTAGGGCAGTGATGGCTGCCTGACGCGTTTGCGGCTCGGGATGGCTGCTTGCCGAGCGCAGCAGCGTACGCGCCTCGGGCTGCTTCGTGCGACCGAGCGCGCGGATGGCCTCGATGCGCTCCCACTCCTGCGCCGATTCGAGACTGGCCTGGAGATCTTGAACGAAAGCCGGCGAGTCGAGTGTGCCCATCACATGCAGCCCGGCGATCCTCAAGTCGGCGGTCGGGCTCTGGGCCATCGCGCGTGCTACAAACTCGATCTCGGGTGCGAGCCCGGCCAACGCCGCCCGGTCTAGCTGCTCGTATGCAGGCTGCTCACCAAACGCGAGGCTATCGAAGATCGGCTTCAGTCCATCGACGCATGCCCGCAGTCGTGGCTCGGACAGCCCCTGAGCAACGCCTGCTTTTACCAGCGCTTCGATGTCGAGCTGCTGCTGAAAGCGCGCTAGATTAGTTGTTGGGTCCGACGGCTCGGGTTGCCTGGTCATACATCTCCTCGGCCGGCTGCGGCAATCGCTACAGATTCTTGCCGCGCACAAAGTCGCGCTTGGCGGTAATGAACGCGCGGTTCTCGGTGTTGGGAACTTCGACCTCGGTGCGCTTGTCGATGCGGACGTCGAAGTTGGCGCGGGCGATCGGCGCGTTGGTGGCATCGTTCAAGGTCAGAATGAAGTGCGCCATGTAGGTCACGGGGTAGCTGGCCGTGACCATGCCTTGCAGGCCGGGCGCGTCAGCGATCACGATCGTATCCGCCGTCGGCCGCTGGATCTCGTGCGCCGGCGGGCCGTCGTTAGCGATGAGCACGCCGGTAAATCCTCCTGGCGCCGGCGGTCCCGCGACACCTGGAGGCAGCACTTGATCGGGAGGATTATTGAGCACCGTGCCGCCGGCCAGCGTTGCCGTGCGCTGAATCTCGCGAACTGGCGTCAGATCAGCCGAAGAGCCGTTGTCGAGATGAAAGTGGACTTGCAGGGAGTTCTTGACTTCGGTGGTGGAGTTGAACGGCCCCGGCGTATTAAGGCTCGCGCCGCCGACGATCGCCGGAAAGCCGCCGATCGCGCCGGCTGCACCTGTCACCAGATCAATGCGATCCACGCTGATGGCGGGCGGAGTTCCGGTTGGCGGACCGCCGGGCACCGGTCCGGGCGTAGTGCGATTCGGCTCGGGCCGGTTCGCCAGACGGTCGAGCGCGCCGATTGTGATCGGCCCGATGATGCCGTCGACCGGCGGAGCGTGGATGGTCTGAAATGCACGTACCGCCGCCTCGGTGTCGTCGCCAAAGAAGCCGTCGGCACCTTTCGGCCCGATGTCGAAGCCGAGGAAGAAGAGCAGCTGTTGCACGCGCCTGACCGGTGTTCCCCGGCTGCCGTTCTGCAAGAAGTTGCCGACCTCATCGTCGAACGCTCCCTCCAGGCGTACGTCTCCAGCCAGCCAGGGCGACGACAGATCGTGTCCATCGCCGATGCGCCGGTGCACCACGCCCGCTGCTGCTGATGCGCCCTGCGCTCCGCCGGACTCGCCTGACTGCTGCACCACGTGTGTCAGCTCATGGGCCAGCAAGCTCTTGCCCGCGCTCGAAACCGGCGCGTACTGGCCGGCGCCGAAGACA
>DASWTW010000350.1:0-5128 GCA_036401895.1 Herpetosiphonaceae bacterium | reverse complement strand
GATCACACGCGCACTAAACGGCTCAACGCTCGCTGTAGGCTGTGCCAGCCGGCTGACAATAACGGTGCCGAGCACCAATACCACGAGCGCCAGCGCTCCCAGCACCAGCGGCGCGCGTGAGCGCTGCTTGGGAACTGTGCGCCCACGGTTAACACGGGCGGCTTTATGGCTATGTGATTGAGCCATAATTAAACTCCTCGTCTATCTCAAACATCTCAAACGAACGTACTACCGACCAGAAACGCGAGCACTACGCCGACGATGATCATGCCTGTGGCCAGCGTAGCGTTATCGATGTGGAAGCGTGACGGCGCGGCCTGAGCTTCGCTCTCCTCATCCGCCTCGTCGACTGTCTCGGGTCGCAGCCAGGCGTAGGCAGTCATCATACCGGTGATGATCGTAAAGGCGGTGAATGCGAGCCAGGGAATGGTGATCAGGCCGAACAAGTTCAAGTAGTCGACGGTGCAGGGCACACCCGACACGCAGGCGGGCGCTGGCAGCCAGTCGGTCTTGACCAGCAGATGGTGATACAGGGATACGATCATGCCCGTGATCGAAAAAGGCAGCACGTAGATATACAGCCCGCGATCACGCCGGACAATGCCGATCGCCAGCAGGATGGCCAGCGGATACATCAAGATTCGCTGGTACCAGCAGAGCACACAGGGCACCCAGCCGAGCACCTCGCTAAAAAATAAGCTGCCGCACGTCGCGATCCATGCCGTCAGCAGCGCAATATGGCGTGAGGCTACGCCGAGCCAATCGACAAGATCGCGATCCTGACCGGTTTCTGAGCCTGCGTCGTACTCGTCGAGCGTCGCATTGCGGTTGAGCGTATGTTGATTCATGCTTCCTCAAAACCTCCTCAATGCTAGCGCGGAGCACATTGAGGCTACTTCTCGCTATAGCATAGCAAAGCGCCCGGGTGCTCACGGTAACATTTCTTAACCTGGCGGAATGGATTTTCTACCAGGGCCGCAGGTAGGCGTATTAGCATGGGGGAGAATAGATTTTTGGAGTCTGGACTGTTATGTCAAAACGATCCTCAGCTACGGCTTCTCCTCAGAGAACGCCGCGTGCCGCTCCTCATTTTCTGATACGACGGAATCTGGTGATTGGATTTGTGATCGTGTGTATGCTGGCGCTGCTGGTATTCGCCGTCCGCAGCGGCACGCGCTCGGCCAGCAGTACTGTCGATCGCGTGGATGCAACGAACGCGCAGCTTGTAGAGCAAGGCCGGCAGCTTTACACGACACGCTGCGCCAGCTGTCATGGCGGCGATCTGGGTGGAGAGCAGGGCTGGCCGCAGCGCCGCGCAAATGGTGTGATGCCGGCCGCTCCTCTGGATGAGCGCGCTACCACCTGGCAGCACGACGACCAGTGGATCTTCACGACGATCAAGGATGGTGGCCAGGCGACGGCTCCGGCGGGCATAATCCGCTACATGCCCGCGCTTGGCGGCGGTCTGACGGACGCTGAGATCTGGGCGGTGATTTCGTATATCAAAAGCACCTGGCCCAGATCGATTCAAGATCAGCAGCCATAGGCAAGCGAGTAGCGGCCCTGGTGGGTTTGGCTACTCGCCCGTGTGTGTTGAGAAAACAGATTATCGGTAGAATACAGCTAGATACCTGATTGTGGCACAACCTTGCCGCGCCGAGCCTGGTAGAGCGATGCAGCGATCGCGACGATCAAGATCGAGGCAATCACGCCTAGCGATACACCCGTCGGTATTTTGTAGATGTCGACCAGCACCATTTTCAGGCCGACGAACGTTAGCACCACCGACAGGCCAAGCTTCAGATACTGGAACTTGTGCACCATACCTGCCAGCACAAAGTAGAGCGATCGCAGCCCCAGGATTGCAAAAACGTTGGATGTGTACACCAGGAACGGATCACTGGTCACAGCAAAGATCGCCGGAATCGAGTCCACGGCGAAGACCAGATCCGTGCTTTCTACCATCAGGAGCACCAGAAAGAGCGGCGTTGCTACCAGGCGGCCGGCTCGGCGAATAAAGAACTTTTCGCCCTCGTAGTGATCACTTACGGGCATCAGCCGGCGAAAGAGTCGCACCACCGGATTTCGCTCGGGATGCAGCTCCTCGTTACGATGGCGGGCCATTTTGACGCCGGTGAAGATCAGGAACGCGCCAAAGACGTAGATGATCCAGTGAAACTCCTTGAGCAGCGCCGCGCCGACGGCAATCAAGATCGCGCGCATGACCAGCGCACCCAGAATGCCCCAGAACAACACACGGTGCTGGTAGGCCGCCGGAACCGCAAAGTAGGTGAAGATCAGCACGAAGACGAAAATATTATCGACGCTGAGGGATTTCTCGATGAGGTAGCCTGTGAAGAAGGCCAGCGCCGCCTCACGATTGGAGTAGGAACTCCCGGGAGCAAGCCGCTCCCAGAAGAAGTAGAGTCCGGCATTGAAGAGCAGCGCCAGGCCGATCCACACGACACTCCACAGCGCCGCCTCTTTGACGGAGACGACGTGTGCGTGACGATGAAAGACGCCCAGATCCAGCGCCAGCATCGCCAGCACAAACAGGTTGAAGCCGATCCACAGCCAGAGCATTCCTGCATCCACGGTCATTCCTCCATAGGTGAATACGACCGCAGGGCAACAAAAAACGAGACCCCACGGCAACCAATGTCGTAGTAGTCTCGCCGGTAGTGCTTTGCACATACGATCAGCCGAGAGCACAGCTCTGGAATGACGACTGATCGACCCGCTTACGCGGGCGGCTACTCCCTAACCCAATAGTATGTTAGCTAATTGCACAGGATTTGTCAAATATCGACGCTGACATCAGCGCCGCCCGCGTATAGCTTGGGGCTCTCCGGTGACGCCACCTCAGCAGCGCAGGGCAGACAAACACTGAACGTGCTGCCCTGTCCTTCGGCGCTGGCGACAGTGATCCGGCCGCCGTGGCGCTGCACAATATCCTGCACCAGGTACAGCCCGATGCCCAGCCCTTCGATATTCAGCCGCGTCGCGTTATCGGCGCGGTAGAAGCGCTCGAACAGATGTTGCTGCGCCGTCTCAGACATCCCGATACCCGAGTCTCGAACGGTGATCCAGGCCGACGATTGGCGCTGGCTCAGCTGGACCGTGATTCGGCCGCCGCCAGGGCTGTACTTGAGCGCGTTATGCAGCAGGTTGGTAAACACCAGCTCCAGCCGCGCCGCGTCGCCGTCTACCATCAGCGGCTCATCTAACCCGACCACATGCACCAGATGCTTGGGTGTGATGCGCAGCTCCGAGACGAGCTGCCGCACCAGAGCATTGATATCTACCGGCTGGTGGGTTAGATGCGTCCGGCCGGCCTGCACCTGCGCCAGCTCGATCAGCGACTCGACTAATCGCCGCAGACGCGTGGCGCTTTCACCCAGCACGCCGATCCAGCGACTGGCCTGCGCATCAAAGGTTGGCTGGCTGCGCGCCCACCCGCTGAGCAGATCGGTCATCCCAAGCAGCGGTGCAAGCGGCGTGCGTAGCTCATGTCCCGCCACAACCAGGAACGCATCGCGAGCCCGCAGCGCCTGCTCCAGCTCTTGATACAAACGAGCATTATCCAGCGCCAGCGCCACCCGGCCGGCCAGCTCCTCGACACGCACACGATCGTCGTCACGATAGCGCCGCCCGGAGTCCGTCAGCGCCAGACTGAGCACGCCCAGCGTTCGGCCACGCGCGCGCAGGGGAGCCACAATCAGCGAGCGCATACCCAGCGTCTGGACCATCTGCTGATAGGCAGCATCGCTCAGCTCCTGGTCTGGCTGTACCTCCGAACAATCGGCACACACGACGACCTCACCGCCGGCTAGTGCGAGGCTCTCCGGGCTGCGCTCCGATTGATAGACGCGCTCGTGGAGCAGCGGCTCCTGTGCCGGATCGACGTGGACACCGACCGCGCGATAGAGCTCGCCGGCATCGTCCACCAGATCGATCGTGCAAATGTCGGCGTACTGCGGAACGACCAGCCGGGCCAGCCGCTCCAGGATCGGCGCGGCCTCCAGCGATGTTGCCAGCACCGCGCTCGCATCTGCTAGCAGGCGCAGTCCTTGCCGCGAGCGTTTGCGGTCGGTAATATCGAAATAGGTTGCCACACCGGCGATGATACGTCCGGTGCGATCATGAATTGGAGCGGCGTTGATCAGCAGCGTGGCGCGCTCACCATCCGGCCGGTAGATAACCATCTCTTCGGCCATCACCACCTCGCCGCTAGTAATGGTGCGTATGATGGGGCGCTCCTCCGGCTGATACAGACGGCCATCCGCGTAAAAGCCGGGATACGCAGACACGGCGTGGATCGCATCACCGTGCGACGAAAACGGCTGCTGCCAGATTTGTTCCAGCTGGGCATTGCCAAGCAGGAGCTTGCCTGAGGCAGCATCGGCGATCATGACGCCCATCGGCAGCTGGTAGAGCACTGTTTCCAGCAGCGTGCGCTCCGTCGCCAGCTCATGCAGCAGGCGCTCCTGCTCCGCCTCGGCCTGCTGGCGGGCCGTGACATCCCGCACGATCACCGTGAAGAGCCGCTCGCCGGCCACCTCGACCTGGGAGATCGTCGCCTCGATCGGAAACTCGGCGCCGTCTGTTCGGCGGGCCGGCAGCGGATGCGTCAGGTGCATCGAGCGGCTGGTCACGCCAATCTGTCCATAGCGATAGATATGATCGGCGTGCGCGCGGTGAAATCGCTCGGGAATGAAGCGCGAGATCGGCTGGTCGATGGCCTCGGCAGCCGAGCAGCCAAAGATCATCTCGGCGGCGGCGTTGAAGCGCACAATGCGCTGCTGCTGATCGATCGTAATGATCGCATCCATCGCCGAATCGATGATCCCGGCCAGCTGGGCCTCACTGCGGCGTAGTGCGCGCTCGGCCTGTTTGCGCGCCGTGATGTCTTCGATCACCGAAATAAAGTAGGCCGGCGCGCCGGTCTCGGTTCGCACCAGGGAAATCGTGAGGTGAATCCAGATGATCGCGCCGTCGTTGCGAAGGTAGCGCTTTTCGAGGGTTTCCAGCTCCCGCTCGTTGCTCAGCAGCCGCTGAATCACCGTATCGCCAGGTGGGAGGTCTGCGGGATGCGTAATATCTTGAAAGGTGCGGCTCAGTAGATCGG
>DASWTW010000349.1:0-10296 GCA_036401895.1 Herpetosiphonaceae bacterium | reverse complement strand
TGGCCCGTTCATGAAAAAGTGGGGCTACGAGTTTCCCCAGGAGTGGGGCGCGACCGACGTGGCGTGGTGGAATCAGATGGAGTTCGAGTTCTTTAACCTGTTCCGCAACGTGTACTGGAAGCATCTGAAAAGCTATATCTGAGCGAAACATCAGCGCGGCGCAGATCGCGAGGAGGAACCGATGGAGACGAACAACCGAGTCTTGATCATTGGACTCGATGGCGCTACCTGGGATGTCCTCGATCCCTGGATTAAAGACGGCACGCTGCCGAACCTGGGCCGCCTGCGCGCGCAGGGCTCATGGGGGCCGCTGCATTCAAGCGTGCCGCCGATCACCGCCGCCGCGTGGAGCACTTTCATGACCGGCAAGCGGCCCGGCAAGCACGGCGTCTACCATTTCGTTAAGCTCTTCGACGACGATGCGGAGCCATCGGGCGAGCCGGAGCTGGTGAGCGCTCGCAGCCTGAAGTCTCCCGCGCTCTGGGATACGCTGGCCCACCACGATCGCCGCGTCGTGCTGATCAATATTCCGCTGACTTTTCCGCCGCGTCCGGTCAACGGCGTGATGATCACCGGACTGCTCACGCCGAGCAGCGCGCCGGTCTTCACCTATCCGCCCGAGCTTTCGGCGCACCTGACGGACTACCAGATCGATCTTCAGCGCTTCATGGACAAGACGCCGCACGTGGATACCTTCGAGGAGAAGCTGACCGCGCCGACGCTGGAGCTGGTCCAGGAATTTCGCGACATGGAGGAGAAGCGCGCTCGGGTCAGCTTCGAGCTGATGGCCTCCGAGCCGTGGGACTTTTTCATGGTCGTCTTCACGGGCACGGATCGCATGGGCCACTACCTGTGGCCGTATCACCGCTCGCCGCACCCCGACGATCGGCCCGAGGTGCAGCAGCTGTGTGAGGCTGTGCGCGCCTACTACACGCGGCTCGACGAGATCGTTGGGGAGCTGGTGGCGCAGGCGGGCGAGGATGTCGTGACGCTGATCATGTCGGATCACGGCATGGGACCGGTCGATACCAAGCGCTTTCACTGCAACAACTGGCTGCATCAGCACGGCTGGCTGGCGGCGCGATCGAACAAATCCGGCCTGGCCAGCGCAGACGGCTGGCTGAAGCGGCTGGGCCTGCCCCGCGACAAGATCGGAAAGCTGATCCATCGCATCCCCGGCCTGGCGAATACTAAGGTGGTCAAGAAGGCCGCCAACAGCCGCACCGCCGCCGTGGATCTTGAGCAGAGCAAAGCCTACTGCGTGCCGATCTTCTACAACATCATGGGTATTCGTATTCGGGCCAAGGGCGAGGAAAAGCAGCGGCTGTACGACGAGATTATGCAGGCGCTGCCCGAGATTACCGATCCCGAGACCGGCAGGCCGATCGTTCAGCGCGCGTTTCGCGGCACCGACTACTACGAAGGCGCGGAGGGCGCGAGTATTCCCGACATTATCGCGATCACCGATCCCGAGTACGGCTGTAGCTACTACCTGAGTCACTACAGCTCGGTCGTGACACGCCGTGCGGTGGCCTCAGGTCCGGCCAAGCACCGCAGCGAGGGGATTTTTATCGCGTATGGGCCGGGCGTGCAGGTGCAGGCCGCGCCGCTGCCGGATCTGCATATCGAAGATGTCGCGCCGACCGCGCTGCACAGCATGGGCGTTGCGGTTCCCGCCGATATGGATGGCCGTGTGCTGACCGAAACCTTCGCGCCCGAGACGCCGGCGAGTCGCTCAGCTCAGCCCGGCGCGGCGATGGTGTACTGGCCCAGCGCTGAACAGCCGGCCTTCGACGAGGACGAGATGTCGGCGGAGGACGAGGCGGAGATCCGCGATCGGCTGCGGGCGCTGGGCTACTTCGAGTAGCGACGAGGATGAGGATGGCGAATCAGGCTGCACAACCGATCTTTGTGTCGATCCAGACTACGGCGTTCTCCGGCGCGACGCTGCTGGCGACGCTGCTGGCGGCACATCCCGAGATCGCGACGATCGGCGAGATGAACGGGCTGATCGCGCGCGAAGATCCCGCGACCTATCTCTGCTCGTGCGGCCAGCGGATCAGAGCGTGTGCGTTCTGGCAGGGGGTTGGATCGGAGATGCGCCGGCGCGGCCAGAACTTCGACGCTGCGGATTTTAGTACGCAGTTCGCGCTGGGCGGGCCGCGTGTGGTGCAGCATCTGCGCAAGCGCAGCTTCGGACATCCACGGCTCAACGCAATCCGCGATGCGCTGTTTGCTGCCTGGCCCGCCGAGGCCCGGCGCATCAAGCGGCTGGTTACGCGCAACGAGGCGCTGATCGAGTCGGTGCTGGCGGTGACGGGCAAGCGCGTGTTTGTCGATACCTCCAAGGACCGGCTGCGGCTGCCGATGCTGCGGCGCTACTCGTCGCTGGACCTGCGGGCAGTGCATCTGGTGCGCGATGTGCGCGGCGTGGTGGCGTCCCGGCTGCGGCGCGGCGCGGCGATCGATGCGCGCGAGGCGGCGCGACAGTGGGCGGTCTTGCATGAGCGGATTCGTGGGACGCTGAGCGCGCTGCCATCCGACAAGCGGGCGCAGATCGGCTACGAAGACTTTTGCCGGGATGTGCGCGGCACGCTGGCGCAGCTCGACCGCTTTTGCGGCGTCGAGCCTGAGCGGCGACCGGCCGAGCTGTGGCCGTCAGCGCATCACATTGTCGGCAACGAGATGCGTCTGAAGCAGGTTTCGGAGATTCGCCTCGACGAGCGCTGGCGGTCGATCCTGAGCGAGGATCAGCTGGCGGCGATCCGCTGGGGCGCCGGCGCGACCAGTCTGCGGTACGGGTATCGGTAGAGAACGAAAGAACAAAAGAACAAAAGAACAAAGGGAAGAACAAAGCACAAAGCACAAAGTACCAACCTTCCCCCTCTCCTATGGCAATGGGAGAGGGGGGCAGGGGGTGAGGGCCAGAAACACAGAACCCAGAACAAACGATCACGATGCTTTTTGTTCGCTTGTTCCCTTGTTCCCTTGTTTGCGCGTAGCGCCGAGGGTGAGGGCCAGGAACATAGAACAAAAGAACAAAAAGCTATCATCGAAACCTTTTGTTCCCTTGTTCGCTTGTTCCCTTGTTCGACCGTTAAGGAGCAACCAGTGGCAGCGGCACGACTATCACATCTGCGCAAATCGATCTCGGCCCAGGCGGCTGGCCTGAGCGGCGCGCGCTCCTGGCTGGACGCGCGGCACATGCCCGACTGGCTGCCGGTGCTGCTGGGGCTGAGCTTTGGTGTCGGCGCGGCGCTGCTGATCGTCAATGGCCTGTGGATCGCGCTGGTGCCGCTGGCAGCGCTGGTACCTGCCACGATCCTCTTTCTGCGCTACCCGTTCGTCGCGGTGATCCTGTGGGTGCTGGTCTTTCCATACTTCGTGATCACGCCCAACGATGCGTTCAGGATCATGTACTGGCTGCTCCACCGGCTGATGATACCCGCCGCGCTGGTGGTCGTCATCTTTGGCGATTGGCTCGGGCTGCGTGAGCACAAGCCGGTGCGCTTCGGCCGCGCCGAGCTATGCATGCTGATCTTTCTGCTGCTGGCGCTGGTCAATATCACGGTGCTGACGCCCCGGCCCACGCAGTTCATGATTCGATTTTACGACCGCCTGTTTGTGCCGTTCTGTATGTACTGGCTGGTGCGGCTGATCGGGCCGACGGGCCGCGATCTGAAACGGCTGGCCTGGGCCGGCCTGATCACGCTGATCGTCCAGGTGATCATCGGGCTGCTGGGCTGGTTCGCGCCGCAGATGCTGCCCGAGCACTGGCTGAATCGGCTTGGCGAGCGGACCGTGGGCACCTTCGGCAATCCGGCCGTCTACACGAGCACGCTGATCTTTCTGGGCTTGATCTTCTTGCAGTATGGCATGCAAAGCTGCTCGCGTGGGCTGCGCACGCTGTCGTTGGGAGTGCTGGGCCTGGCCTATCTGGGCACGTTCTTCTCGTTCTCGCGCGGCAGCTGGCTCGGCGCGGCGCTGGTCTGGCTCGGACTGCTCTTCGTGTATTCGTCGGCGATCCGTCGCTGGAGCGCCGTAGTTCTGGCCGGCGGGCTGCTGCTGGCCTTCACGACGTTTGCTCAGGAGCTGCAATGGGCGTCCACCCGGCTCGAAGATCAGGATACCGCGCAGGGCCGTGTGCTGGGCGCCGCTACCGCGTTCAATATGATCGAGAGCCGGCCGTGGCTGGGCTGGGGCTTCGATAGCTACGATCTGTATGACGAAGAGTTCAAAACTCGCGTCGGCGATTTTGCCGTTCGTGAGCACCAGACTTCGCACAACACGTACCTGCTGTTTATCGCCGAGATGGGCGGGATCAGCCTGCTCTTCTATCTGTTTCCGGCGCTGTGGTGGCTGCTGCTGACCCGCAAGGTCTGGCGACGGCTGCCCAACAGCGGCATGTTGAGCTGGCAGCTGGTCGTGATGCTGTGGCTGCTGCTGCTGGATCATTTCGTCGTCAGCAATTTCATGGACATGATCCAGTCGAATCTCTTCGGCACGACGATCTGGTGGCTGGCGCTGGGCTTGATCGGCAGTGTGGTCAGCGCGAATCTTGGCTCGGGACGGATCGAGGCGCCGCAGTGGACCTACCAGCCGCCGCAGCTGACGGCTCCGCGCGGCGCGGGCCTTGGCTGGATTACGCAGAGTGAGCGCGGGATACAGCGCATAGCCGGGCGGAAAACACCATGAGCGCAGATCCGACAGGCAATCAGGTTTATGCGCCGATGGCGGCTGCTCACAAGCCGGCAGGCAAGCTGGGCGTGCGCAAAACGCTGGCTGTGGTCGCCAACCGGCTGCGCCGAGCGGCGCGTGTGGGCAACTACTGGTACTGGCTTGACGCTTCCGAGCTAGCAAACGGCATCGAGATCGCCGCGCTGATCGCGCCGCTACGCTACGACGTATTGATCCGCCGCGATTTTCTAGCCTTCTACGCCGACCATCGTGGTCTGTACGCCGCCGATTTCGACGCGTTTATGCAGGCCACCAGACAGGGAGCATACTACCGCTGGTTCATGACCTCCGAGGCGATCCGCTGCAAGCGCGATCTGCTGGCGGATGCATCCGCGCTGGAGGCTGAGTTTGTCCAGCGCGTGCGGCGAGCGGCCGGCGTGTACGAGGATCTGCTGGCGCACGGTTTTCGCCGGGAGTCGCCGATCATCCTCAAGACCGCCGAGCGCCTGCTGCCGCCAACCAACGATCCGCAGGGACCGCCGAGCGGCAAGCAGGTTGCGGGACGCTACTTTCTGGCGGATGGCTGTCACCGGCTGGCGATGCTGATGCTGCTCGGCTACACGACGCTGCCGGCCGAGTATCTGCGCGTCAAGTGTTTTCGCACCTTCAGCCCGTTCGACAGCACCAGCCTGCTGGCGCAAAGCCTGCCGCTGGAGTCCGCAGCCTACTTTCGCTTTCTTTCCGGTCGCTACTGCGCGCCCGCCGTGTTTTCGAGCAAAGAGCAGTTTTTGGACTATATCAGTCAGCACAAGCCCGAGCATCTGGCCGAAGTTTCCTCGATCCTCCGTGTGGACGGATTCGAATAAAGCCGGCTGAGGAACTGTTTACACGGATCGGTTCGATCCCGACGCTACGAGAGGTCGTCTATGCGCAAGCCTGTAATTATTGCCGGATGGATTTTGCTGGCGCTGCTTTCTGCCGCGACGTTTCTGGTGCTGAACTGGGAGCAGCCGAACGCAAACGCCGCGCCTGCTGAGTCCGCTCCACCGGCGGCGGACCTGCCCCAGATCGGCGCTGACGCCGCCGCGATCGAGACCCGCGCCCGCGTCGTTCCGGTGCAGAGCGTCGAGCTGAGCTTTCCCAACCGGGGCATCGGCGATGGCGTGATGGTGCAGGATGTTCTGGTCCGTGAGGGCGCGGCGGTGAAAAAAGGCGATGCGCTGGCGCACCTTGACGCGCGCGACGTGCAGCTGCGAGTCGAGAATGCGCAGGCTGCGCTGAATCAGGCCCGCGCCGAGCACGATCAGCTTCAGGCCGATGTTAGCGCCGACAAGTTGAAGGCGGATGCCGAGATCGCGACGCTGCGGGCCGAAGCCGAGGCTGCCCGGCTGCGCGCGTCGGCGGATGCGACCAAGCTGCGCGCGGATGCTGCGCAGGCTCGCCTGGAAGGACGCGGGACGGTCGCGACGACGCTGGAAAACAGCGCGGCGGCGGTCTTGGAAGCTGCGGCCGTGCTTGAGGCCAACGCCCAGGCCAACCAGGAGCAGAGCGCGCAGCTGGCGGCGGCGCTGGAAAGCTCCCGCGCGGCGACGATCGCGGCGGCGCAGGCCAAGGTGCAGCAGGCCGAGTCCACGCTCAAGCGTGAGCAACTGGCTCTTGAGCTGACCACACTGCGCGCGCCGATCGACGGCACCGTGATCAACGTCAATATCACGATGGGCGAAGTCTGGACCGCGAATGAGTTCGCGATCGTGATCGCCGACGTTTCCTCGTGGCAGGTCGAGTCCAACAGTCTGCTGGATCGCAATGTGGCCCAGATGCACGAGGGCGATCCCGCGACGATCACCTTTGATGCGCTGCCTGACCTGACGATCTCCGGCAAAGTCTCGCGCATCAAGCCCACGACCAGCGAGTCCAACGCGACCGAGAGCACCTACACCGTGATTGTCACGCCGGACAGCCAGGACGAGCGCGTGCGCTGGAATATGGCCGCCTCAGTGGCGATCGGCACGAAATAAGAAAGGCCAGATCATGACCTTGTTACAGGCTCCAGCCTCCCACGATCGCGAGCCGGATGCGGCAGTGTATCGCCATGCGCGGATGGCACGCGACTATCTCACGTCGTTTGTGCGCTCACGCGGCGAGCTGCGATCGTTCAGCACGATCGAGAGCTACTGCATGTTTATCGGCCATGCGCGCAGCGGGCATAGCATCGTCGGCGCGATGCTGGATGCGCATCCCAACGTGATCCTGCCAGACGAGGTCGATGCGCTGCGCTATGTCGCGGCCGGCTTCAGCCGTGAGCAGCTTTTTCATATTCTGCTGGCGCGATCGCGACGGCAGGTGCGCAAAGAGCGCACCAAGGCCGGGCGCAACGGCAAGTCGTACTCGTATCGTGTGCCGGATCAGTGGCAGGGCCGCTTCAGCACGCTCAAGGTGATCGGCGACAGCAAGGCCGGCAAATCCACGCAGCGTCTGGCGCAGAGCCCCGCGATCCTTGAGCGGCTGCGGCGCTGCATGGGCAACGTCGATCTGCGCTTCATCCACGTTGTGCGTAATCCCTACGACAACATAAGCACGCTGATGGTGCGCGGCGGCCGCACCTTCGACAACGCGATCACGCAGTACTTCGCCAACTGCGAGGCGCTGGTCGCGATCCGGCGGCGCGTCGGCGAAAGCCTGCTGACGATTCGCCAGGAGCAGGTGATTCTCCAGCCCGGCCCCACGCTTCAGCAGCTCTGCGGCTTCTTGAAGCTCGCCGCGCCCGACGACTACCTGCAAGCGTGCGCCGGGATCTTGTACACGTCGCTGCCCAAAAGCCGCTTCAGCGTTCCCTGGGACGACGCGCTGATCGAGCGGGTGCGGCGCAAGATCGACGAGTTCGATTTTTTGGCGGGCTATGCCTACGACGAGCGCGCGACGGAGCAGACGACATGGAGCGCGTGAAACACAGTCTAGAGGATGCGGCTATGGATCAACACAGCCAGCCCGGCGCTGACGAGTCGCCGTATATCTTCATCGTGGGTGTGAGCCGCAGCGGCACCACGCTGATGCGCATGACGCTCAACGCCTCGGATCAGATCGCGATCTGCCGCGAAACGCATTTTCTCGGCCATCTGATCGCCTCCGAGGGCGCGCGCTATAAATTCCGCAAGTTCGGCGATCTCCGCGACGACGACAATGTGCGCAAGCTGGTCGACTATATCTACTCGCCGGAGTTTGCGCGCAGCTCGATGTATCGCGGCGTCAGCTCGCAGTGGCGCTGGATCATCAAACGTGTCGAGCCGGAGGTGCTGCTGGAGCGCATCCTGGAAACCGATCGCAGCGAGCGCGCGCTCTTCAGGGTAATGCTTCAGCTCTACGCCGAGCGCAAGGGCAAGCAGATCGCGGGCGAGAAAACACCGGCGCATATTCGCTACGTGCCGACGCTGATGGACTGGTTTCCTGAGGGCCGGATCATCCATATGCTCCGCGATCCGCGCGCGATCTTTATCTCGGAGCTGCGCCGCCGCACCAAAGAAGCGGCCAGTGCGCCTTACAAGCAGCTTAAGCGCTTTCGCATTCTGTTTCAGCTTTTCATTCTGCTTGAGACGACCTGGGCCTGGTTCGAGAGCGTGCAGCGCTACCGCCGCTACCAGCGCCGCTATCCGGCCAAGTATTTTTTGCTGAAGTTCGAAGATCTGGTACGCGATCCCGAAGGCCAGATCCGGCAGGTCTGCGAGTTTCTCGGCGTGGATTTCCAGAGCGCGATGCTTGAGCAGGTCGTGGTCAGCCAGGGCTTTGGTCTGGGCCAGGCCGGCTTCGACGCCAAGGCGGCCGATCGCTGGCGCGACTATATCAGTCCCTGGATCAACGCCTGGTTCCGCTTCTGGTTTCGCGGCCCTTTGAAGCAGTTCGGCTACATCAGCTAGCGGCTCACGTTCCGCCCTGCGATCAGCTCATCAAGGAGTGAGATGCATGAACGCCATCGGTGAAGCAGCAACCTTGCAGACGGTGCGCGCCTTGTTCGACAAGCTGAACGAGGAAAACATTCGCTATTGCCACTGGAAAAGCACACTCCGCCTGCCGCTGTCGCTGGCTGGACGCACCGATCTGGATCTGCTGATCGATCGCGAGGATAGCGCGCGCTTCAAGGAGTTGCTCTACCGGCACGACTTCAAGCCCTTCATCTCGCATCCGCACCGGCAGTATCCGGCGATCGAGGATTACCTGGGCTTCGATCCGGCCACCGGGCGGCTGATTCATCTACATATCCACTACCGGCTGGTGCTGGGCGAGCAGTTTGTTAAAAACTACTACCTGCCGCTGGATCAGCATTTTCTGGATCAGGTTGTCGAGCGCGACGGCGTGAAGATTCCGATCCCTGAGCTGGAGCTGATCGTGCTGTCGCTGCGGGCGCTGCTCAAGTACCGCGATCGCGATGTGCTGCACGACATTCTGGGCCGTGGCGAGCAGAGCGGCATTCCGGCGTCGATCCTGGCCGAGATCGAGTACCTGCGCCGACAGACTAATCCTACGCAGATCGCGCACGCGCTTGAGCAGTACGTCGGCTTTGTCTCGCCGGAGCTGATCTTTCAATTCCTGGCGACGATCGAGTCGAGCCCGCGCGATGGCCTGACGCTCTTCCGGCTGCGCGCACAGGTGCGGCGTGAGCTGGCGCCCTACCAGCGCCACAGCCGCCGCCGCGCGCGCATGACCTACTACCGCGTGATGCTGTCGCGCCAGTGGCCGCTCGATCGCATCATGGCGCGTCTGCTGCCGCTGCCCGACAAGCGCAAAACTCCGGCCTCGGGCGGCATCACGATCGCGTTTGTCGGCGCGGACGGCGCGGGCAAATCCACAATCATCAAGCATATCGTCAAGTGGCTGTCGTGGCGCATGGTGGTGCGCAGCTACTACATGGGCAGCAACCAGCCGTCACGCATCACCCGCGCGATCAAGGCGGCGCAGAGCCTGACGCAGCTCGTCTCCGGTGGCAGCCGTCGTGTCTTCGGCGCGCAAAGCCGGATCGCGCAGCTGGCGGATCGTCCGCGCCGATTGGCTGAGCGGCTGCGCTTTCTGGCCGATGGCCGCGATCGCTATCGGCGCTACCTGGCAGGACGGCGCAAGGCTGCTCAGGGTGCGATCGTGATCTACGACCGCTATCCGCTGGACGCGGTGCGCATCGGCGAGCGCATGGTCGACGGGCCGCGCATCGCCGCCGGCAATGCGCAGCTCGGCCCGATTGGTCGCAGGCTGGCGCAGGCCGAGGAGCGCATCTATCACAACATTCAGCCGGCCGAGCATCTATTTGTGCTGCATGTCAGCCCCGAGGTTTCGCAGCAGCGCAAGCCCGCCCACAAGCCCGCGACGATCGAGGCCAAAAGCCAGGCGATCGAGCGTATCGCAGGCCAGAGCGACAACACCACGCATATCGACGCCGAGCAGCCGCTTGACGACGTGCTGTTGCAAGTCAAGTCCACGATATGGCGGCTGTTGTAAGGAACAAAAGAACCAAAGAACAAAGGAACAAAGAAGAGCAGAACCTAGAACCTAGAACCTAGAACCTAAAGCAGAACAAAGAGCAAAGAACAAGGAGCAAAGAACAAAGGACCAAGAAGTACCAAACTTTCCCCCTCG
>DASWTW010000348.1:0-7413 GCA_036401895.1 Herpetosiphonaceae bacterium | reverse complement strand
TAGCTGCCGGGCCAGTTTTGTTTGACATAACCATAGCGGATCGGAAAGCCGTGATGCTCCAGATATTCATCGAGCGGATAGGGCAGGTCCAGAGTAGCGATCCAGAGTCGTGTCGGGCCGCTGTGCTCCCCGCGCCGGTCGCTGAGATACGGCGTGTGCAGCGTGGCCGTCGCGCCGCAGGGCAGCGTCAGGATCTCGCCGGCGCTGGCGTCGTAAAAGGCGCTGCTGGCGTTCTCGCTCGGCAGTCGCACCTCGACGATCCACAGGTCGGCGGGCAGATGCGTGGAAAGATGCAGCTCAACCTGTGTTCCATCGGCGCGCAGCGCAGCGATCGCCGCGTTCATGGTGCCGCTGGTGTTGATCACGAGCACATCGCCCGGATCGAGGAAGCGCGGCAGATCCCGGAATTGCCGGTGTACCACGCGGTCGTCGGCGCGATACGAGACCATCAGCCGGACCTCGTCGCGCGCAAGGCCACGGGCTTCGGGCGGCTCGCTGGCCTCAAGCTCGGGCGGCAAGGCATAATCCAGGCCGCCGAAGTTCGGGATCGCCGAGCTGGGCAGACGGCGCAGCACCTCATTTTTGCTCGAAACCGCCATCATGCCGCCACCTCCGCCGCGAGCGATCGGGCCGCGTAGCGTCCGCTGGGCTGCTCGCCTTCCAGCAGCGCGATCAGGCCGGGAACGCTGGTCTCAGGCAGCGGTCGATCGCTGATGTCCTCGCCGGGGAACGCTTCCTGATGCATCTGGGTGCGCATGTCGCCGGGATCGACGCTGAAGACGCGCAGATCGGTGTTTTCGGCGGCCAGGATTGCCGACAGCTGCTCCAGCGCTGCCTTGCTCGATCCGTAGCCGCCCCAGCCCTCGTAGGGCTCGACCGCCGCATCGCTGGTGATGTTGATAATGCGCGCGCCCGGCTTGAGGCTGGATCGCAGCGCCTGGATGATGCCGAGCGGCGCGATCACGTTGGCGCGATACACCTGCTCAAGCACGTCGAGCGGATAGTCGAGCAGCGCCGGCTGCGGGCTGGGGCCGAGAATGCCGGCGTTATTGACGATCGCGTCCAGACCGCCTGCCGCCTCTGCCGCCTCTGCCAGCGCCCGACGATGCGCCGGGTCGGTGACATCGCCGGGGATCGCGACGACCCGCGTCTGATCGGCCAGTTCGGCGCGAGCAGTCTCAAGCGCCTCGGCTCCTCGGGCATCCAGAATTAAGCTCCAGCCACGGCGGGCCAGCTCACGGGCCAGCGCCAGGCCCAATCCACGAGAAGCGCCGGTGATCAAAATCGTGCGAGTATAGGAAGACATGGTTGCATTCCTTTCGGATGTGTGTTTGCTTACGATGGCCTCACTATACGCCGCCGGTCGTCGCGCCGCATTGTGCGATGGGTCGGTATGCGGCTCGGCAAACCGGACAGGATTCGCGCCTGTCCTTCTGGACAGATGGAGAACAAAGAGGAGAACCAAGACCCTAGAGAACAAAGAGCAAAGAACAAAAAAAGTACCACGAATTCCCCCTCGCCTATGGCACAGGAGCGGGAACGGGAGCCCGCGACGATGGGGCAGGGGTTAGGGGTGAGGGCTTCGCCAAAGAACCAACAACCAACGAACAACAAGCCAGGACAGAAGCCCCTTTGTTCCTTTGTTCGCTTGTTCCCTTGTTTGCCCGCAGGGCTGGTGGTGAGGGCCTGATCCCGAATCTACTGCTACTCCTAGCCGCGTGTCGCCCGATCCAGCGCCGCCAGCAGGAGCAGCTGAGGGCCGCCGTGCAGCTCTTCGGCCTCGACCAGCCCGGCCTCGACGATGGTGACGGTCAAGGGATCGCCGGAGGTGACGGCGCGCTGGGCCAGATCGTGGCGCTGGACGATGCGCAGCCGCTTGAGTGTGGACGAGAAGTCGAGCGCAGGCGCTGACGGATCATGCAGCGCGATCGGCGCGGCGAACGTGGCTCCGGTCAGCTGCTCAGCCCGTCGCGCGGCATGGAGCAGCAGCAGGCTTTCCGCAAAATGTCGTGTGGTGACGCGGTGTCTCAGCAGCGCGCGGCTCAGCAGCTCGATCGATTCGGCGCCTGGAACAATGCCATCGGCGGATGGTTCCACGGCGGCTAGCGCGTCTTCCGGCACGCTGAGCAGCCCAAGGCACAGCGCTGCTTCAAGCTGCTGGTTGTCGATCACCTCGGCGATCTCGACGGCGTGCTGCGCCAGCAAAAACTGCGCGGGATTGCCCGTGCTCAGCGCTTGATCGAAGAGCCAGCGGTAGAGCCGTGGACGTGCGGCGCCAGCTTCGATCAAACGATGCAGATCGTGTGCGGCATAGGTACTGCTGGACAGCGCATGCCAGCTCTGGCGCTCAGCCGCAGCGCTGTGACGCGCTGTTGTCAGCGCCGCGCGGTAGGCAGCCGTCGTCAGATACTGATCCAGATAAAAGGTTGCGTTGAGCGCCAGCAGCGACCAAGGCAGCATCGGTAGCTCTGTGAGCGCGCCGACCTGCGCGGTCGTCGACTCTAGTTCCTGAAGATAGGCCGCCCGCGATGAAGCGATTGTCGGGAGCGTGGCAAGCATGGAGCACCTCCCGTATGCTAAGCGTCGTCTGAGCGTGCGGCGGCGTGGACGATCGGCGTGGTATGAGCGATATGTTCAGAAGCGAACATACAAAACCTCGTTTCGTGAAACCTTTGGTTGCAGCATACCGCCTTGCCGTATCGGGAGCGCTGGACATTGGGCAGGCGGCGACCTGTGCCAAAGGCCAGGTTGCGGCTCGTAACAAGCCCGTCACAGCGGCATCATTCTAGCTAGCATCCGACGACATGCTATAATACGCCGAATTATTATGATACAAACGCATCCTTTTCGATTTACATTAGAGCATACGGACCCCATGACGGGCGCACGCGCGGGAACGCTCACCACCCCGCACGGTACGATCGCGACTCCGGTCTTTATGCCGGTCGGCACGCAGGCGACCGTTAAAACGCTTTCCTCGCATGAAGTCGCCGACCTCGGCGCGTCGATTATTCTCGGCAACACCTACCATCTGTTCCTGCGTCCCGGCAGCGATGTTGTCGCCGAGCTGGGCGGTCTGCACGGCTTTATGAACTGGAAGCGCGCGATTCTGACCGACTCGGGCGGCTTTCAGGTGTTTAGCCTGGGCGCGACCAATATCATCGACGAGGACGGCGTAACCTTTCGCTCGCATCTGGACGGCACGCTGCACCGCTTCACGCCGGAGCGCTCGATCGCGATCCAGGAGCAGCTGGGCGCCGACATCATTATGGCCTTCGACGAGTGCGCGCCCTATCCGACGACGGCGGAGTATGCGCGGGCGGCCATGGAGCGTACGCATCGCTGGCTGGAGCGCTGTGTGGCGGCCAAAACCCGCGCGGATCAGGCGCTCTTCGGGATCGTTCAGGGCAGCGTGTTTGTCGACCTGCGCCGGGAAAGCGCCGCGTTTATCGCCGCGCAGCCGGTGGCGGGCTTTGGCATCGGTGGTCTGAGCGTGGGCGAGCCCAAGCCGGAGATGTACGAGACGCTGGCAGCGACAACGGCCGCACTGCCGGAAGATCGGCCGCGCTACCTGATGGGTGTCGGCTCGCCCGAGGATCTGCTGGAAGGCGTAGCGCGCGGCGTGGATATGTTTGACTGTGTGCAGCCGACGCGGCTGGGACGGCATGGCGCCGCCTGGACGCCGCAAGGCCGCATCAATCTGCTGAACGCGCGCTGGGCCCGCGACGATCGTCCGATCCAGGAGGGCTGCGACTGCTATAGCTGCGCCCATTATAGCCGCGCTTATATTCGCCATCTGCTGCGGGCTGAGGAAATGCTCGGCGCGCGGCTGGCAACTATCCACAATGTCCGCTTTCTGATCCGGCTGATGGAAGGCGCGCGTCAGGCGATCCATGAGGGTCGCTATGCGGCCTACCGCGATAGCTTTTTGCAGCAGTTTCAGCCGGTGCCGGATTCTGTGCGCGCGGAGCAGCGCGCGCTGTATGGTCGCCGGAAGGAGCGCTCGTAGGCGATGCTAAAGACCGAACGTCCAGCGACTCATTCCCCTGCCCGCGCGACGAAGCGCCCGGAGCGCGTCGCCTGGCTGGTGCTGTTGTCGTCGTTTGCGCTGTTCTGCCTGCTGTTCTCCACGACTGGCGTGTACGCCTACCGCTGGTGGTCGCAGCCGATGGTCGGCGTGCTGACGGCTGAGGTCGATCAGCCGCTGGCCGTGCAGGTACAGCCGGCCGGGATGGTCCAGTCGATCGTGTTGCAGCCGGGCCAGCTCAACCAGGGCGATCGCGTGATTGTGGGCAAAGAGGCAACGCCCGGCCCGGCCACGACGCTGCACTTCGACTCGGCGACGATCGCGCTGTGGCCCGGCTCGAATATGCAGATCGGGCGCTTTGGACGGCAGTGGAACGATTCGACCGACGCGCGCTTCCGGCTGGAGAGCGGCCAGATGCTGGTCGAGCTAACCGGCGACGAGCTGCGACTGGAGGTCGAGACCGGCCTGGCGAATATGCCGGTTGTGCTGCAAAGCCCTGGCCGCTATCGTATCCGCGTCCTGGACAACGACACGCCGACGACGGCGGTAGCGGAGCGCATCGAGCAGCGCACGCTTGAGGTTGCGGCCGAGCGTGGCACGGCGCTGGTGGGCCAGACGCTTGTGAGTCGCGGCTATCGGCTGCTGCAAACCGCCGATGGCCAGCAAGATCTCAAGCTAACAAGCTGGGAGCTGCTGCGCGACGGCGATTTTCAAGAGCTGGTTGACTCGGTCTTTGGCAGCACGCCGGCGGATCAACTGCCCTGGATCTACACCGTCAAGCCGACGGCTGAGGGCGCTGCCGACAGCGGGCTGGTGATTCCGGCCCAGCAGTGCGCCGATCCGCTGAGTCGGACCGGCTGTCAGGAGCCGTATGTGCGGCTGGTGCGGCGCGGCGGCAACGATAAGGGCTTTCTTACGGCGATCGCGCAGCAGGTTCAGGCCGATGTTGCCTCCTATCAGCAGCTGCGTTTGAAAGCCGATCTCAAGATCGTGTATCAGTCGTTGAGCAAAGCCGGACAGTCTGGCACCGAGTGTCCGCTGCTGATCCGCGTAGTCTACACCAACCATGTGGCGGCAAATCTGCATAAAGATTTTTGCTACTGGGCCTTCGATTATCCCGACAAGCCCGGCGTGATCTCCAATGAGCCGCAGATCGAGACGACAGAGCTTGTGCCCAATACCTGGCGCTCGATCGACATCGACCTCAAGCAGGAATTGGAACATCTGGTTAAAATTCAAGAGATCTCGTTTCAGGCCAACGGCCATGATTACGAGTCACATGTTCGCGGCGCGCGGCTGGTCGGCGAGGGACTGACCGATATTAACACCCGCTAGCTGGCGTTTGGGCCGCAGCCTGGTATCATTCCCAGTAGTTCATTTGTTAATGGCGGAGCGTCGTCGCTTAATCGCAGGTTAATCGAATCTTGATCTCCTTTGATCAGCAGCGTAACCAAGCTGTGATTCTCGACGTTTAGCCTAATATACTTAACCCACTTGCAGGAGGGGATTCGTGAAGAAGATATGTGTCGTCGGCACCGGGTACGTTGGTCTGGTGACTGGCGTTTGCTTTGCAGATTTGGGTAATGATGTGACGTGTATCGAGATCGATCAGCGCAAGCTCGATACGCTCCGCTCGGGCAAAACGCCGATCTACGAGCCGGGCCTGGAAGAGTTGCTCAAGCGCAGCCTCGATGCCGGCCGTCTGCACTTTACCGATAACTACGATCTGGGCGTTCCCGAGGCCGATTATGTGTTTATTACGGTCGGTACGCCCATGAATCACGATGGCTCGGCGGATATGCAGTATGTCGAGTCTGCCGCCAAGTCGATCGGCAAGGCACTGCGCAAGCCCACGATCATCATCGACAAATCTACGGTGCCGGTCGGCACGGGCGATTGGGTCACGGATCTGATCGCTCAGGAGGCGGGCGATATTTCGTTCTCCGTGGTATCGAATCCTGAGTTCCTGCGTGAAGGCTCGGCCGTCAGCGATTTCAACAAGCCGGATCGTATCGTGCTGGGCTCGCTCAACCGCGAGGCCGCCGAGCAGGTCGCCGTGCTGCACGAGCCGCTTCAGGCCTCGATCATCATCACCGATCTGCGCACTGCCGAGATGATCAAGTACGCCTCGAACGCGTTTCTGGCCACGCGCATCAGCTTCATCAATGAGATCGCATCGATCTGCGAGCAGCTGGGCGCGGATGTCAAAGAAGTTGCGCGCGGCATGGGCGCCGACAAGCGCATCGGCCCACACTTCCTGGACGCGGGCATCGGCTACGGCGGCTCCTGCTTCCCGAAGGATGTGCTGGCGCTGCATCACATGGCCGCGTCGGCCGGCTGCCATCCGCAGCTGCTCCAGGCGGTTATGGACATCAACGAGGACGCGCGCCGCAGCTTCATCAAGAAGCTCGAAGAGGTGCTCGGCGATGTGGGCGGCAAGACGATCGGCGTGCTCGGCCTGTCGTTCAAGCCCAACACCGACGACATGCGCGAGGCCGCCTCGGTGACGATTATTGAGGCGCTGATGGAGCGCGGCGCGCATATCCGCGCCTACGATCCGGTGGCGATGCATGTCGCCGAGACGCACATGCCCGATGTGCTCTACTGCGCGACGGCCTACGATGTCGCCAAGCACGCCGATGCGCTGCTGGTTGTGACGGAGTGGAACGAGTTCAAGCAGCTCGATTTCGACAAGATCAAGCGTTTGATGAACCAGCCGATCGTGCTCGACGGCCGCAACATCTACGATCCGGCCGATATGGCCGAGCGCGGCTTCATCTATCGCGGCGTTGGTCGTGGCGTTCCCCGGCCGGAGCGAGCCAGCACCAACGGTCATGTCACACAGGAAGTGCTGGAAGCGTCGATCTAGCACGACGGCACGGACTCAAACGATGAGCGGAGGGGCGCTAGATCGCCCCTTTGCCGTTTAACCACAATGGCAACGCTATGCTATACACGGGCGTGGATATTGTCGAGATCGGGCGAATCGAGCAGGCGGTGGCGCGCTGGGGCGAGCGCTTTCTGAGCCGGGTATTTACCCCAGGTGAGCGTCGCGACAGCGGGGAGCGTCCGCGATCGCTGGCGGCGCGCTGGGCCGCGAAAGAGGCGGCGGCCAAAGCGCTGGGGATCGGGCTTCAGGGCTTTGGTGCGGCGGCAACGGTTGGCGCCGGCAACGCTGTGCGCTGGCTGGATCTGGAGGTGCAGCGCGCGCCTACGGGCCAGCCCACGCTGCTCTTGCATGGCGGCGCTGCCGAGCGGGCCGACGCGCTGGGCTGGCAATCGGTGGCGCTATCGCTCTCCCACGGCCACGACTATGCGATCGCGCTGGTGGTGGCGGAAAGCGGACGAGAGAACAAAGGAACAAACAAACAAGAGAACAAAGGGTA
>DASWTW010000347.1:0-5473 GCA_036401895.1 Herpetosiphonaceae bacterium | reverse complement strand
CACTAACGTCTCATTTGGATAAGAAACAAAGCCCTGTTCGTCAGTTTATTCACACGCACTTTCCGAATACACGCAAAATGCTCACTTTGTGTCGACAATCGTTGACAAATGCTACCACTGTTCTACCCACCGACGTAAGTTATCCGTGGGGGTTAATTGGTACGGCACTAGACTACAGAATTCGATACTATTTTACCGCTACACCAGTTAAGGATCTCATAGCTTATCAAGGTGTTCAACTCATTCCGATACCAGAACATCCTGACAGAGAGTTTTGGGAAGCTATATTGCCTATGGTTTGGCCAAGTATCTTCAACTCCTACTTTGCCAAATTGGAGTCCGACCTTCAAGAGATCCAACCGGCTCAACGGAAGCTACCGAGTTCCCAAGAGGAATTACTTGCACACCATTGCATAATGCTGGCCCTATGTGAAGAGTTATATCGATCAGCATCTAGGAATAACCTTCTGCTTACAGCCTTGTATCAGGGATGGACTGAACATGAGGAACTCTTTCTCTCATTGTACAGATTATGCTCCAAAGAGAAAATACCCACAGCAGCAGAGCTACAGCCAATCATGTCAAAGCTTTTGGCAATCCCTCAACCAAGTTGGATTAGTGATCTATGTACCCTATCATGGCAGTTCTATGACCGATACCATGCGCTGCTTTCGCAGCCTGCCATCCTCAATCCGACATTTGACGGGAGTGCAGATGTAAACGGAGCCGATGCAGACTTAATCGTGAATGGTTGCTTGATTGAGATTAAAACATCCAAAAACCCGCAAGTGAAGAGCGAATGGCTTTATCAGTTGCTCGGATACACATTGCTTGACTATACCGACCGCTACCATCTGAGCGAAGTTGCTATCTACATGGCCAGGCAGGGCATTTTACTTCGATGGACTCTAGATGAGGTATTAAATTTGATGGCTGATGGCGTTCTTCCGCCTCTACACGAATTACGCAGCGAATTTCAAAGCGTCACTAAACCTGTAGGCGTGCCCAAGCGTTTCCGATCATCGTAAACATGCCATTTTGAGACCCGTATTGCCGTCATGTAGCAATCACCAGAATCAATAAAATGACCGGGACTCATGACGAGCCCCGGTCGTGCTTTGTCCAACATCGAAATCCAGCTTACAGCTTGACCTTCACCATGTCGCTGCCGAGGAACGCCGAGCCGTCGAGCAGATAGCCGACCACGCTGAGCTCGATCTCGCCGCTGTAGCCGTTGAGCGCCGCGCCGATCTGCTGTCCGTCAAGCTTGACCATCAGATCCGGCACGCCGTCGCCGTCGTGGTCGCCAACGGTTGCCGGCGTGGCCTGCACATAGATCGGCCTGCCATCCACGAACAGCCGCAGCGTCGTGAGGGCCGCGCCGGCGACATCGTAGCCCTGCGGCAGCTCGACGTACACCGTCGCCACACGCTGGCTTGCGCTGAGCTTCCACAAGTCGGGATCGATATTCACCGAGGCCGGAACCACGTCGCCGACACGGATCAGCGGCTGTGCGGGCTGTGTCATGTCCACGCCCAGATAGTAGCTGGTATGCGGCGGCTGGTTGTAGCCGATGTTCTGCCAGGCAATGCCCAATCGATACACCGGATCGTGCATCAGCGTGACGAAGCGATGCTCGGTGACATACGGCGTCGTGTACAACCGCAGCGCCGTGCTGTCCTCGGTTCGCCACAGTACCTCTTCACGCCAGTCGCCGAAGAGATCCGCCTGCAAGCTGGGGTTGCCCTTGGTGCCGTTGTTCGACAGCGTGCCGTCGGCGGTCAGCAAGTTCACCAGCGTGTTGTTCTGGTAATCCCACTTGCCGATCGTGCCGACACCCGCGCCGGTTGCATCCGAGTAGTTGTGGTCGAGCAGCTCACGCAGCAGATCGCCGTCCCACCAGATCGCGAAGTTGGCGGGCGGAATGCTGGTCGAGATCTGCTGGCCCTGCGCGGTGTAGAGCCCGCCGGTCGGGCTGTTCCACGCGCCGCCGATCGCCCACGCCTCCGCGCCTTTGTAGCGGGGATCGACATCGGCTGCCACGCCGCGCCCGGTATCGCGTCCGGTGAACACGCCCCAGATCGTCTCGCCGGTGTCGGCGTCGCGGAACTCGATCCCGTACTCGGCGCTGGTCGACTCATGCACCTGGAACACTTCCAGCCCTGGCCGATCCGGATCGAGATCGCTGAGATGCATCGCGTCGCCGTGGCCGAGACCGGTAGTGTAGAGCGGCGAGCCGTCGTCGTCGAGCGCCATCGCGCCGTAGGTGATCTCGTCGCGACCATCGCCGTCGACATCCGCGACGCTCAGGTTGTGATTGCCCTGCCCGGTGTAGGCGCTGCCCCACACGTTGCTGTCGAAAGTCCACTGCTTGGAAAGCTGCCCGCCGCGCCAGTTGTAGGCCACCAGCACGGTACGTGTATAGTAGCCGCGCGCCATCACAATGCTGGGCCGCTCGCCGTCGAGATAGGCCACGCCCGCCAGGAAGCGATCCACGCGGTTGCCGTACGAATCGCCCCAGGAGCTAACGTTCCCGCGCGGCGGATCGTAGCTGGTCGTCGCCAGTGCGCGGCCGGTCGTGCCCTCGAAGACCGTCAGATACTCAGGCCCTGAGAGAATATAGCCGCTGGAGTTGCGGTAGTCTGCCGCTGGATTGCCGATCACCGTGCCCACGCCGTCCGTGGTGCCGTCCGCAGTCTTGGCGACGATCTCAGCCTTGCCGTCGCCGTCGAAATCGTAGACCAGGAACTGCGTGTAGTGCGCACCGGCGCGAATGTTCCGGCCCATGCCGATCCGCCACAGCAGCTGGCCCTCGAACGTGTAGGCGTCCAGGAACACCTCGCCGGTATAGCCCGCCTGCGAGTTATCCTTGGAGTTGGACGGGTCCCATTTGAGCACAATCTCATACGTGCCGTCGCCGTCGAGATCGCCCACGCTGGCATCGTTGGCGCGATAGGTGTAGGCGACACCATCGGGAGTTGTGCCGCCGGCCGGCTTTTGAAGCGGAATATCGCGATAGGTCGCGGCCCAAACGCCGGCGCTCTCTGATCCAACCTGCTCGCTGCCGTTGACGATCGCACGCACGCTGTAGGCCGCGCTGGCATTGCCGGCCGCATCCAGGTAGTTGGTGCTATTCGTGATCGGCGCTGTGTTGATCTTCTGTCCGTCGCGGTAAAGATTGAAGGCGATATTCGCGGGATCGGTGCCCAGCATGCGCCAGCTCACCAGCACGCCGCCCTCAACCGGCACCGCGATCAACGCCCGATCGATGCGCTCCATCTGCCGCAGCGTCGTGCGCGTGATCGGCGTCTTGAGCACATTCGAGGGCGCCGACAGGCCGCCCTGGCTCACGGCGACAACCTGGTAGTAGAAGTTGGCGGTTTTGGGCGTGGTCGTATCGGTGTAGCTCGGCTGCGTGGTCGTCGCGATCTTGGTGAACGGTCCGCTAGCTGCGCTCGACTGGTACACGTAGTAGAGCAGCGCGCCGCTGACCGCATCCCACTGGATCGCGATCGCGTCCTGGCGCGCGCTGAGCAGCCGCAGATTGGCCGGCGCGCTCGGCACGGCAACTGCTGGATCTTTCACTGCTACCGTCAGCGGCGCGCTGCGAGCCGACTCGATGCCCGTCGATCCGACCTGCGTCACACGATACACGTAGCTCAGGCCCAGCTCAACCGTTGTGTCGGTGTAGCGGGTATCGGCCGTGCTGCCGATCTGTGTAAAGTCGGCCTGGCCTTCGAGCGCGCGATACACGTTGTAGCTCGTCGCACCCTCCACCGCATCCCAGCCAAAGGTCACCGACGGATTGATCATCAGCGATGTTTGCTCGACATGCAGCCCAGTCGGCGCGAAGTTCGGCACCATCTCGATCGCGTTGACGCGGCCATCGCGACCAAAGGCAAAGTTCATCTGGCCATCGCTCACGGTCACGATCGTCGTCAGCTCGGAGAAATTCCCGCTGCTTGAGGTGATCGAGCTGCGGGCGATGCCTTCGATCGTCACCGTGGTGGTGTTCGACGCGATGTTGTCGCCGGCGATGATTTTGACCGAGTAGTCGCCGTTCACGACATCGACTTTAAAGCCGTAAGTGCCGTTGGTGAAATCACGCCGCAGATCATCGGGAGCGCCGCGATCGCGAAAGGTTGGCGTGCCTTCGATACCGTAGCCGCGCTCGGCGGTGTAGAGCATCGTGTTGGCAACCTGCTGATAGCCTGCCGCTACCGGGCTGGTCGTCGAGCCGAAGTCGAACTTGAGGTTGGTCACTGCTGCGGCTAGCGTGGTCGTTCGCACGAGAGACGGAAATGCGGTGAGCAAGAGCATCGTCGACACAAATACGTGTGTCGCCTTGAGCAGCCGGGGACGCTGATTCACTCTCTACCTCCTTCGGTAGCTTTCGTCGCTGATTCGGTAAGGTGAAGCGATGGAGATGTTGACTACGGAGAAGATTTGATATAATATATAATCCTTGATATAATATATAATATAAACTTCTTTCTGTCAATCTTCTTCTACCTAAAACGTGGCTAACAGCGCTTAGTGCTTACGGAGGATCGTATGTCGGAGCACAGAATTGGCCTGATCATGAACGGCGTAACCGGCCGGATGGGCATGAATCAACATCTGATTCGCTCGATCGTCGCCATTCGACAACAAGGAGGTGTCGCGCTGCCCAACGGAGATCGGCTGATGCCCGATCCTATTCTGGTCGGACGGAGCGAACACAAGCTCAAGGCACTGGCTCGGGCCCACGGCATCGAGCGCTGGAGCACCAATCTTGAGCGCTGCCTGGCCGATCCGGACGACATCATTTACTTCGACGCGCAGACCACCACTCGCCGCGCCGAAAGCGTGCGCCAGGCCATCGACGCGGGCAAACACATCTACTGCGAAAAACCGATCGCGACCGACCTGCAAACCTCGCTGGATCTGGCGCGGCATGCCCGCGAGGCCGGCGTCAAAAACGGCGTGGTGCAAGACAAGCTGTGGCTGCCCGGCCTGCTCAAGCTCAAGCGGCTGGTCGACAGCGGCTTCTTTGGCCGCATTCTGTCGGTGCGCGGCGAGTTCGGCTACTGGGTCTTTGAAGGCGACTGGCAGCCGGCGCAGCGTCCCTCGTGGAACTATCGCAAGGAAGACGACGGCGGCATTATTGTGGATATGTTCTGCCACTGGCGCTATGTGCTGGATCACACCTTCGGCCCCGTGCGATCGGTCTCGTGCCTGGGCGCGACGCATATTCCCGAGCGCGCCGACGAGCAGGGCCAGCGCTACGCCGCCACCGCCGACGACGCGGCCTACGGCACGTTCGAGCTTGAGGGCGGCATTATCGCGCAGATCAACTCGTCGTGGGCCGTGCGCGTCTACCGCGACGAGCTGTTTAGCCTTCAGGTGGACGGCACCGAGGGCAGCGCCGTTGCCGGACTGCGCGAGTGCCGCACGCAGCATCGCGTCAATACGCCTAAGGCCGTTTGGAACC
>DASWTW010000346.1:0-8001 GCA_036401895.1 Herpetosiphonaceae bacterium | reverse complement strand
AGAGAAGAACAAAGAACCTAACGAACAAGGGAACAAAGAAACAAAAGAACAAACGAAGAACAAAGAACCGAAGAACGTACCACTATTCGCTATGATTTTGTTTGATTCATTGCTTTTTATTTGAGCGATTACTTCAAGTTGGAAGATCATGACTGAACGACTACAGCCGATCGCGACTGCCGCCAAGTGGCTAGTGACACTTTGGATGCTGCTGGTTGTGATCGCGATGTTTTTATGGGTACCTGCATACGAGGGGCTGGGCAACACAGGCCGGATCATCATGGTCCACGTGCCGACCGCCTGGCTGTCGACATTTGCCTTCGCGATCGCGGCGTGGTACAGCCTGATGTTTTTGCGCCGCCGTGACGCGCGCGACGACGACCGCGCGCTGGCCGCCACCGAGCTAGGCTTTCTTTTCTCGATCCTGGCGACGGTCACCGGCTCGATGTTCGCCAAGGTGATCTGGGGCTCGTACTGGAACTGGGAGCCGCGCGAAACGTCGATCCTGATCCTGCTGCTGATCTACGGCGCGTACTTCGCGCTGCGCTCCGCGATCGAAGACGCCGAGCGACGACGGCAGCTGGCGGCGGTCTATGCACTCTTCGCGTTTGCCACAGCGCCGCTGCTGACCTTTGTCGTGCCGCGCCTCTACGATACTACGCTGCATCCCAACTGCGCCTTTCTTCCCGGCTCAAAGTGTAACGGCATCACGCTACAGCAGAGCGGCGTGGGTGCGCTTGGCGATCGGCGTGTTCAGCTGCTCGACGTGCAGCGCAGCGGCGATACCGTGACGGCGAATGTCGAGGTTTCGGGCGTGGGCTTTTCCAACGTCACCACGCTCCAGCCGACGCTGAATATAGCAACCGGCGAGCGCGTCACGCCTGAGTTTCCCGAAAGCCGCTTTATGCTGGCGCTGCAATCGGTGGACGATCAGGGCGTGCGGCTAAATATTCAAGCGCCCGGCAACACCAGCCAGCGCGGCAATCTGCGCACCACGACGACGCTGCTGGCCTCCTTGCTGGGGTTTACGGGACTCTTCTTCTGGGTTTACAATTTGCGTACGACGCTGCTGCGCTTGCGGCGGCGAGTTGAACTACAGGGGCTTGCCTGATGCCTGGCGTTATCAATGATCCAGCGGTTGCGATGTATGTAGCTACGGCGGTTGCGCTGGTGGTTATGATCGGCTTTTTGATCTACCTTTGGCGCATGGATCGGCATGTGCACGAGCTGCGGCGCCTCGTTGAAGGACAGAGCGCCCGTTCGCTTTCTACCTCACAATCAGCGCGCGAGGCGGCGGGGGAGCCGTTGAAGCCGCAGCGCATCGATAAGGAGTTGAGCAATGGCCTCGATCGCCGTTGAACATACGTCACGCGGGCGAACGCTCGGCTTGAAGCCGGTGCAGTGGATGATGCTGGGCGTGATCGTGCTGGCGCTGGGCTACGGCGGCTGGTCGCTGCGTGGCTCGCTGGCGCGCACGGTGACGATCGACGAGGCCCGGCAAGCCAGCGGCACCGTGCAGGTCTTCGGCTACCTGTACAGCAAAGGCGCCTACGACGAGCAGAACAACTGGACCTTCGACATTCAGGGCCACGACGGCTCGACGCTCAAGGTGGTGCATCCGACCAAGCCCGGCAACTTCGAGGACGCGATCAGTGTGGCCGCGACTGGGCACTACAACGCCGAGAAGGACATCTTCGAGGCCGAGCAACTGCTGGTCAAGTGTCCGTCGAAGTATCAAGAGCAGGAACAAGCAGGAGTAACGAGCGCCGCCAAATAACCGCGACGCTGTGCTGATTTAAACGCCTATGTACATTTTCGGTACAAGTTTGATCTACGGCTCGATCGCGGCGGCGCTGATCTCCGCGATCTGCTATGCGCTGGTCGTCTTTGGCCGGCCGTCGCTGATCCGCTGGGGTCGCGTCGGCGCGTGGGCCTCGCTGGGCTTTGCGCTCAGCTCGGCGGTGCTGCTGCTGGCGCTGTTTGTGCTCCAGCGCTACGACATCCGCTATGTCTACGACTATAGCTCGACCGATCTTGAAATGCGCTATCGCATCGCGGCTATCTGGGCGGGACAGCCCGGCAGCCTGGTGGTGTGGGCGCTGGTCGGTCTGATCTGCGCGCCGTTTTTGATGCGCCGCACGCGGCAGTTCGAGCCCTACATTCTGTCGCTGCTGATGCTGCTTCAGGTGGTGCTGCTGGTCTTTATGCTGGTGCGTAACCCGTTCCTACCAACCGTGATCGAAGGTGTGACCGGTCCGATCACCGAGGGACGCGGCCTCAATCCGCAGCTGCACAACGTGTGGATGGTGATCCATCCGCCGACGCTGTTTACGGCCTATGGCCTGCTGGGCGTGCCCTTCTGCATGGCGCTGGCCGGTCTGTGGCGCCGCGACTACGACAGCTGGGCGCGCATGGCGCTGCCGTGGACGGTCGCCGGCTGGACGATCCTGGGTCTCGCGCTGACGATGGGCGGCTACTGGGCCTACGAGTCGTTGGGCTGGGGCGGCTACTGGGGCTGGGACCCGGTGGAGAACTCGTCGCTGGTGCCGTGGCTCACGGGCGCGGCGCTGATGCACGGCCTGCTGGTCCAGCGCACGCATGGCGCGCTGCGGCGGGCAAACTTCTTCCTGGCGATCCTGACCTATGGCTTTGTTTTTTACGCCTCGTTCCTCACCCGCTCCGGCGTGCTGTCGAACTTCTCGGTGCATTCGTTCGTCGAAGAAGGGCTGAAGTACATCATGATCGGCGCGATGATCGCGCTGCTGATCATCGGCTTTGGCTTTCTGACGCTGCGCTGGCGCGATGTTCCGCGCAAGCCGCTGTCGGAGGCGGTGCTGTCGCGCGACACGGCCTTTGTGCTGCTGATGCTGACGTTCGTGATGATCGGTGTTGTGATCGCGTTCGGCACGTCGATGCCCTGGATTACGTCGATCGAAGGGCTGAGCTACAACCTGGAGCGCATCTTTAGCCGCGCCTTCGACCTCGACAACGGCTCGCGCTTCGGTGGACAGCCTTTCAGCGATGGCCGCTTCTCGCTGCTGCCCGATTTCTTCAAGAAAACTACGCCGCCGCTGGCGCTGATCCTGGCTGTGCTGATGGCGCTCGGGCCGCTCTTCGGCTGGCGTGATAGCAACGTGCGCAAGCTGCTGCTTTCGCTGCGCTGGCCGTTTGCGGCGGCGGTGCTGCTGACGAGCGTCGCGATCGTTCTCGGCGTGCGTGACGGCATGTCGATCGCATACGTGGCGATCGCAACGCTGGCGCTGGGCACCAACCTGCTGATGATCATTCGCACGCTGCGCTCGGGCTGGCTGCGCATCGGCGGCTACCTGGCGCATGTCGGCATGGCGCTGCTGCTGGTCGGCGTCGTCGGCTCGTACGCCTACAGCTCCGCAGAAGAAAAGCTGGTGATTCCACAGGGCGAGACTCAGAGTATCTTCGGCCATAGCTTCACTTTCTGGGGCTACGACGAGCGCGAGAACGGCAAGCACGTGCTGCGGCTGGAAGTCGACAACGAGACCGAGTCGCCGTTTGTGGCAGCGCCGGATGTGTATTTCAACAGCCGTATGGGCGCGTGGGTGCGCACGCCGGCGATCAAGCGCTACCTGTGGCAGGATCTCTACATCTCACCTGAGGAATACCTGCCCGCCGATGATCCGAGCATGGTCGATCTGGCGCCCGGTCAGCAGGCGGAGGTCGGGCCATACACGCTGGCGTTCAACAAGTTCGAGGTCGAGGATCATCTGGCCAGTGGTAACGGTGCGCTGGTCGGGGCGACGGTGACGATCACGCACGAGAACAGCGTGCAGGTTGTTACGCCGCAGATGCGCCTTGAGCCTAACAAAGTCTTGCAAGAGCTGCCGGTCGAGCTGCCCGACGGCAAGAAGCTGGCGCTTGAAAACTTCAATCCCAGCGAGCAGATGGCGCGGCTGCGTGTCGACGGTCTGAATCTGCCGGTCGTCCCGGCGCGGGCAGTCTTTACCGTCAGCATCAAGCCCGCGATCGCGCTGGTCTGGATCGGCACGCTGCTGATGGCGCTCGGCGGGCTGGTGGCGGTCGTGCGCCGACGCTGGGAAGCTCTGCCGGCACGCGAGCCTGCGCGTGCTCCGGCACGTGGCTGGGGCCAGCGCGTCCTCGGCTGGCGTGGTATGTATCGCTAGCATGGCACGACGCACACAAGATTATTACGCGCTGCTCCAGGTTCCGTCCGAGGCTTCGAACGCCGAGATCGATGCGGCCTATGCGCGGCTCCGCGATCTGTATAGCCCGGATCGAATGGCCGACTCGGCGCCGGAATTTCAGCAGCAGGCAGCCGAAAAGCGCAAGCAGCTCGAAGCCGCCTACCAGATACTGACCGATCCCAATCGCCGCGCCGCCTATGACCGGCAGCACAGCGGCGGCCAGCGGCGCGGACCTGAGGAGATCGACTATCGGCCGCTGCCGCCTGCACGTGGCCAGGAGCGCCCGGCGACGGTCGCGGCGACTCCTGTGGCTGAGCGGCAACGTCCGGCTCCACGACGGCAGGGCCTGGTTGCCTGGCTGCCGCTGATCGGAGTTGCTACCGCGTTGCTGGCGGTGCTGCTGGTGATCGTTTTGAGCGGCGTCCGCACGAGCGGCAGCGCGTCGGCGCTGGCCACACCCACACCGCAGCTGAGCGGGGGCCAGCTGCCGTTTACCACTGAGCAGATCGCGCAGTTCAGGCGGGCGGCGGAGTCCAGCAACACGGCGCAGACCTGGACCGCATTGGGCAACGCGCTCTTCGACAACCTGCAAACCCTGCGCGAGTACGCGCCGCTGTCGCCGCAGTATCGCAGCGGGCTGGCTAGCTGGCTGGAAGTCGTGCAGGCCTACGATCGCGCGCTGGCGCTGGAGGACAATGCGATCGTGCGCTCCGACCGCGCGCTGTCGCTCTTCAACTACGGTACCGACGCGCCCGATCCGCAGCGTGTCGAGGAGGCACTGGCCGAGGTTGAGCGCGGCATCGCCGCGGGAGTTGCCGAGCCACGGGCGCTGCTGAACTACGGCCTGATCCTGTCGCAGCACAAGCCGCCGCGCATCGACGAGGCACTTGCGCAATGGCGTAAAATAGTGGCAGTCGCGCCGCAATCGAACGAAGCCCAGCAGGCGCAGAGCTTGCTGCAAACGTACGAGCCGTAATACAATGAGACAGAACTACTACACGTTGCTTGGTGTTTCTCCCAAGGCCACATCCGAAGAGATCAAAGCGGCCTATCAGAATCAGCTGCGGCAGGCGACGCCGGAACAGGCCGATCAGGTGCAACAGCTGCACGCGGCGGTCGATGTGCTGACCGATCCCGAGCAGCGCCAGAGCTACGATCTTGAGCAGGGCCTGGCGCAGTCCGAGCCCCGCACGATGAGCGGCCGCGAGATTATCTTTGGTGTGCTGGGCGTGCTGGTGGGCCTGCTGGTGCTCAGCGGCGTCTGGCTGCTTGTCGGTCGCGACAGCCAGAGCACAATCCCGACGATGACCGAGGTCAAGCCTTACGACGCGCCGGACTTCACGCTCAACAACCTGGACGGCCAGCCGGTCAGCCTCGACGATTTCAAAGGCAAGATCGTGCTGGTCAACTTCTGGGCTACCTGGTGCGAGCCGTGCAAAGAAGAAACACCAGATCTGCAAGCAGTATACGAAAAATTGAAAGATCAAGGTCTGGTGATTGTTGGCATCGATCTGTATAATGCGGAGCGAAGCCAAAACGTTAGTCTCCAGGAAGTGCGGCAGTTTGCCAACCGCTACGGCGTAACCTATCCGATTGTCCTGGATGAAAGCGGTGGTGTTGGACAAGCCTATGCGATCCATCCAATCCCCACGTCATATTTCATTGACCAGCAAGGCAAGGTACGCTATCTTAAGATCGGTCAATTGAATATGTCAGATGTGGAGCGGGTTTTTCGTAGTTTACAGGCAACTGGCAGTTGAACTATGCAGCAATAGGAGTGGAGCATGGCTGAACGGCGCATCCTGATCATTGACGATGATCCCCAACTTCGCGAGACGGTTACGATCGTCTTGACCTCGCAGGAGTACGACGTTCAAGCCGCCCCAACGGGGAAAGAGGGTATCGCTCAGGTCTCTGACCGCGCCCCCGATTTGGTGGTGCTTGATGTGAACCTGACGGATATGCTCGGCTTTGAAGTCGTGCGCGAGATTCGGCGTTTCTCGAATGTGCCCGTGCTGATGCTGACCGGACGATCCGAAAGCTCGGATATTGTGAGCGGCCTCGACAGCGGCGCCGACGATTATCTGATCAAGCCTTTCAAGTCCGACGAGCTGCTGGCGCGAGTGCGGGCGCTGCTGCGGCGTGTGCCCAGCTCCGAGCAGCCGATCACGGCGGCGGAAGGCCAGCTTGAGATCGATACCAAGATGCGCATCACGCGGGTGCGCGGCGAGCAGGTCGATCTGACGCCGACCGAGTACCAGCTGCTGCTGCTGCTAGCGCAGCATCCCGGCGAGGTGCTCGATCATCAGACGCTGCTTCAGCGTGTGTGGGGCGACGAGTACGTCAACGATACCGCCTATCTCAAGGTTTATATCTGGCATCTGCGCCGCAAGCTGGAGCAGAATCCGCACGATCCCAAGATCGTGATGACCGAGTGGGGCGTTGGCTATCGTCTCGCGCCGTAGTCCTACGGATATTTCCCAACCAACTGATTCGATGGCAAGGTTGCCATGCTAGCTTGTTTCAAGTGAGCTTGGGGGTGGCGCTGGCTGCCCCTTTTGACGTGTTGTTATATCGCTGGTAGGATAGCGCACGCCCAGGCCCCGCAAAGCCGGTTAGTGAAAGTTTTGTAGCCGCTATGAACGACACGATCGTCCCTGTTCGCGAGATCTACTGGAATATTCAAGGCTCTATTCCCTTCGCGCAAAGCTTCTTGTATCTGTTTGCGATCACGGCGATCGGCGTGATGAGCTACGGCATCTGGCGCGATGTTCGGCGCTGGCGGCTCGGTCGCACGACGACGCGCGTGACGAGTCTGCCCGCGCGGCTGTCGGAGTTCTTGCAGCAGATCTTTGGTCAGAAGCGGGTGCTGCGCGATCGGCGGCCCGGCATTATGCACGCGATGATCTTCTATGGCTTTCTGGTGCTCTTCATCGGCACCGATATTATCGCCATGGAAGAAGACTTTACGATTCCGACGATGGGACCCAACGCCGGGCGCATTCTTCGCGGCGATTTTTACAACTTCTACGAGTTTACGCTCGACACGCTGGGCCTGTTCTTTGTCGGCGGTCTGGTCTGGGCCGGCTACCGGCGCTACATCAGCAAGCCGGATCGGCTCGATAACCGCAACACCGACTGGTGGGTGCTCGGCACGATGCTCTACATCGGCATCAGCGGCTACTGGCTCGAAGGTCTGCGCATCCTGAATCAGGAGATCGGCGGCATTCGCGTCATGGAGCAGGGCTGGTCGATGTACTCGTGGGTCGGCTACGGCCACGCGCTGCTGTATCAGGCGCTGGGTCTGCAAGGCTCGGCGGGTCTGATCTTCCACCGCGTGCTGTGGGTGGCGCATATGGTCATCACCTTCGGCTTTGTGGCCTCGATTCCCTTCACCAAGTTCAAGCATATTTTCTACACGCCGCTCAACAGCTTCTTCCGCGACATCGAGCCCAAGGGTGCGCTCGACAAGATCGAAGACATCGAGGATAAGGAAGAAGAAGAGCTGGGCATCAACCGCATCGCCGATCTGACCTGGAAGGAGCGGCTGAGCCTGGATGCGTGTATGCGCTGCGGGCGATGCCAGGCCAACTGCCCGGCCTATGCCTCGGGCTCGGATCTGTCGCCTAAGTGGCTGATCACCAAGATGGACGATCTGATGCGCGGAGCTCCCGTGCTGATGCGCGACGGCACGATTGTGCATGTGACGCAGGACGAGAGCGCGATCGCGACGGCCGATCGCGCGCCGACCGAGCAGGTCCACGAGGGCAGCAACGGTGAGCTGCACGGCCTGAATCGCATCAAAGGCGGCGGGATTAAGTTC
>DASWTW010000345.1:0-2656 GCA_036401895.1 Herpetosiphonaceae bacterium | reverse complement strand
TGCTCTACCAGCCGACGCAGATCGCGCTGCCGACGGCCGCGCTGCTCTGGATTCGCGGCGGCGGCTACGTCAGCGGCAGCGCGGACGCCGACGACATTAACGGGCGCATCATGGCCTCGCAGCTGGGCTGCGTCGTCGTTTCGGTGGACTATCGCCTCGCGCCCGAGACGCCGCATCCCGGCCCGGTGGAAGATTGCTACGCCGCGCTGCGCTGGCTCCACGCAAACGCCGCCGAGCTGGGCGTTGACACCGAGCGCCTCGCGCTCGGCGGTGCGAGCGCGGGCGGCGGTCTTGCCGCAGCCTTGGCGCTGCTCACCCGCGACCGAGGCGAGGTGCCGCTGGCATTTCAGCTGCTGATCTTTCCCATGCTCGACGATCGCACCGTCACGGCCGAGCCGCCGCATCCATATGTGGGCGAGTTCATCTGGACGCCCGAGTCCAATCGCTTCGGCTGGACGTCACTGCTGGGCCATGAGCCGGGCGGTGAAGGCGTGTCGCCCTACGCGGCAGCTGCACGGGCCGAGGATCTGGCTGGACTTCCGGCCGCCTATATCTCCGTGGGAGCGCTGGATCTGTTTCTTGAGGAGAACATAGAGTATGCCCGGCGGCTGATCCGCGCCGGTGTGCCGACCGAGCTGCACGTGTATCCTGGCGCGTTCCACGGCTATCAGTTCGCACCGACGGCTCAGGTGACACAGACGTCCATGCGCGATCAGATGAGTGCCTTACGTCGCGCGCTGAAGCTGTAGAAGGACCGTGTTGTCGCCGGACGTTGCCGGTAGGATTGTTTGGATTAATATAGATTATCGGCAAAGGCCGCTAGCATACACGCTAACGGCCTTGCTCGTCCAGGAACGACGTGATTTAGCCGGTCAGCGCCGTGCCCGTGCGCAGCGCCCGCAGTGACTGAGCGGCCTCGATCGCGGAGCTCAGATCGCGATAGGTGCGCAGCCGACCAACCGGGACGTCCTGCGCCACGATCGCCTGCGCCATCGCGCCCGTGATGCCCGCCAGCAGCACCTTCGCCCCCAGCAGCTCGGTCGCCTCGATCATCTGCACCAGCAGGCGCAAAATCTCGCCGTTGATCAGTACGATCCCAGTCACATCCAGAATCACACAAAACGCCCGCTGCTGCGCCACGCCGTGCAGCAGCGTCTGCAAGATGGCCTCGGCCCGTGCGGCATCCACATGTCCAATAATCGGCAGCAGCACGACGCCCTGACCGATCGGCAACAGCGGCACCGCCAGCTGCTGCACCGTCGCGAACAGCTGCTGCTGCGTCTGGAGGCTGCCTTGCAACTGCTGATTTTGGGCTTCGAGCGTCTGGCGCTGCTCCTGTAGCGCGGCCGCCATGCGGTTGAACGCCGCGCTCAGCCCGCCGATCTCATCCCGGCGCTTGACCGCGATGCGCGTGGCGAGATCGCCGGCGGCAAACGCTTGCACGCCCCCCAGCAGCGCCCGCAGCGGCGCACCGACCGCCCGCGCCGCCATAACTTGCACAAACATCAGCACGGCCAGCAAAATAATGGCAATGATCACCTCGGTAGCGGCGATCTGCCGGCTGAGCACTCCCATCTCGGCGCTCCGGCGCTCAAAATCTTCCTGAATGCGATTCGCCAGCTCCTGCGAATCGTGGTCGAGCTGATCTGCCAGCGCATCGAACTCTTGCCAGGCCGCATCAAACGCCGCCTGATTCGCCGCCGAAGGCGTTGCTCGATTGGCATCCACGGCAGCGAAGAGCGCCTCGGCGGTGCGATCGAACTGCGCGCGCGTAGCACGAATCCTGTCGATCTGCTCTTGCTCATCTTCCTCCAGAAAACCGCCCGTAACGCTCTGCTCAATCTGCGCTAGATTGGCGGCAAAGGCCGCCGCATGCTCATCGAACTCGGCCCGGTGCTCTTGACGGCCGAGCGCGTAGGCGCCGGTATCGTGAGCGTTGTACTGCGTGTACAGACTTAGCTCACGCGCCGTAATGGCAGCGCCGCGCACATTGCCAATGGTCTGCGCACGCTCCGCAAAGCGAAGCTGGAAAAAGAAGATCAAGACGAGCGCGGCCAGCACGATCACAACAGTGACAACACTGCTCAACAATAAACGAGTACGAAGTTGAGTAAACACAACTCGGTCCCCCTATGATAAACCTGAATCGAAAGAGCAAAAGGGCAAAGAGGAGGGGGCTGCTCTTGCGGTGGGAATACAGGCACAATACATCCAAGCCAATAACGGCGCTATAGCGCTGTGCTGCTACTACACATCGTATACGTTTACCGGGCCGCGATCAGGACCACGCGCTAGCTATCGGGGTGAGGGCTTGCCGCGCGTATGGGTGTGCGATCATGCGAGACAAAAAACCTCCATACAGAAGGATTGGTCACCACAACCAAATGCTACTGTACGGAGGTTCGTTAGCCAGCCAGCTACTCAAGCGGCGGGATAATTCATGTTGCTTATGCGGAGAACGACGCGATCAAGCTTGAAGGAGGCTTGCCATTCTGGTGCCCGCGCAACGCCTGGGCGGCCTCGATCGCGGAGCCCAGATCGCGATAGGTGCGCAGCCGACCAACCGGGACGTCCTGCGCCACGATCGCCTGCGCCATCGCGCCCGTGATGCCCGCCAGCAGCACCTTCGCCCCCAGCAGCTCGGTCGCCTCGATCA
>DASWTW010000344.1:0-43163 GCA_036401895.1 Herpetosiphonaceae bacterium | reverse complement strand
TCGCGCCCTTGACGCCGGCCTCGACGCACGCACGCATCACCTCGGGCACGGTTGCGGCCGGCGTCGCGATAACAGCCAGCTCCACCGCCTCGGGAATCGCCGCGATCGTCGGGTAGGACGGACGGCCCAGAATCGTGTCGTGCTGCGGATTGACGGCAAAAACCTTGCCCTTAAAGCGTCCCTCGGTCAGATTGGCAACCAGCGCCTGTCCCACACTGCCGGCGTGCTCACTCGCGCCGATCACGGCAACAGTTCGGGGCGCGAAGATCGCATCCAGAGGGCGTCGTGATGGACGCAAGGGATCGGCGCGTCCGGCGTTCGTGGCAGGTGGGAGCGTGGCCATGAGATCCTCCTTCCGGGAGCGACAGGCGGCACAGCGAAGCTTGCTCAGATCCACATTCTGGCAGATGACCAGTCAACCAGTGTAGTCGATCCGCAACGGCGCGGGCCGCTTCCGCAACGTTGCTCCGGTCAAGCCCACGCCTGAGCGCGATTACGACCTGGCTATGTTTCGAGATGCTAGCACCATGGTAGCAGGATCGTAACCTTCATCGGCCGGCGCCGCCCGATGCTGAAGCTGAGCGCGCACGCCGCACATATCAAGATGAACTCTGCTACAATAGGCACGAGCGTTTTATACAGGATCACCGATGCAGCATGGTGCGTTCCAATGCGCGCCCCCCACCTTCTCAGCGCGGCAGCGCTCGTTTGCCGCTGCGTGGGTACTGCTGCTCCTGGCCCTTCAACTCGGCCTGCTCAATCCGGCCGCGTGCATGATCCACTGCCTGCGGGATGCACCCGCCGCCGTGGAATCTGCGCCGTATGCGTTTTTCTGCCTTGTTCCGGAGCAGTATTATCCCATCGCGCATGACGTGCCATCGGTGCCCACGGCGACACCTAATCCCGCTGGAGCACCACAGGCCGCCTACGCGTTTGTGCTGGTTACGCTGACGCTGATAGCGCTGCTCGCGATCGCGCGTGTGCCGGTCCTGCGCGATCGCATGATTCTCACCTACTACGACGAGCCCCCGCTCGTTCCCCCGCCCAAAGCCTGCTAGCCACATCCGTTGTTCACTGGTGAATTCTGTGCGTGCGGCGCTGCCTGCGTTGCCTGATGTGATCACGCATCTGGAGCGCCAGGCGTGCTGTTCGGCTGCACGAAGCCGACTCGTTCGCCCGCAGCCTGTCCCGAATCTGCGCCGCACGGTGCAGCGGTTTTTTCCCGCTGACGGGATACATATTTCGTACGCAGGTGCTGTGGTGCGCCCTGTATCTGCGGCATGCATGATGATCGACTCAGCGCCGCTCGTTCTGCGTGCCTGCGCTGATCTTCCAGCTCTCCTACGCTCTGAACCGGCAAACAACCTAAGGAGTCTGTGTCATGTCCACAACGATTGAACATTCGGTTACGCCGCCGATCGCGCCGATGCCGGCTGTTGACACATTGCCCGATGCCCAGCCGATGAGCTCCCTGTACCGCGTCGTGTGGCGCTGGCATTTTTATGCTGGCCTGTTTACGGTCCCGTTTCTGTTGATGCTTGCCCTGACCGGCACGATCATCATGTTCCAAAATGAGCTCAACGATCTGGTGTACCGTCACCAGCACGTTGTTACGCCCGGCGAGCGCATGCTTCCGTACGACGAGCAGCTGGCGCGCGTGCAGCAGGCGTATCCCGAGATGAGCGTCGTGCTCGTCCAGCCCAGCTGGGCAGCGGATCGCTCCACCATGGTGATGCTGACCGATGACGCCGGAGCCGATGTATCAGCCTTTGTTGATCCCTACACCGGCGCACTGCTCGGCGATCGCGACAATACGCGCACACTGACGGGCGTTGCCAATACGATGCACGGCACCTTTCTGCTCGGCGACTGGGGCGATCGCATGATTGAGATCGCGGCAGGCTGGGCGATCGTGCTGACGGTCAGCGGGTTGTACCTGTGGTGGCCGCGTAAAGGCTCGAAGGTTTGGGGCGTGTTGCTGCCACGACTCGGCACGACCAACCCGCGCGTCTGGTGGCGCGATCTGCACGCCGTGCCCGCTGTTTGGACATCCGGCCTGCTCTTGCTGACGCTGATCAGCGGCATGACCTGGACCGGCTTCTGGGGTGAGATGACGCAGGTATGGAGTACATTTCCCGCCGCCATGTGGGACGAGGTTCCTGAGTCGACGGCGCTGACGCGCTCGCTGAATACACCCTCGACACAGGTTTCGCCGTGGGCAACCGAAGCCCAGCCGCTGCCCGAGTCCGAGCACGCCGGACATTCGACAGGTGGTGCCGAAGGTGTCCGTGCCGGTCAGATCGGTCTGGATCAGGTGATTACGATCGCGCGCAGGGAGAGCGCACCACAGCGATTCAATATCAGCCTGCCAGCCGACGAGCGCGGCGTCTACACGGTTTCAGCAAGCTCAGCCGGAGCAGAGCTTGACGATGCCACGCAGGAGCGGTTGGTGCATATCGACCAGTACAGCGGAGCCGTGCTGGCCAACATCGGCTGGAACGAGTATAGCGGCGTGGCCAAAGCCGTGGCGATGAGTATTGCGATCCATGAAGGCAAGCAGTTCGGCCTGATCAACCGGATCGCGACGTTGCTATTGATCGCCACGATCATCGGCTCGACCATCACCGGCGTTGTGATGTGGTGGCGACGACGGCCCACAGGTCGCATCGGCGCACCTACGATGCCAAAGAGCGTGCGGTTGTGGAAAGGAGCCGTGGCAATTATGCTGGTGTTGGGCGTCGTGTTTCCGCTCGTCGGCGCGTCCCTGCTCACGGTGCTGCTGCTCGACTTCTTGATCATCCGCCGGGTTCCGGTCTTGAAGCGTGTTATTGGCTAACAGCCACCGCACGTAGCGCGTGCCTACCGGCCGCTGCGCCTAGCTTGTACGACGGCTGTAGCTTGAAAGCGTTTCAATCGCGCAAAGGTTGGAGCAGCCACACATGCTACCCGCGTGTGTACGCTCGCCGTCGTACATCCACAGCAGCGCTCATACACAGCACGCCGTTCATTGGTCCTGGTCGGCGCGCCACAGCTCGCGCAGCTCCTGGCTCGTGGCCAGCAGGTCATCCAGGCGGCCCTGCGCCTCGATGTGACCATCTTTGAGAACCACGATCCAATCTGCTCGTTGTAAGGCGGCGCGGCGATGTGAAACGGCGATCACCGTGAGATCCGCAGTTGCCGCCAGTCGTTCCCACAGCTGACGCTCGGTTTCAACATCGAGCGCGCTCGAAAGGTCGTCGACCACGAGCACCTCCGGCTGCCGCACAAACATACGCGCGGCAGCTGCACGCTGCATCTGGCCGCCGCTCAGCCGCACACCGCGCGGCCCAACTACCGTGTCCAGCCCGCGCTCCAGCCTGGGCACATCCCGGTCGAGCACCGCCTGATGCAGCGCCGCCTGGAGCTGCTCGCCGTCAGCTGTGGCATGATCGTACAGCCCCATCAGCACGTTGTCGCGCAAGGTTTCGCTGAACAGCCGGGGCACTTGCGGCGTGTAGGCGACCTGAGGCGGGGTCATAAACGCTGCCAGGTCGTCGACGCGCCGATCGTTCCAGCAGACGGTGCCGGCATCCGGCGGCAATAACCCGAGCAGGACGCGCAGCACGGTGCTTTTGCCGCTGCCGATCCGCCCGGTGATCACCACGAACTGGCCGCGCGTGATATGCAGGTTGATCTCCGCAACGCCACGATCGCTGCCGGGGTAGCGATAGGTGAGATCGGCGACGGTGAGCGTTCGGAGCGGCGCTTGATTTTGTCTGGCGAGCGTGGGAATAGCTGGGAGCGCGCCACGCATCCGCACGTCGCCGTCGTGCCGGGTCAGCAGCGCGGCGGGCGCGCCTTGCAACAGATCGACCGCGCGCCGCAGCGACACGCCGACCTGCTGGTAGTTTGCCACATAGCCACCGACCATGCCCATGACGAACGCCATCCAGCCCAGATACGAGGCGAACAGCGCAAAATCGCCAACGGTGAGCTGGCCCGCCTGCAACGACTGCGCGGCCAGGATCAGCAGAACGCCGGTAGCGACGTGCGTCGACCCAAACGAAAACGCGTTGATCACATTGCTCAGCAGCTGGTCGCGCAAGGCCGCCGTCCGCCGCAGCTCGTTGACGCGTTGCAGATGCGCCACCACATGCGTCTCTGCCCCGGCGACCTTCACCGCCTGCACCGCACCGAACACCTCGCCGAGCAGCCCGGTCACTCGCCCGATCGACTCCTGGTTTGCTTTGCGGTAGCGCCGGATGCGGTTGTTCAGACCGTTGACCACGGCCAGGATGACGACCAGCGGCAGAAAGCCAAACACCGTGATGCGAAGGTCGATCCGCGCCAGGGTGACAAACGCGATGCCAAACGTCAGCGCCTGGCCGATCGGATCGGCCGTCCAGGTCAGAAACACGCTGATATGCATCATGTCGTCGCGCAGCCGGCTGACCGCCTCACCCGGCGATGAGTCCGGCGGCAAGGCGGTTGCGCCGGGCCGCGCCAGGATGCTGCGGAGGAGATTGTGCCGCATCAGGGCCTCGGTCGCCAGCATGAAGGCTTTTTCGCCAAACGGGTAGGCCAGCGCCGTGAACGAGCGGGCGATCGCCACCCCGATCAGCACGGCCACGAGCGCCCAGATCGTCGCGCGGGGGTCAGCGGTGAGCGGTGCGCGGTTGGAAAGCTGGTCGAAGATCTGCCGGATGACCATCCCTGGTATCAGCGGCCACAGGTAGAAGCTAATGATACCCAGCGAGCTGAGGGCGTAGAGCCCCGGCCGAAACGTGATCAGGCGCGCGGCCGGACCCCAGGAAGATGCCACTGTATCTGGTTGAGCGTGCTCACGCATACCCATGTTCTGATTCTCCTGCTCAAGCGCGCCACGTCAGGCCAGCGCGTCTTCCATACCAACCCGCAGCAGCTGCGCAAAGCGTGAGTCGGGATCGCCTACCAGATCGGCGCGGCGCCCGCTCTCCTGCACCTGCCCATCCTCCAGAATCAGGATCTGATCGACGCGCTCAAGCGTGCCCAGCCGGTGCGCAATAATGATCGCGGTGCGTCCACGCAGCAGCTGTGTGAGCGCCTGGTCGAGCCGCCGCTCAGTGGCCGGGTCGAGCCGCGACGACGCTTCGTCGAGAATAATCAGCCCGGGGTCGCGCAGAAAGGCGCGGGTAAAGGCCAGCAGCTGCGCCTCGCCCGCCGACAGCCCGGTGCCGCCCGAGGCCAGCGGCGTGTCGAGGCCGTTGGGCTGCGCGCGCACCCAGTCACCCATCCCCAGCATATCGAGCGCGGCCCAGACCTGCGCATCGGCGATGGCTGGATCGAAAAAAGTCAGGTTATCGCGCACGGTCGCGCTGAACAGGTGAATATCCTGCGTGACAATCGCGACGCGTGTGCGCAAGTTGGCGTTTGGCACATCGCGCAGATCGACGCCGCCCAATCGGACCACGCCGGCAGTCGGGTCATACAAGCGCAGCAGCAGTCGCGTCAGCGTGGTTTTGCCGCTCCCAGTGCGCCCGACGACTCCCAGCGTCGTGCCGGCCGGTATTCGTAGCGACACCTCGCGCAGCACGAGGTCATCGTCGGGATAGGCGAAGCTCACGTCGTCCAGCTCAACCGACAAGGGCTCGTCCGGAAGCAGCGCTCCCTGCTGCGCGTCAACAATCTGCGGCTGCGTGGCGAAGAGCTGCTGCACCCGTCCCATACTCGCGACGGCCTGCTGCAAATCGTCGAGCTGGCGCATCAATTCTTCGACCGGGCGATTCAGCATCGTGGTGTACGCGACGATGAGATAAACCTGGCCGATCGTCAGCACGCCGTCGAGCGCGAGCAGCGCCCCGATCGCCAGCGACACGATCGCGCCGATCTCGATCGCCGTGTTCAACGAGCGCCAGCTGATCATGCCGAGCAGCGCCCGGATGACGCCCGCGCGGAACAGCGTCCGCGAACGCTCGATATGGCGGCGCAGCACATAGCCGACCGCTCCGTTCGCACGGATGTCTTCGGTGCCCGACAAACGTTCTTCGAGCAGGCCAAACAGCTCGGCGCTCGCCTGGCGCTCCTTGACGCTGTAGGTCGCCATGGGCCGGATCAAGACGCCGGCACACAGCATCGCCACAACCACGCTCACGATGCTGGGGAGCCCGACCCGCCAATCGAGGAGGAAGAGCAGCCCCACCACGCCAGTCAGGAGCAGCCCGTTGAGGAGGACCTGTACCATGAACTGCGACAGGAAGTTGTGCAGCTTGCTCACATCGCCGTCCACCCGCTCGATCAGCTCACCGGGCGTGCGGGAGTTATGGAAGCCCATGCTGAGCTGCAAACAATGGCTGGTCAGGTCGGCCCGAATGCGATTGGTCGCGATCAGGCCAATGTTTTGGGCCAGGTATTGCCAGCCTACCAGCGTCCAGTTCTGGCCAAGCGCCACCGCGAGATACACCACACCGATCCACAACAGCGTGCGCAGATCAGCCTGACCAGTAGCGCTATCAATAAAGATCTGCACCACACGCGGCAGGCTCAGCTGCAACGCGAGATCGATAAGCAGCAACGTCGCCAGGATGGCCAGGTGCGCTCGTTGCGGTGCGAGATAGGTTTGGAGCAAGCGGCGATACGACGTGGACGGTGCCTGCATAGTGTTTCTTTCAGCGCGACAGCACGCCGACAATCATTGGCAACAAACCTTTGGAGGTTAGCATAGGTCGGTGGTGGGGTCAATGACCCTGCCTGCTGTGCTCGACGGATCACGTCAAAGCAGGACACGGATAGCCTGTTGAGATGAGGCTATCCGTGTCCAGTGTCGCCAGAAATATTGTGTCGTTGGGAGCGCGTGACGGCTGAACGTGCGCTTGCCGCACGACCGATGCCGGCGACGATCTTCCCGGCGCGTCAGATGTCCCGCACCGCGAACTCGGCGTGCAGCTCAGCCGTCACGTCGCCGCCAACCCACACGTCGAACATCGCGGCGTCGATCACCCAGGTGCGCTCCAGGGGGTGCCAGTACTGAAGCTCGTCAGGCCCGAGCGCAAACTCGACCGTGCGCGTCTCGCCGGCTGCAAGCGTGATCCGCTGAAAGCCCTTTAGCTCGCGCACGGGCCGGGCCGCACGCCCATGCCGCTGCCGGATGTAGAGCTGGACGACCTCGTCGCCGGTACGGGCGCCGGTGTTTGTCACCTCGACGGTCACGGTCAGCGCCTCGCCGGCCGCGATCCGGTCACGATCCAGCCGCAGCCCATCGTAGGCAAAGGTGGTGTAGCTGAGGCCATGCCCGAAGGGGAAGAGCGGCGTGCTCGACTCGTCCCAGTAGCGCCGGTCCTGCCGCTCCGGCTCGTGGGATGTTGTGTGATTGTAGATCAGCGGGATGTGTCCACCCGTGCGCGGCCAGGTAAACGGCAGCTTGCCGCCCGGCACCGCGTCGCCGAAGAGCAGGTTCGCCACGGCGGTGCCGCCCTGCGTGCCGGGATACCAGATGTCGAGGATCGCCGGCACATGCTCAGCCGCCCAGCGCAGGTCGAGCGGACGGCCGTTCAGCACCAGCACGACGACCGGGGTGCCGGTCGCCACGACCGTCTGGAGCAGCTCCAGCTGGCGGCCCGGCAGCTCCAGCGTGGAGCGCGAGGCGGCCTCGCCGATCATGTTCTGCCACTCGCCCAGCACGACGACCGCGACGTCCGCCGCCCGCGCCACCTCCGCCGCCCGTTGCAGCTCCGCCGCGTCGTCGAAGTCCGCCGGGTCCGACGGCGCGTTGCCGCCAAACATATCGAACATCGAGGGAAACGTGCGCTGCGCCGGACGGATGCCGGGCGCGTAGGTGACCGTTGCGCGCTCCCCGACCTTGGCGCGAATGCCGTCGAGCACCGTCACCGTCTCGGCGAGATCGAACTCGAAGCACCACGGCCCGAGCGTGTCCCGCTGCGAGTCGGCCAGCGGACCGATGACGGCCAGCGTGCCCAGCGACTCGCGATCGAGCGGCAGGAGATTGTTCTCGTTGCGCAGCAGCACGGCTGAGCGCTCGGCTGCCTCGCGGGCGACCTCGCGGTGCGCGGGATCGTTCAACACCGTCTGCGCGCGCTCCTCGTCGACCAACGGCTCGTCGAAGAGTCCCAGGCGCAGCTTGGCCTCCAGCACCCGCCGGACGCTGGCGTCGAGCGTCGTCTCGGCAACCCGCCCGTCCGCCACAGCCGCCGGCAGCCGGGCGTAGGCCGCATCGGCGATCGCCATCTCCATGTCGCAGCCGGCGCTCAGCCCGAAGACTCCCGCCTCGGCCAGATCCTGCGCGAAGCCATGGGTCTGGAGGCTGCGCACGGCGTTGGCGTCGGAGACGACCCAGCCGCTAAAGCCCCAGGTCTGCCGCAGCACCTCGTCGAGCAGCCAGCGATTGCCAGTCGCCGGCACGCCGTTGAGCGGCATGTAGGCCGTCATCACGTTACCGGCACCGGCGTCCAGCGCCGCCTTGAAGGGCGGCAGGTAGACGTTCCACAGCTCGTAGTCGGAAAGATTGACCTCGTCATAGTCACGTCCACCCAGCGCGGCACCATAGCCCGCAAAATGCTTCGGTCCGGCGATCACGCGCTCCGGCGTGCCGAGCCCTGCGCCCTGGAAGCCGCGTACCTGCGCCGCTGCGATCGCCGCGCCGAGATACGGGTCCTCGCCCGCCCCCTCGATGATCCGCCCCCAGCGTGGGTCGCGACTGATGTCGACCATCGGCGCAAAGGTCCAGTGGATGCCGACGGCGCGCGCCTCGCGCGCGGCAACTGCCTGCCCGCGCTCGACGGTCTCCGGGTCCCACGAGGCCGCCATCGCGATCGGCACCGGCAGGATCGTGCGGAAGCCGTGGATCACGTCAAACCCAAAGATCACGGGGATGCCATGCCGGTTGCCTGCCAGCGCGAGCTGCTGCAAGCGGTTGATCTCGGCGGGCTCCCGCACGAAAAGCAGCGATCCGGCCGCGCCCCGCGCCAGGGCATCCTCGACATGCTGGGGCTGGTTCGCCACGACCGGCAGGTCACTATCGCCCGCAGGTGCATCGCGCATGAAGCCGAAGTAGAAGTACTGGGTCAGCTGGCCCGCCTTTTCCTCGACCGACATCTGGCTGAGAAGCTCGTCAACGTGCTCACGGATCGCGTTCGGATCGTTCATACAGGACTCCTTCCGATGCACGGCGCAGGCTGTCGCCCGCGCATGTGCAGCTGCAACCGAGGTCATCGAAGGTTATACCACAGATTCCCCTCAGCCACTGCCGGCAGGAGCACCGCCACCAGCAAAAACGAGCCGCGAGCTGTTTGACACCGTGCGCCGCCTCGCTCCTAGCTGCCCGCACTCGTATAGCGCGGCAGCGCGCGGCACCAGAGCACGATGCTCACGCTGGTCAAGGCCAACGCACAGACAAGCGGAAGGAGTGCCGGCAGCGCGCCGGGCTTGCCTAGCAGCCACGCGATCGGATGGAACGCGGCCAGGCCGTAGGGCAGCAGAAACGTGAGCAGACCATACAGCAGATACGGAAAGATCGTCAGCGGATATTTGGCAAACTGGTGATTGTCGAACACGACCCGCGTGATCGTGACCGAGTCGAGCAGCCAGAAGGCTGAGACGCTGCACAGAAGATTCAGGCTAAAAAAGATGCCGCCGCCTGCCAGCACGCTCAACATCCAGTAGAGCATCCGCCAGCCGGCGAAAACAAATGGCAGACTCGGGGCTGCCAGCGCTACCAGGATACTTCCGCACACAAAATCGCCGATCCCGACATGATTGAAGCGCTCAGCCAGCAGATGAAACAATGGATGGACCGGCCGAGTCAGGAATGTATCGAACTTGCCGCTGCGGACCAGGTGCGTCATCGACCAAAGGTTATCGGCGAACATCTGGTTCAGGGCCAGGGAAAGGATCAGACTGCCGTAGAGCAGCTGTAGCTCCGGCAGTGTCCAGCCCTCCATCGTGCCGGTCTGGCGCAGAATAAAGAACAGCGCGAGAAACGTGCTCGTCTGCATCACCGCGCTCGCCACGGCACCGATCACAAAGTCCAGCCGGTAGCTCAACAATGTTTTGATGCGCAGCGTGAGAAAATAGCCGTACAAGCTGAGATAGCGTCGCACATCAACCTCCCGCGATCGTCACAACTTTTTGGGCCTGCCCGTACACATAGCGCGACACGATCGTATAAACAACGATCCAGCCCAGCTGCTCCAGCACGATCCAGCTCCACGGTGGATTAGCCACGCCGTCCAGCAGCAAGCTCAGCGGCACAGCCAGCGCCTGGCCGAAGGGCGAGTGCAGAGCAACGGCCGCCAGCGCCGGTGGCAGCCAGCTCACCGGAATCAGCGTGCCGCCGAGAAAGGCCGCCACGCCCCAGCGAATCATGTTCAAGCCCCAGGTGGCGGTCGTCACAAACGCCAGACAGCTCAGCGTCCAGTCGAACAAATAAATAATCGTGTAGCCCAGAAACGCGCTGCTCAAGAACTGGAGCCAGCTCAGCGGATGCGTCGGCAGCGCGACGTCAAAGACCACCGTGGCGATCAGAATCAGCGGTATCCGCAGCACAAGCTCGAACGCCAGGCGCCCCAGTGATTTGGTGAATGATACCCACTGAAGATCTACGGGCCGCAGCAGCTCGGTCGCCAGCTCGCCGTCACGCACCAGCCGCCCGAAGTAGGAAAGCCCGACATATTCAAGCCCGTTGCTGTTCGTGAGCAAGACGGCAAAGATTCTGGCCCAGACCATCAGGCTGACAGCGGTCGACTCGGGGTAGCCCTGAATCGTGGTGTGGCCCACGTACACGGCGCGCCAGAAGTAGTAGACCAAAACCAGCCCCAGCGTCTCGATGACCAGATTGATCCAGACGCTGTAGCTATAGGCCAGCTGCGCCCGCCACACAAACGGAATGAACGCAAGGCCGCTGCGCAGGTTGCGCATGAATCCCGTCATACCAGCTCGCTGACCGGCTCCAGGCCGCTGGTGTAGATCTGCCGCACGATCCGTTCGAGCGAGGGCTCTTCCAGGGAAAAATCCTCGATCTCGATCTGCGGCAGCAGCGCTTCCAGCAGCCGGCTCGCGCTGAGCTGTCCCCGATCGAAGCGAATCACGAGATCCCGGCCGCTGTGGCTGCTGATCTCCGCGCCCGGTGGCAGGTGCGGCACGTGCTGGCTTGCGACCTGAAGATGCACATGTCGATAGCGTCCCAGCGCTGCCGTAAGCTCCGCCAGCGGGCCATCGTAGATCTTGCTGCCCGCGTCGACGATAATGATCCGATCGCACAGATTGCCGATGTCGCCCAGATCGTGGCTCGTCAGAAAGACCGTCATCTCGAACGTGGCGTTAAAGATTTTGATGCTTTCGCGCAGCCGCTCCTTGGCGACAATATCCAGGCCGATGGTCGGCTCGTCCAGGAACGCGATCCGAGGCCGGTGGATCAGCAGCGCGGCCAGCTCGGATCGCATCTTCTGGCCCAGCGACATCGCGCGGATCGGCGTATTGATGATCTCCGTCAGGTCCAGCTGGCGCTCGAGCAGGGCCAGCGTTTCGCGGTAGACCGGGCGCGGCACAGCATACATGCGCTGCATCATCTCCAGCGAATCTGCCAGCGGTAGATCCCACCACAGCTGCGACCGCTGCCCGAAGACCACGCCGATCTGCGCGGCGGTGGTGCTGCGCCGGGTATAGGGATGGTTGCCCAGCACGCTGATCGTGCCGCCGGTAGGATACAAGATGCCGGTCAGCATTTTAACCGTGGTGCTCTTTCCTGCGCCGTTCACGCCGATGAAGCCGACCGACTCGCCCTCCTCGATCCTGAGGTCAAGCTGCTGCACGGCGGTCTTGCTGCTGTAGCGTGGCGCGATCAGCTGTTTCAGGCTTCCAATCACGCCAGGCGCTTTCTGCGGTATCCGAAACTGTTTTGTGAGCTGGTGGGTTTCAATAGCGACCATAACCACTTCCTTGCGTGATCGTTTCGGCCAGCGCGGCGATGGTGTGTACCAGACGCTGCTCTGCCTGGCGCGGATACGAGAGAATATCGGGTGCCAGCGCGCCGATTGCCTGCTGAGCTAGCTGCTGGTTCTCCGGCACGAACGCCTGCTCAAGCCGATCGAGCGCGGGCACACGCGACAGCGCCGTCTGGAGCACGCTCGGGTCATACGTCACGCCGACGCTGTGCCAGTGTGACGCGACGGTGTACAACGGTTTGCGCAGCAGGCAGTAGTACAGCGCCAGCGACGTATTATCACTCAGGCCCACCTGGGCCAGCTGCATAAACCGATGCGCCTCATCTTCGTCATACGTCCAGTGAACGCGCAGGCCACGCGCGGCGAGCCGCTCCAGATAGTGGCTGGTCGCAGGATGCGTGATCAAATGCGGATGCAGGCTGATCAAAATGACGTCCCGCTCGGTAAATCCATGAAACAGGTCTATGGAATCAGGAGCGGTGCAGAGGTACTGCCAGAGACTGGTCGGACCCCAGGTTGACATCAGCAGCACGACGCGTGATTCGCAGGTGATGCCGTACGCCTGCGGGCTCGGCCGTGTCGCCAGCAAATCGTCGGCGGTGAGACTGCCGATCACACACAGCCGTCCCGCCAGATGCGGAAACGCTTGTTCGACGCGCAGCGCCTCCGTATGACTGGCTTCAAAGAACAGGTCATAGATACAGCGCTCATCGCGCATAGTCCAGACCGGCCCGTACGTGTAGTTATCGCCGAGCACGCGTTTACCATAGCCGAGGCCGTGCTGAATATGGATCTTACAGGTGGTGTCCGGCAGGCGGTGCGCGCCACCGTGCGCGGCAAAGAACGCGATATCCCACGGCTGCGTGAGCGCCTCATCTAGCGTTAGCGGTGGGATCGGAATAGAGGCGAGCTGCGCCATAGCATCTACGAACTGATCATTCCGATCAACGCACAGGCCGATCCGGGCATCCGGAAAATGCCGCTCGATCACGTCCATGTAGCGCTTGATGTAATAGTACGAGACAGCATTATGTACGATGAATAAACACCGCATACATTGGACCCTTATTATGATGTTTGCGTGAGATTACCGGCTACACAAGACCGTCGCAGAGCAGGGTGGGCGCACGTGATGCGCTCGTCCACGACGACGTCGTCATGTACATGGGCGTACCGTGTAGAGATACGCGGAATGCATAGGATTGCTCAGGCTGGTATGCGATCGGATAGCATCGTTGTGTGGCAACAACACAATCGCGAAGGATACACTGGAGTAGCGGCTCGGCGAATCCTACCATATGCCTCGCCTACAAACAAGGGAGTCAGCACCGGCGGAGTTAATCCACAGTCCTGGAAACAACTAGATGGAAGGTATGAGCACCTCGCTGTGTCATGCTCCCCTCAGCCTCGGATCAGATGCACATCGCTGCGGCGGCATTGCTCCCCGGAGCGGCCCGCGCTATCATCAAAGCCCACTCGGCAACACTCCACGAACGAAGGAGCAGAGTATGCGTTCCCCGCTGGCTGTCGTTGTTCTCGTCGGCATCCTTGTTGGCTGTGGCAGCGGGCCGACCGCTGTCGATCGGCGCGCAACGGCTGTGTCAATCCCATCCGGCACGCTCACCGCTCCCACAGCCGTTACACTTCCCGCGACTCCTGCACCCGTATCGTCACCGGAAGCGTCGTCAGCGCGCGGATGGCACATGCCCAGCGGTCTCAGCTATACCCGAGACGGCCAGATCTTTAGCGTTAACCTCGCCGATGGAAGCTCCCTGGCGCGTGGACCAGCGCCGCCGCCCGGCGCCGTACGCGCGCACGGCGATGTGTGGTACTGGATCACGGATACCGGCATCGCGGCATCACGCGACGAGCGTACCAGCCCTGAGCTGATCTTGCCGTGGGCGAGCTTTGCGGCCCAATTTCCAGAGTATCATACGTTCGCGACGACGCTCACCCTGCGCGCTGATCAGCGCGTCCTCTTTTTTGACGCGAGCTATCTCAGCCCCGGCGGTGCAGTCTGCTCCGTGTTCGCGCTCACCATCGTCACGCGAGCAGTCACCTCGCACGATTTAGGCTGCGGAGTCGTCCGGCTGACATCTATAGCTCCCGTGCTGGCCACCGATGGCAGCTATGCCCTCGCCAATCGGCGCACGATGCCCGATCCGCCCGGCGTATGGATCGAGTCAACCTTTTTGTTTCAACAGCAGCGGCATGACGGCGGGCAGATCCTCAATCCGGCGGGGCTGCTGGATGCCGTCTGGCTTGCGGATGGCCGCTTCATCTACGCGGTTGATGCAGGCGCACCAGATCTGCCGCCAGCGCTCACCGCCGACGCACGCCGGATTATCCTCGCGGACGCGCAGGGAGCAACGCTGCACACGCTGGCGACTGATGTTGTCGCGGCTCACCTCGCGCTTGCTCCCGACGAACAGCACCTCGCCTACATCACCCTTGACGATGCGGTAGATGCGCCTGACGCCAGCGGGGCAAATACCTCAGCGGAGCTCTGGCTGAGCACCCTGGACGGCCGTGGAGCGCGCAAAGTGGCCACACTGCCCGCCCAGATCGAGGCCCTCCGGTGGGAGCCGTAGAGCATGCATGGCCGCGCCGTCCACCTCGGATGCGGCGTATGCAACAGGGCGCGAGACTTGCTATGCGTGCCTGATTATTCGAGAAACGGAGAGGATCAGGTGATGCTGTGGGTACGAACGAAACGCGGGTTGCTCGTCGCGAATCTGGGAGCCTACCGGGGCGTAGTTGATTGTACGGCAACCGATCGCACCTGGTCAGCGCACATCGAAGCGCCGGACCAGATCTACCATGCTGATCGTGGCTTCCCATCCGCGCCCGAGGCGAAGGCGTGGGTCGAGCAGCGGATCGAGACCTTGCTCGCCACGCCACGCTCCAGCTCACGGTAACTACCAGCGGCAGCTTAAGGTTGCGCGCCGGATCAGCGGGACATGCTGTGCTCGATGAGCGCGATAGCTGACGCCGCTCATGAGGCCATGGTGATCGTGCGAGCCGACCATGACGGATTTCTCAGGCGCCCATACGTGCCTCGCGCTTTCACAGCTACTACACTTTCCGTGTTGTCATGTACTCACACCTGAGGATACGTATGTACCGCTTTTTCACCACCACACGCCGGCTCCGACGCTTCAGCATGAGCCTTGGACTTGTCTTGATCCTGACCGCCTGTACTGCTGTCGATGCTCCCGCGCCACAGCCGATCACCGCCGAGGCGGTCCAGCCATCGGAGCATAAACTTGCCTGGGAAGGATTAATCATCCAGGTGCCGGCGCAGGCAACCTTTAAGTCATTCCCATCGGTCGCGGCCCCTGCCACCAATGGCCTGCCAGTGATCGCAGCCGGCGCCATCACGTACTCCTCGCCGGAGGCGACCACCGATGGCGCCGCGTGGTACGGCCCCAGCTTGATGCTCTTTCGTTTCGCAGGCAGCGCCGCAGAGTGGATCGACCTGGAGCGCCAGGCCAGCCAGCCCCAGGCGGTAGGATCGCCTCCACGACGCGTGATTGAGGAGTCGATTCAGCCACGCACGATTGCTGGGAAGCCAGGGCTGGCGTACCAATTTGCTTCGTCCTCGGCGACCGAGCAAACGATGGAGCAGTATGCGGTTAAGCTCACCGACGAGCAGCTGCTTGTGATTGTCACGCAAGACACACAGAATCCCACGTATCAATCGGTGATCGACACGCTTCAGCCACAGCCGTAGCCTTCACGGCCCAACAGCCGGTGCGCAGGTAGCGGCATCTTCACGGAAAACGTACACTTCTTTCTGTACACGTACCGCCGCCGGACCTATACTCGGTCGCGAATCGTCAGCCGGCGCGTGAATGAGAGCGGAGGAGGGCAGCCATGAGCACACGAATTCTTGTCGCCTATGCCAGTGAGTTCGGATCGACAGGTGAGGTTGCCGAGACGATCGGGCAGGCGCTGCGCGACGCCGGTGCGACCGTCGATGTGCGCTCCGTCGTCGACGTCGACACGCTGTCGGACTATGGCGCGGCGATCGTCGGCAGCGCGATCTACAACGGCGCGTGGCTGCCCGAGGCTGTACATCTTGTGCAGGTCCACGCCGATGCGCTCAGCCGGATGCCGGTCGCTTACTTTGTGGTCTGCGCCACCATGCGCGAGGACACGCCGGAGCATCGCCAGGGTGCGCGATCCTTTCTCGATCCGGTGCTGGATCAGATCCCACAGGTCCGTCCGATCGACATTGGCCTGTTCTCGGGCAAGATCGAGCCGCCCAGGCTGCCGTGGCCGGTCCGTCTGCGCATGCGCCTCACCACCGACCTGCGTCGGGGCGATTACCGCCGCTGGGACGACGTGCGCGAGTGGGCCAGCCGGATCGCGCCGCAGCTTCAGGTCGGCCGCGCCACGCACGATCAGCGCTAGCCGATCGCCTCGCACACCCACGAGCCAGCGCCGCCTCCCGACGCACATCAGCCGGCCGGAGCTGTATGTTATACTTGGGCTGCCCCCTTCGTGCTCTCGCCAGGAGAAGCTCCGATGAGTCGCTTGGCTACGCTGCGGCTGCGCCTGAAGATTCTTCAATCCTCGCTGCTCAGCCGCATTCGACCCGCCACCAATCATGCCAGCCTGCGCTGCACCGACCACGGCGCGCCGCCGATGCGGACCGTCGAGCCAGTCACGCTGCCACCGACAGCTTCGGGCGGCACCCGGCTTGCCTTCGATCAGCATGGCGTTACCCGCTACGCCTCGCTCTATCTCCCGCCCCAGGCCCAGGCGATCGGCAACCTGGGCGGCAAACAACAATGGCCGCTGCTGATCTATCTCCACGGCTCGCTCACCACGCCGGACAGCCTGCATTCGTTTGGGCGCAACTTACTCCGGCTTCAGCCGAGCTATCAGCTATCCAGTCGGCCCGATACACGCGGCTTTCTGCTGCTGGCGCCCGAGGGCCGCCGCGCCGATCCGTGGTCCTCGGATGGCCCGCACACCGGTGTTGGGTTTCATTGGGATGAGTGGTATCGCGATCCCGACGCGAATCTGGATGCGCTCGCGATCGACCATTTTCTTGACGAGGTGGTGGCGACCGGCCGTGTCGATCCGGCACAGATCTACGTGTTCGGCTGGAGCAACGGGGCCTACATGGCCGCGCTGTATGGGGTGTGGCGCAGCGAGCGCATCGCCGCGATCGCCCAGTATGCCGGCGCTAATCCCTGGTCGCGCACGCCGTGTCCCGTGCCAATCACCTATCGCCGCCAGGTGCCGCTGGTGCTGCTGCGCAATCTCTGCGACGCGCTGGTTCCCTGTGCGACGACCAGCGATTGGATCACGACGTTGACCGAGCAGCGCTGGCCGTTCACGGCCTACAGCCTCGATCTCCACGGCAACATTACCAACGCCGACAGCCCATGCGATCCGCGCTGTAGCCGTCTCAAAGGGCTGTACGCGCACTGCCGCTGGCCGCGCAAACCGGCGCTGGAAGAGATGCTGCGCAGCTTGAAGCAGCACACGCTGCCCGGCTAGCCAAATCGCTTGTACACGCCGATCGACCTCAGGCGCCGCGCCAGATCGCCTGCAACGGTCGATAATCGAGCAGGATAATCCCTTCCGCCGCTACGATCTCCTGGGCCGCCGGACCGTGACGAATATCTTGCGCATTATGGGCTTGGAGCACCAGCGGCACTTTCAAACCTATCATCGCGTCCTGAATCGGACCACCTGGTCCAGTAGAAAAGCTGCTGAACAGTTGCTCAGCTTACTGATTCACTGCTTTGCTTCCGATGGTGTCGTGGTACTGGGGATCGACGAGACGATCGAGCGACGCCAAGGCGACAAGATTGCCGCAAAAGGCATTTATCGTGATGCTGCTCGGTCCAGCAAACGTTTCTTTGTCAAAACCAGTGGGCTCCGCTGGATCAGCCTCATGCTGCTTGCCCATGAGCAGGCCAACCATGATACGCTCGTGGTGCGGCAAGCAGCGTGGTACACCAAAGCGTACCCGACCTTCGCCGATGCGTTAGCCTCGGTGCGACGACCGGTGTGGATGACGATGAGTTCTTACATATCTGCCACAGGAGGCGATATACAAAAACTCCAGCATCATGTGCTGGAGCAACTGACCGAAACGCTGTGTTATACAGCGTAAATGGATAAAGTCTAGATTAGACAGTCAGCAATCCCGACGACAACCTGAATGCGCTCGCGATCGATCATTTTCTCGACGAGGTCGTGGCGAACGGCCGCGTCGATCCGGCACAGATCTATGTGTTCGGCTGGAGCAACGGCGCGTATGTGAACTACTAGCTGCCGAAGCAGCCAGCTTCTCAGGCAACCTCGCCCAACGGCGAAGTTAGCGCCTGACGGCTCGCTCCGAGCCGTTTGATATTTAATGCCGCATTCAGATCGCGATCCGCCTCAAAGCCACACCGAGCACAATGATGCACCCGATCCTTAAGCGTTTTCGGCGTTTCTGGCATCTCGCCGCACGCGCTACAGGCTTGCGTCGTATCCTGGGCCGGGACCGGGATCACCACACAGCCAGCCTCTGCCGCTTTGAAGTGTAGGATCGTCAAGAATTGTCCCCAGCCCACATCATACGTCGATTTCGCCAATCGCGTCCGTGCGATGCCTTTAATATTCAGCTTCTCATGCACAATACTCCCGTACTGCGTGACCATCTTCCGTGCTACCTTATGGTGAAAGTCCCGGCGCTGGTTGGCGATGTGCAGGTGTGCCCGTGCCAGGATCTGCACGGCCTTGGCGCGACGCTTCGAGCCTTTCTTCCGCCGCGATACCCGCCGCTGCGCTCGTCTGAACGCCTTCTCCGCCTTGCGATAGAACTTCGGCGGTGCAATGCTTTCACCGTCTGACGTAACCAGGAACGCCTTCAATCCCAGGTCAAAGCCCACCATCGGCCCTGGATGCGGCGTGGCTTGCACGTCGCCGAGGTCGCACAAGAAGATCACAAACCAGCCATCCGCTTGTCGCGTGAACGAGACCGTTTTGATCGTTCCCTCGATCGAGCGGTGGAGCTTGACGCGCACCCGGCCAATGTGCTGGAAGTACATGCGGTTGCCGTCTAGCTTGCAGCCGTCGTTGTAGCTTGGAAATTCGACGGTATCGAAGCGGTTGCGGCTCTTGAAGCGTGGATGGCCTGCTTTCTCACCGGCTTTGACCCGGCGGAAGAAGGCTTGAAACGCCTTATCCAGACGACGCAGAGTGGCCTGACAGCTTGAAAAGTTGGTCGCAGCAAGATAGGGATTCGTCGTGCGCTCGATCTTCAAGTGAGCTGACTGATCACGATAAGAGACCGAGCGCCGCTCCTGCTCCCAGGCGTTTTTGCGCTCCTCCAACGCCCGGTTATACAGGTGGCGGTGCGTGTCCAGCATCGTCAGCATCGCCGTGTCCTGCTGGCGCGTGGGATATAACCTGTACTTGAACGATTTATACATGGTTGCCTCGCTGGATCACGGGGCGGCACGCAACCGCCCCATTGTGCTCTATGGCTAAAACAATTCGTCAGCGAGATCCAGCGTCACGGTGTACTCGGCGTCGGTCTGTGACTGCGCGGTGCGGCGTGGGTAGAAAATGTTCAGGCGAAACTCGGCGTGCTTGCACGGCAGCTCTTGCAACCCGGCGGGACAGGTGCAGTCGCCAGAGGTCACGACGTAGAGCTTACCGGGGGTGGTAGCCGAGGCAATGATCATTTTGTCGCCGTCGAGATAGTAATCGACGGTCAGCGTCTCAGCTTTGGCGGCGGCGTTTGCGCGGCGCTGGGCGGTGGATACGCGGGCGCGTGGTACACTTGCGGTAGCCATAGGAAAACTAACCTTTCCTACTGGTTAGAGGTCTGTCGCGACTGGTACTCGCGATGGGCCTCGTTTCGTTTCAGTAAGCGTATTATATAGGTAGTTTGCAAGTTTGTCAATACTAGATTATACATATTGACAAACTTTTGAGAAGATTGTATGTTTGTACAAACTTTACTGCTGTAGTAGGAGGATATATGCTTGAAGCCTGGTTAACTGCTACCGAGGCGGCAGAGTATCTCGATGTATCCCGGTCTACGATCAACAACATGACGAAGCAGATCGATCCGGTGACCGGGAAACACTACGGGACTCGCCGTGGGGCATTATGGTTATTTACGCGTGAAGAATTAGATCGCTGGAAGGTAACGCCTCGCCATGCAGGCGGCAGGCCAAAACCAGAAACCGCCTTGATGACTCCGGTCATGGCGGTGTAACCAAGGAAGCTACCGAGGAGTAGCTGGACTGGGGCGCAAGCTTGGACCCTTCACCCCAGCCCTAACTGCACGACCCACGGCAATGCCGTGGGTCGGCAAAGGACATTGTAGCATGCACCAGAACCCTACTCGTCCCGAGGTGTTACCACAGGACACCATCCCCATCACCCACTCACCCGCCGAACTCCTCCCACAGTCCCTATCGGAGCGAACCACAATCGAGATCCAGCGGGCGCGCAGCGTGCTCGCCGAGGTCCGGGAGGTCTTGGAAACTCAGATCGCGCGGCTTGACTCGGTGGAAGCCTCGTTGTCCCTGCTGGTTGAAGCGCCACCGCCAGGGCGTGCTATCTTCCTCACCACCGATGAGCGCGAGGTGCTGCGGCTCATCGCCGAGAACTATACCAACTATGCGATCGGGCAGCGTCTCCGGCGTTCCGATCGCACCGCTACGACTGTACTGGCGCACATCTACGCCAAGCTCGGAGCCACCAACCGCACGACGGTGATCCTCAAGGCGTGGCAGCTCGGTCTGATATGAGGCCACCGTGGGGAAGGACAGCACTCGGCCAGCACGGGCCGGACAGGGCAGCGACCGCACAGGCGACGATCCACGCCTGCGGGCACCGGGCGCAACGGCGCGGAGCGCAGCGGAGCGTTGCTGGCTTGTCCAGCAATCATGACCGTTGCGTCCGGTAGCGGGCGTGGTAGCCTGTGCTCGGCGGTCGCCTGCCGACCCGGTCCCGCGCTGGCGAGAAAGGAGCTAACCTACAAGAGGAAGCAGCACCGATCTGCCGAAGGCTATGCTCATGTGAGCAAAGTGAACGGAGCTTAATTCCCCCGCTTCCCGAGAGCGGGGGAGAGGACGACGGCGCGGCGGGAAGCGGGAGTTGGGGGTGATGGGCTGCCAGGGAGGGGGCGGACGCGGCGAACTACAACTAGCCTTAGTTTTCTCGTTAGTGATTGTTGCTCTGTATTAGCACCGGAGTAAAGCACAAATCGCAGCATGGGTATTTTCTCAAATAGATGCTACCCTTCTAATTATTATTAAGATTTGGAGGAAGTGCTAACTAGTGTTTCAGCTTCATGAAAGCTGTGAGGAGTTTTTCGGCTAATACGAGTAAATCTCATATTTCCGATTGTCTGTCGATCCGTCCAGTAGGAACCTTCAAGCTCTTGGGTTTCCCGTCCAATACCTAACCTCACACCACCATAGTGAATTGGACTATGTGGACGCGCTTCAAGCCGGGGTTCATTTCTATACGTGTATAACAGTTCGTACTTACCATCTGGTGCCGTAATAAACGATCCAAGCACTGAACAAGATTCAGACTCGGTGGTATAGAGCCGAATGTGAATATTGGATAATGTTTGTCGTACTACTAAAAAAGCAGGAATGGCCCCGCGCTTCATACCGGTAGATGGATCAGTCCAATGTGAGTCGAGTTCACCTTTGTAAAGACCGACCAAATTTGGTATCGGTACAAACCAGGGATGTAATAATTGCCAGCGCCAAACCCACTTCTCGAAAACAGCTACGATAGCAATCAGGCCAGAAAGCACTAGGGAAGAAGGCTTGAAAAGACTTTGAGTGAGCGGCTGACCATCAATAAAAAGTAATAGCCCCCAAGCTACAACTGCAAGCCAGAAAAGCACTTTCAAATGTAGTGATGTAAGCATCAGTTGGCAAATCCTACGTAGTGCCATGCATCAAGCAGAAAGGTATGTGCTTGGCTTCTATTCCAAGGTTGCGAGTCGTGAAATAGATATTTAATTGCATTCACTTCTACCATATTCTTGCTCGTATCATCCGTTTTAGTTAAGTTCCATAAGTAGGCTATTACAGCTTTCATATCATCATAATGACTATCATATCCAAATAGATTATCAGGACAGTTATACACCAAAGACTCTAATAAGAATGATGCCATGCTTTCTGCACTAGCGATGCTAAACGATGCCATTTCGTTAGATAGGTTTTTTAAGCATCGCACCTTCTTCTTAAATTGTCGGCTAGTTTGGGTATGTTTAGAAACACCATTATTATAGTGCTGTTCTGGCCAATTGTTTATTGTACGCTTATTCTTAGCACTTTCCAAAACAGTTCCTGAATGATATCTAAGTTGACCTAGATTATCTCTATAATATAGCCGCCCTTCAAAAGTTGGCACGACATCTGCGGATACTCGATAGGTATTTTCCTTAATATCAAAAGCTTTATCTCCGGGAGTAACAGCTTTTACTCCAAACTTAGCAACTAAGGCGTCATAAACGTCCTTTTTTAAGTTATCAAATTTATAAGGCGAGTTGATAAAACCTAAAGTACTAGCATTTACACCTGGAACATGACTATAATCACCAACGAAGGCATCCATACAAAGAACACAAATATCAACATCACTATCCATTCGGACATTCGTACGATTTCGATAAGAACCCTGTAGGAAAACTCTAATATTCCGATTCTTGAACGCAGGATGAGCATTAATTGCATCCCGCACCATACGCTCTGCGTTTTCACATTTATTTTGCTCGGTCTGTCCTGGTCCTTTGGCCCACACAGTAAACTTGCTCTCCCAATCTTGGACAGACCTAAATTTAGCGGTACTCACTGCGCTCATAAAGTAACTACTTCCTTACTTATAGCCTCTTGCTGTCCAAGATAACTGGACATCAATCTTGTCTCGATTCTGTTTCAGGATAATTCTGAATACTTGAAGAAATAAATTTTTGGGTAAGGCCCAATAAACGGCACACTTGTGCTACTTCAAGAAGTATGCCACAGAATGATAGAAAATTGAATCAGAGTTCTATGATTCTTGTTGAAGGCTACTCCCATACATGAGGAACGAGCTTCAGTGCGGTGGTGGAGCCATGATGCGTACTAAGGTTACTCCCATACATGAGGAACGAGCACAGGTGTCATGCCCCTTCTGAAAGAATTGGTAGTTTCGCATTGGGGAGACGGGCGAGTAGCATTCGGAAAAAAGTTGGTGCGATAGTCATGAGAAGCAAAAGCTTAAAGGTATTGTAGGGCGTAACCTTTAGATAACTACATGAGTTTATTCATTTGACGGAACCGATATATTACTCATACATTGCATTGTTCGAGAGAGGAATTAAGAGTCATGCAAGCATCTCAAACGACTCACCGACAAGCCCTCATTGACACGCTCACAGAAGACATCCGCCAAGAGGCAACGGAACAAAGTTTACCATTTGCGACAGCAGCAACCCGCATTCTGCTAGATTGGTTAGGTTATGACCTCGATCAGTTAACATTTATTGATGGTCGTGATCGTGGTATCGATGCCTGGCTAAGCACTGATTCAGGGTTTGACATTTTTCAAATTAAGACACACCAACTAACTCCTGATGGTTTTCTTGATCTACGAGCTTTTGATGGTCAGGGTGTCCGTGATCTTGAACATGCAAAGACTTTCTTGCTTCACGAACGAAGTCAGAATGTACAAAACCAAAAATTAAAACAGCTTCTTCACCAATGGGACTCAGCTATTCGCAACCATAACCTAACGAGTACTGCCGTACCGCTGCCCGTAACTCTTCATCTTGTTATTTTAGGAGACCAACTTACTTCTCAAGCCAATACAGAGTTTAAGGCGTTGCAATCAGCGACGTCACAACCGATAACGACCGGGCCTGAACAGATTCTAGTCCAATTTCATGTAGTACTACATACTATCGATCAAATAATTGATGGGAAATGGCGAGAGCGGAATAGGGATTGGACAGATCAACGTGGGCGACGATATGATCGTATCAATCTTAGTCTTAGTATTAAGGAATTTATCAGTGACAACGCTAATGCAGTCTTTTATTGTCGTGCCATAGACTTAGTTCGTGCTTACGAAACACTAGGCTATCAAATTTTCGAGCCAAACGTACGTGCTAATATCAAAAATTCGCGAGTGAATCAAGCCATCCGCGACTCAGTCGTTCATCAGCGTACACGGCGCGAATTCCGCTTCTTAAATAATGGGGTTACTATCACCTGCGACTCATTTACCAAACCTAGTCCACAGAAGCTATATTTTACTGTAGCTCATCCAGGCATCGTTAATGGATTACAGACGGTGGTGGCCCTTCATACCGCCTATCATGAGTTGTCAGATGAAGACAAAGCTGATTTTGAAGAACATTGTGCAGTCCTTGTTCGCATCCTTACTTCAAAGGCGGTTGCAGACATCACCCGCGTAGTAAAATCCACTAACAATCAAAACCCTATGAAATTACGCAATTTGGCTTCAAACAATACAGAACAATTGATTTATGCACGTTTGTTTGCCGAGGATCTTGATTGGTTTTATGAGGCTAAAGAAGGTGCTTGGGATGCCTTTGCGAAAGATCCAAAGCGCTGGCGTCCAGCTTTAGCGAAACGACCTCGCGATTTTCAAGTTACAAATGGACGTAAGGTCCGACGAGTTGACAATGAGGATTTGGCTCAGGCGTGGTTGGCATTTATCGGTTTTGCTTTAGAAGCGGCGAACGAAAAGAAAGGTCTCTTTGACGATCGTTTTTACCAACTGATCTTTACACAACAAACGCGTCAACACGGATTCGACTATGACTTCGCAGTAGCCCGAGCACGAAGCGAAGTTATTGAGCAATCACCACAAGCAAGCTTAATGCTCGTTGCTTACTTAACACGAGTGTTTGCATCCGAAATGGTTCCATCAGCTACACAGAACCGTCAGGATGCGTGTAATCGGTTACAAATTGATCCACGCATGGCAAAAGCCGAACTTGACGTCAGATTAAGCCAAGACAACACCTTTCTGCTCAATCAAGTTTTAGGTGGTATGTCTCTCTTATTTACCGAATTTGTTGGGTTTGTCTTTTACCGTTCCCTCGGAGATCAACTGCATCGCTATGGGCCAAGAATTCTTGCTAATCATAGTTTCGCCACCTTAACGTCACAATATGCTATTGAAGCGGTGCGTGAGAGAATCAAGACGGAAGATTTCCACGAGCGAGATTTGTTAGCAATTCTTTGGTTAGCCTTCGTAGATACAATAGAGGATCTTATGGCGTCTGGTTGGGGACAAAGCTATCAAGCAGCCCCAGTTAAGTCTCGATTTATCTTTTTGCGTGAAACACGAGACCGTATTTACCGTCAAGTTCAAAGTACTAACGATTTTATGAAGAAACGTAGCCTAAAACAGGCATGGACGATAGGAGTAGCTGAAGGTCAAGGACTCTTTGACTTCGTGAAGAGTTGTCTATCGAGTTAATAGCGTACATTCATTACCTTTGTTGTTGCCTACACTATGATCGGAAGGTAGCTACACTGTGAAAAGATACTTCTTTCCAAGGAATCTAGCTGACAAAGTAGCTGATCGGTGGAATCACTTAGTCATCGGTCAGTATGATCTTCCGCCATGTCCTAGCAGGAAGGTACTCAAGCAAATTTTAGAAGTATGCTACTTAGCAAGTCTGGAAACTGAAGAAGCCCGGCAGCTCATCTTTTCGATCTGCTGTACACCAGAAATAGATGAGGTTCGCTGCCACAACTCAAATGATTTGGTAGAAGCTTGGGCTTTTGATAGTGATCGAGCATTGACGATCGGAGAAGTTCGTCGCTTAGCCACTACCGCGTCAAGTGAGTCAGTAGCAATTTGGTTGAGATATGTTGATCAACCTGACCCAAAAGCAGTTATTCATGGCTTGATTAATCCTGGATCTAGTTGGATGACTGCACGACGTGCTCTGTCTTATAGTTATGCCTCACCACCCTCAGCTCTTATTATCAGGGTATCAGGACCAGGGAGACTAGCTATTTATCAAGGGTTGTTTCGTATCGCTACTCTATCTTCAGGGCACATTAAGCTGTCAAGTCCTGAGGATACACCTGCTATTAGCTTTTATGGTGTTCATTCATTCTTTGAGGAAGGTACGGCATTATTGAGGGAGTATATTGAACCTCCGCAGTATGAACCTCTTAATGAATGGTATAATTTTGAATGGATTTGCTACTTAAATGTAATTGTAGGCATCGTAAATATAATTCAGCAAATGAAACATGGTGGAACTTTAGTACTTATACGACAGAGCTTCATTTCAGAGGAAAATTTTGAGACTATTTTTAGAATAAAATACCGCTTCTCTCGAAATACCTATCCTCTAAGAGAAAGGTATATTGATTTTTTACAGAAACGACAATACATTGCAGATGCATATTATGCTACTGAAGGAGAAGCTCCAGATACAAATCCGCTGGATGCTTTAGCACTTCTTAGATCAGAAAAGTCTTTGCAAGACACGATAGCTTTCATTGGAAATTTATCGGGTACGGATGGAGCCATAGTTATGACAAATACTTTAGAACTAATCGGGTTTGGAGCCGAGATTGCTTCAAGCCATACTTATCCAAATAAAGTATATACATCAGTTGATTTACTTGGCCGGAAAAAACAGGAGTTTGACGTTCAGCAGTTTGGCATGAGGCATCGATCTGCTTTGAGGTTATGTGCATCAACGGATCAAGTGTTCGCGTTCGTTGTATCACAAGATGGAGACGTTAGCATTGTATGGAGAAGTGGAGACAATATAATGATCAAGCGAAATATTGATATAACTAATGCTAATATGGTTCTTGCTTAAGGCTTTATAACTCTATAAAGATTATAATCAGAATACTAGTTTGAAGATAGAAATTCTATATACTCCTTACCAAATGAGCATCTATCTATATCGTAATTGCTCAACTAATCAACACATGCTCGCCAATTTCTACCTTGACACCCAGCGGTGCAATCCCACCCCGTTCCACAACCTCGATCCGCTGCAACACTTGCCAGCCTGCACCAATGCGCGTCGGGTGCGCGCAGCCCATGTGTGCAACCATGTAGTTGTTCTGTGCCTGCTTCCGATACAGGGGGTCGGTGTATAGCCCAGCGATGGCCTCGCCTGTGGCCTCTAGCAATCGTCGCTGGTGCGTTGCGTCCAGCGCCAGGCCCAACAACACAAACTCCCGCGTCCCGTACCGCGCCTGCATGGCCGTGCTCCGGCTATACGCCTCGTACGCATACACTTTCTCTTTCCACTTCTTGAGCGGCTGGTCACGCTCCACCTCTAGGAAGAACAGCATGCGCCCGCCGTCATACTCGATAAAAAACGCGCCGTCTGGCTGGATGCCGGTTTCCTGCGTCCGATGTGTGCCATCCGGCTGCGGAACACGCATCGTGAGGTGATCAAAGTCTTTCTGGGCGTGGTGTTCGCTGCGCCAGTGGGTGAACGCGATACCGGGCTTGGCGTCAATGCGACTGCGTAATGCGGCATATACCTGCCCAACTGCGACATGGTGTTGTAGCATCAAGTACGAACGCTGGCGTGGTTCACCATAATACAGCTCGGCAAGGTCCAGCCCTCGATGTTCCGCGAGAAGATGCGCGCCCTTCTCGGTCAAGAAAAACAGGTCCGGCTCGCGCTGGTAATTATCGACCGCCAGCATAGCGGGGCGCACAATACGACGTATGAGCTTCTGATCCACCAGCAACCGCATCCGGCGGTACACGCTCGCCGAGGCCATGAAGGGTTTGGTGGCACCGGCTGCCTGCCACGCTTGGTAGCGTTCGCGCCATTGGGGAAAGTGCAGCCATTCAAGGGCTTCAATGGTTAAGTAGCGGGCATCGCTGAGACTTTGCAACAGGTCGAGGTCGCGGGCCATGAGGACAAATCGTTGGGATGAGTTGCTCGATGCTTTGGTCATGGTACACGCTCCCTCAAATCGATTGCTGGTCCACTGATTCGTTATGGTCAGTGAACGTGTTCAACTTGCTATCGGGTGATGTGCTGGGGGGAGCAGGCAGTGTACAGTAGCCTGTACAAGAGTCTTGTACGGGATATTATACAGGTTGTTGTACAGGCTATTGTACAAGTTATTGTGGGGGCTATTGGACAGGTAGTTATCCCCTAGCTTCATGTTCTACATGGCCGCGCTGTACGGCGTGTGGCGCAGCGAGCGCATCGCGGCGATCGCGCAGTATCCGGGGCTGATCCCTGGTCGCGCACACCGTGCCCGGTTCCGATCAGCTATCGCCGCCAGGTGCCACTTGTGCTGTTGCGCAATCTCTGCGACGCGCTGGTTCCTTGTGCGGCGACCAACGAGTGGATCACGACGCTAACCGAGCAGCACTGGCCGTTTACGGCCTACAGCCTCGATCTACACGGCAATATCACCGCCGCCGGCAGCCCGTGCGATCCGCACTGTAGTCGCATCAAAGGGTTGTACGCCCACTGCCGGTGGCCGCGCAAACCGGCGCTGGAAGAAATGCTGCGCAGCTTGAGGCAGCACACGCTGCCCGGCTAACGAGCGATGTATGCGGCAGACGATCGGCTCACGCGCTGCGCCAGATCGCCTGTAGTGGTCGATAATCGATCAGAATAATGCCTTCCGCTGCCACAAGCTCCTGCGCCGCCGGAGACATCAAAAAATCGAAGTCTGCCTGGCGGAACGCCGCGCCGCCGGGCTCGATCGTTTGTAGCTCGACGTTGGCCAGGCCGGGATGGACCGCCCACTCGCTCAGGCCCGGCGGTAGCTCGCGCAGAAGCTGGGCGTAGCGCGCCGATTTATTGGCCGGATCAAGCAGGTAGCTGTCTAAAAAGTCGTAGTCGTTGCAGGGTAGGCCGAGGCTGCGCACGCGTTCGATCGCGGGCTGTCCTCTCACGCGCAGCGCCAGGCCGTACTCTCGTGCCAGCCTGAGCATCACATCAGCTATATCTGCTCGGCCGTCGATGCGCAGCGCATGCCAGTCCAGGTGCGTCGGCTTGAGCCCGGCAGCCAGCACAGCCTCGATCTGCGCCCTGAACTCCAGCTCCAGCTCATCGAGCCTGACCCGCGCCATAAACTCCGGCATGCGCGCGAAGGTGTAGAAATAGCCGGCCTCGTCGATCAGCGAGGACACCTTCTCACCAGACGTGAGCGGCCGCCACTTGTACTGCTCGCTGTCGCAGATCGCGGTCAGATGCACGCCGAACGCAATCTCAGGATGCTCCGCGAGCAGATGCATAGCGTGCAGCGCCCAGGGACAGGCCGCCATCAACGTAGTGGAGCGGACCAGACCCTGCCTGATCGTGCTGAAGATCGCCTCGTTCACCGCGTGGCACATCCCGAAATCGTCGGCGTTGATCAACAATAAACGCGCATCGTCGGGATAGCCCAGCAGGCGATTGGTCTGGCGGTTGGCGCTGATCGTCATGGCGCTGATCTCCTGAGGCATGAGCTGCGCGCTGGGGAGCGGCAGCCAGGCAACTAGTGTTGTTCTTGCCGTGCCAGCCAGGCGCGGATCTCCGGCTCGTGATCGTCGTGAAAGTGGTCGAAGAGCTCACCGGCCGGGAAGCGCTGATCGTTCACCCACACGAAGTAGTACTCGCGGCCACCCGACTGGATCGTCTCGATGCGAACGTCGTCAGGTAAGCCTTCGATAGCGGCGAGGAGTTGCTCAAACACACGCCGCGACTCGTCGAGGACTTCGCGCACCGAGCGCCCGCGATTGCGCTCGTAGATCCACGCGTTGACTTCGTCATCAGTCTGGAGATGCGCCGGCCAGGGTGGGGGCGGCTCCGGCTCGCCGCGCTGAGCTGCCTGTAATCGGGCGATCTGCCTGGGCTGCCAGTCCGTCAGGTGCGCGACAATATCTTTGATCGACCAGTAGCCGGTCACGCCGGGCTGCTCCATACGCTCCGGGCCGATCTGATCGAGAAACGCTTCCCATTGCCGTTGCTCCGCTTGCAGCCAATCTAGCAGCTCGGATTTGTTCATAGATCACTCCTCTATACTACTTGACCTATTGCCCCGCTCAGGTTGAGGCTACGATGCCGATCACATGACTCTGCCGACAAACTAACGATAGCCGGTTGCGTCGGCGGGCCGGTCCGCGTCCTGCACCTCGGTGATATAGCGCCAGCAATCGGGCTGCGAGCCGTCGAGATCCGTGAAGCCGTAGACGTGTGCCAGCTGCCCGCTCGACAGCGACTGCCCATTCCAGCGTGCCCGATTCGGATCGGCGGCCAGCGCGGCAACCGCACGCCCGACATAGCGCGGCGACTCGGAGATGACGAAGTGCGGCTGGTGTGCCGTGGCATCGCGCCAGTTCTCCTCGGCCACCCCGAAGGCTTCCAGCATCATCTCGGAGCGCAGCCAGCCCGGCGTCAGCGCCACCGCCGTCGCGCCGCGCGGGCCAAGCTCCTGCGCCAGACTCCAGGCCATGCGCAGCACCGAGGCCTTGGCCAGATCGTAGAAGTGCGAGACGCGATAGTGCGTTGCATTATACTCGGCCGTGCCATCGGTCATTTCGATCACCAGGCCGCCGGGCTGCTTGAGCAGCAGCGGCAGCGCGAAGTGATTTGTGATCAGATGCGTATCGACGGCCAGCCGCAGCAAGTGCAGCCCGCGCTCCAGCGAGTGCTCCCAGATCGTCGAGTTCCACTCAAAGAGCTGCTCGCCACCCCAGATGTCGTTCACCAGCACGTCAAGCCGCCCATGCTCACGCTCGATGCGCTCGACCAGGCTCTGGACCTGATTGCTGTCGAGATGATCGGTTGGGATCGCAATACCGTGGCCGCCGGCCTGACTCACCAGCTCGGCGGTCTCGTCGATCGTTTCCGGGCGATTATACTCGGAGCGCCGGGCACGAGTGGTGCGTCCAGTCACATACACGGTCGCACCGGCAGCGCCCAGCTCAACGGCGATCCCACGACCGGCGCCACGGGTCGCACCGGCAACCAGCGCGATCTTGTCGGCAAGTGGCTTTTCCACGCAGATTCCTCCAAACACGAGTGGTATCGGGGCAGCTTAGCCGCTCGATGTGTCACCTACTGTCACGAAGTAACCAGCGCTGCAGCGATTGTACGCACACGATTGTCCATTGCAGGCTGCCACAACTCGTGGCAAGCTTGATCCATCGAATTATTCCAGAAGCTGCAACCTGGAGCTGATGTATGACACTGCAAGAACTTTTGGGCGTCGAGCTGCCGATCATTCAGGCGCCGATGGCCGGCGTTCAGGGCAGCGCGCTGGCGATCGCGGTCTCGAACGCGGGCGGGCTGGGCTCGCTGCCCTGCGCGATGCTGACGCTCGATGCTTTGCGCGCCGAGCTGGCCGCGATCAAAGCGCACACCGACAGGCCCTTCAACGTCAATTTCTTCTGCCACACGCCGCCCACACCCGATCCTGAGCGCGAGGCCCGATGGCGCGCGGCGCTGGCGCCATTTTACGCCGAGCTTGGCATCGATCCCGCGACAATCACGGCCGGGCCTGGTCGCGCTCCCTTCAGCGCCGAGGCAGCCGCGATCCTGAGCGAGTTTCAGCCGGCCGTGGTCAGCTTTCATTTCGGTCTGCCCTCGTCCGAGCTGCTGGCGCGCGTGAAGCCCTGGGGCGCGACGATCCTGTCTTCGGCGACAACTGTCGAAGAGGCGCTGTGGCTTGAGGCGCACGGCGTCGACGCAATCATCGCCCAGGGCTGTGAGGCGGGCGGCCATCGCGGCATGTTCCTGTCGGACGATCTAACCACACAGGTCGGCACGCTGGCGCTGGTGCCACAGCTGGTACAGGCGGTCGACATTCCGGTAATCGCCGCCGGCGGGATCGCGGATGCGTGGGGCGTGGCTGCGGCGCTGGCGCTCGGCGCGGCGGGCGTCCAGGTCGGCACGGCGTATATGCTCTGCCCCGAAGCCACGACCAGCGCCGTGCATCGAGCGGCGTTGAAAAGCGCAGCGGCGCGCCACACCGCGCTCACAAATCTGTTCACCGGCCGTCCGGCGCGCGGGATCATGAACCGCTTGATGGCGGAGCTAGGCCCGATCTCCGCGCTAGCGCCGGCGTTTCCGCTAGCAACAGCCGCGATCGCGCCGCTGCGGGCCAGGGCCGAAAGCGAGGGCCGCGGCGACTTTTCGCCGCTCTGGGCAGGCCAGAACGTGAGCGGCTGCCAGGAGATCACAGCCGCAGATCTCACGCGAGCGCTAGCCGCCGGCCTCTAGCGACTAGGCCCGAATCAGCGTCGCGGCGCGGCGAATGCGCAGCAGATGCATCACCGCCACTATGACCAGCAGCGCAATGCCGACCGCATCCGAGCGCGGATCGGCGTAGAGCAGCGCCAGACCGGCCAGACCGGCCAGAATCCGCTCCACGGTGTTGGCCTGCTTGACCAGGTAGCCGCCAAACGCGATCGCCAGCGCGCCCACCGCCACACAGGCCGTGAGACAGGTCCAGGCGATCGACAGCGGATCGCCCAGCACGCTGAGTCCGCCGGTGCCGTTGTCGCCCAGCAGCAGCAGCCCCACGCCCTGCGGACTCAGCGTAAACATGAACGGCACCAGAAACGCAGGCAGGCAGTACTTCCAGGCAAACATCGTGGTTTTAAACGGATTGCCGCCTGTCAGCGCTGCGGCGGCAAAGGGCGCGAGCGCCGTCGGCGGCGAAACATCGGCCAGCACCGCGTAGTAGAACACAAACATATGCGCCGCAACCTCGGGCACGCCGATGCCGCGCGGACCGCTCAGCGCCGGAATGATCATCACCGCCGCGATGATGTACGAGGCTGTCACGGGCACGGCCAGACCTAGCACCCAGATCGCCAGCGCCGCGAAGAGCACCGTGAGCAGCGGAATGCCGCCCGATAGCTGCACGATCAGGCCGGAGATCTTCAGTCCCAGCCCGGTCAGCGTCACGATCGAGACGATAATTCCCGCGCAGGCCGTGGTCGCCGCCACCGACAGCGCGCCTTTGCCGCCCGCCTCAAGCGCCAGCAGCAGCCGGCTATCTTCGTCGTCGCTTGGCTGTGCCGTCAGCCCCGGCGATGCGGTGCCCTGTGCATTCTCACCAACATTCTTCGTAGGCGCGCGATTGAGACGCCGGCGCACGACCAGTCCCGCCGCGATCGCCGCAGTCACCATCAAGCCCCAGAAGAGCGCAACCGAAAGCTGGGGCTGGAATTGTCCCGGCGCGCTGATGATCTGCGGCAGCGCGATCGCCAGCAGCCCGATCGACACGACCGCGCCCACCGCCAGCGCTTTGAGCGAGGTCAGGCGTGTCTCGGGACGCAGAAAGCTCAGCGCAAACGCCGCCACAATCGCGAAGAAGACCGCGCGAAACGGCGTGAGACCGAGCGCCAGCAGGATCACGATCACGAAGAGCGAGCTAAAGTGGTAGCCGTAGCGCGCCGTCAGCTGCCACAGCGGCAACGTATCGACTGCCACCGCGCGCGTCCCCATGCGGCGTGAGTCGGCCTCGACCATCAGCAGGCACGACAGGTAGTACAGCAGCGTGGGGATCGTCGCGTAGATCAGCACCTGCAAATACGAAACGTCGAGGTATTCGGCGATCAGGAAGGCGGCCGCGCCAAGCGTCGGCGGCGATAAGAGCGCGCCGATGCCCGCCGCCGATAAGATGCCGCCCGCCACGTTGCGATCATAGCCGGCCTTTTTGAGCATCGGCCACGCCAGCGAGCCCAGCGTCACGGTGGTTGCTACGCCGCTGCCCGAGACCGTGCCCAGCAGAAAGCCAGCCGCCGTGACCGTCCGCCCTGGCCCGGCGCCACTCCGCGATCGACCCAGCGCCGCGAACGACCAGTCCAAAAAGAACTTGCCGGCGCCGCTGTACTCAAGCACGGCGCCATAGATCGTAAACAGAATAATAAACGTGGCGGCGACATCCAGCGGCACGCCGAAAACGCCTTCCAGCGTCAGGTAGTTCTGGCCGATGATGCGCTGCAAGCTGTAGCCGCGATGATCGAACGGGCGCGGCATGTACGGCCCGAAGTAGGCGTAGACCAGAAACAGGCCGGCCGTGATCGGCAGCACCCAGCCGGTCGTGCGGCGCGTCGCCTCAAGGACGAGCAGGATCATCAGACCGCCCATCGCCAGCTCTGTCGGCGTCGGGAAGATCACGCGATCCAGCGCCGACTCGTAGTTCTGCACAAGATAGCCCAGACTGATCACAGCCAGCACGCCAAGCACAATATCGGAGACGCCCATGCGCTGCCGGTGGCGCTTCAGCAGCGGATAGAACAAAAACGTGAGCACCAGCACAACCATCAGGAAGCTAGCCCGGTAGACCTGCGTGGTGATACTGAACTGCGTTCCGTAGAGCGCGTACACGGCGAGACCAGCCGCCAGCACGCCCGCGACGGTGCGCCACACGCCGCTCAGCTGCCGCACCTGCGACTCAGACTCATACTCTTCGATGATCTGGCTGCGCTGCTCGTCGCTGATCAGATCCTCATTGGTCAACCTCGGCTGCGAGGCGTCGTCTGTTGGTGTCATGGGCTGCTCCTGCTGGGGGAAGGCTACCGGCAGCCCAACGTTTCGGCAGTACCGTAAAACGTCGAGCTGCCCGCTGCCCATCGTATGTGGCCTACTGGCTCGGCCAGACGCCTTTTTCCTGGAAGAAGCGGATCGCGCCGGGGTGGTACGGGATCGACGAGCCCTCGACTGCCGCCTCCAGGCTCAGCTTTTGCGCCTCGGGATGGATCGCTTTGACCTCCTCAAGGTTATCGAACAGCGTTTTAAGGATGTCGTAGGCGAGCTGCTCGTTCATGTTGGCGTTCACAAACAGGATATTGTTGATGCCAATGCCGGGTATATCCTGGTCGAAGCCGGCATACGTGCCGCCGGGCAGCGCGAAGTCGGTGTACACCGGGCCGTACTTTTCGACCAGCTGCGGCACAAGCTCGGCGGTGGGCAGGAACTTAACCGTCAGGCCCGGCGTCGCCACCAGATCCGTCACCGCTGACGTGGGCAGCCCGCCGATCCAGAAGAACGCATCGATCTTTTGGTCCTTCATCGCCGCCACCGACTCGGCCACGCTCAGGTTGTCGCGCGTAATGTCGGACTGCGGGTTGAGCCCGCTGGCCTCGATCACGCGGTCGGCCGCATCCTCGGTGCTGCTGCCCGCCGATCCAACCGACACGCGCTTGCCTTTCATATCCGCGATGGTGTTAATGCCTGAGCTTTCCAGGGCGATCACGTGCAGGAAGCTGGGATACAGCGTGGCCAGCGTACAGGCCGGGACTTTGCCGGTCGCCTCGTACGACGCCTGGCCTTGCAGCGCATCGTAGGCCGAGTCCACCGTCGACAGGCCAAGATCGGCGTCGCCCGCCTGGATCAGCTTCATATTATCGACTGAGCCGCCGGTCACCTCGGCCGTCGCCTCGGTATCGGCCATGCGCTCGGTCAAAATACGGGCGATGCCGCCGCCATACGGGTAGAAGACGCCGCCCGTGCCGCCCGTGCCGACTACCAGCCGCCTAGGTGTCGGCGGCGCCTCGCTGCTGGCCGCCGCCTGCGTGCAGGGCTCCTGATAGCTCACGGCTCCGCCGGCAGGGCTGGCTGCCGGCGCCGCGCTGGCGCTAGCCGATGCCGCCGCGCTGGGCGCTGGTGTTTCTGGCGCGGCAGAAGCCGAGGCGCTTGCGCTGGCAGGTGCCGTCGATTCGGTGGGCTCGGTAGTTCCGGCCGGCTGGCCACAGGCGGCGAGCAGCAAGGTGAGCAGTGAGAGCAGGGCCAGCGTTCGAGTGGGGAACTGACGCATCGATGAACCTCCTTGTCCCGATGAGACGCATTGAAGTTCAATAGGGGTGGTAGTACGAGTGTAACACAGTTTTATTAATGGCATGTGCAGCCCGATCGGCACAGGCCGGCCCTACTCCGGTCAGGAGTAGAGCCGGCTGCCACCACGAGCCAGGCCCGCCGCGATCTCAGATGCGGAGCTGCATGTTGTACAGGGTCGCATAGGTGCCGTCCAGCTCGATCAGCTCCTCGTGCGTGCCCTGCTCGTCCACGCCGCTGTCGGTGAGCACAATAATGCGCTGCGCATTCCTGACCGTCGACAGCCGGTGCGCGATGACGAGCGTTGTGCGATTATCGGTCAGCTTCTCCAGCGAATCCTGCACCGCACGCTCGCTTTCGTTGTCCAGCGCGCTGGTCGCCTCGTCAAAGATCAGAATCGGCGGATCTTTCAGAAAAACGCGCGCGATGCTCAGGCGCTGCTTTTGCCCGCCTGAGAGCTTAACGCCACGCTGGCCAATATCGGTCTCGTAGCCGTTGGGCAGCGCCATAATAAAATCATGGGCGTTAGCCTTTTTGGCGGCCGCGACGACTTCTTCCTCGGTCGCATTCCGTTTACCGTAGCGAATATTCTCGGAGATCGTTCCGGCAAATAAATACACGTCCTGCTGAACCACGCCGATGTTTCTACGCAATGAGCGCAGGCTCACATCCTTGATATTCTTCCCGTCGATCAGGATCGCGCCCTGACTCACCTCATAGAAGCGCGGAATTAAGGAGCAGAGCGTGGTTTTACCGACGCCGGAAGAGCCGACTAAGGCGATATAATCGCCGGCTTTGATGTCCAGCGAGATGTTTTTAAGGATGTAGTCATGGTCTTCTCGGTACTTGAAGCTGACATTGCGAAACTCCACGTTGCCCTGAACATGGCCCAGCTCGATCGCATTCGCTGAGTCCTGAATATCGGGCTCCACCTCCAGCATATCCATAAACCGGCTAAAACCAGTAATGCCTTCCTGATACAGCCGCGAAAAGTTGATCAGTCGCTGGATCGGATCGATCAAAATGCCGATGCAGAGCACATAGGTCAGCAGATCGGCCAGATCCAGCTTCGCGTTCAGGATCGCAACACCGCCAAAGATGATCACGGCGATCGTGATCATCTGGGTGAAGCCGATCATCCCCGCCGAGAAGTAGGCTTCACTTTTATAGCCTTCGCCGCGGCTGTCCACAAAGCGGCTATTCTCGTACGCAAACTTGTTTTGCTCCATCTCCTCGTTGGTAAACGATTTGACCACGCGGATGCCGGAGAGCGTATCTTCGACCTGTGCATTGATGTCGCCGATGCGATCCTTGGTGATGCGCAGCGCCCGATTCATGCGCTTATTGAAATAGAACGCGTATGCCGTCATGATCGGCAAGAAAAGAAAGACGATCAGCGTGAGCTGGACGTCGATGTTGATCAGAATAATGAACACGCCGATCAGGTTCAGCAGCGAGATCGCCAGATCTTCCGGGCCGTGATGATAAAGCTCCGAAAGCGCCAGAATATCATTCGTGAGCCGCGTCATCAGCTGGCCGGTTTTCTGCTCGTCATAAAAGCCGAACGAGAGCTTCTGGTAATGTTCAAAAAGCTCGCTGCGCATATTGCTCTCCATCATGGCGCCCATTTTATGACCACGATAGTCGACAAACATGTTACACAGCGTATGAATGATCACCAGAGCCAGCATGACGGCGCCCATCAGGTAGATTTGATTGAGCGCATCAGGCTGATTCTGTCCTAACACTGTTTTGGTGATGTAGCTCGTACACAGCGGTAGGAGCAGTGTAATTGCCGACACGATCAGCGCGCAGGCAACATCCGCCAGCAGCAGGCCGATATACGGCTTGTAGTACGACAAGAACTTTTTGCTGCGAGCACTCACAAAGTTTCTCCTCCAGGGCGTAAGACGCCAGCGGAACGGCGGGACAAGCGCCAGATCGCGCCGATGGAACGGGCCAGCTTTCTCAACAGGCGAGCGCCGACGAGACATAGAATCTCCTGAATAGAACGAAAAGCGGCCGTGGTACAATCCACGACCGCAGTATGATGAGCAGTGCCGGATCTACCTTCCCTGGCCGCTCACAAATGCAGCGGCCACGGGTGAACTAATCCCGTAGCCGCGTGATGTTTTAAAAAACAAACGGCCACGGGTGTGGCTTACACCCATGGCCGCAATATTCCCCTCGCAGTCTATGAACGAGCTCGGCGTACCACGCGCTCTAACGTGCCGTTATGACACGCCGCGATCGCGCATGAATACAACTCTACTCCGCCGATCTTAAGCGATCAGCAGTCGTTCATAGACTTGAAGGCACTTTTTTTGGTTAAAAGGCGCACTCCACAAACGAGCAGGCCACGCCACACGCTGTAGCTCTGGTCCGCTCAAACATATTGTGGGTGAAACACGTCATTGTTGCGCCTCCATAAGAATCGAAATCAAGTGGTTAGAAAGTACCATACAGGTTAGCAGGTGTCAAGTGGTCTTTAGACGGATTAAACATGTGATGCCTGAGCAAACAATGCTCGGCAACAGGAAGCAAATTCCATTGATATTGACCGGTAGCCGGTGTATGTATATCTTTGATCGAGCGCTATTTACGATCGGCCTGCGAACTGTGGGCCGCAGCTCTCCGTCAATGCCGAGAGCACCTGATCATTCGTTCCGAGATACAAAGCGATCACAGCGTCACACTGGAAAAAGTGTGGTACATCGATCCAATCTGTCATACCCGTGTCACCGCTTTTGGGAATGATGGCAGCCCTGGCCGCTGCGCTGGCGGCGTCGGCATACAGGTGAAAGACGAGTACTTCTCTGGCCTGATGCTCGGTCAAACGATACGAAATTCCAGGCTCGGGGAGCAGCCACTCTACGAGACTTTCACCTTCAAGCCGAGGTTGAACGCCCTGACTCTCAAGGCGCTGGAGCACTTGCACGACAGCAGGATGCGCGGCGATCTCCTCGGCCGTAGCCGGGGCTGTGGTCGGCATGGATGGAAGAGGCGTTTCGTTCGTGGCAGCACCAGGCGCTGGCTGTCCACACGCCGTAAATCCTACCAGCATGAGCAGGAGGCACAAACCTATAACGTTCTTTTCTAAGCGCATGATTGGACAATCCTTCCAGCAAGCAGTGACATTAATGTTTGACCGGACGAGTTAATGATCATAGCATCCTCGCCGGCCTGTCACGTTGCTACGTTTTTTTTGCGTATGCAGTGTGTACAATCAGGAAAGGCACATATGCAACGCAGAGTCTACCAAACATCTCGCGACGAGTGGCGTAGTTGTCTGTCTAAGATCGTGGCAGTGATCATCGTCGCCGCAGTGGTCATCGCGCTCATCGTCGCGAACCGGGACCGTTCAGCAATCCCGCCAGAGCTGCTTGGCACCTGGGAGCTGATTGATTCCAAAGCGACCAGCAAGCCGTCTACCGTCTGGGAGTTTGCCCCCGGCAGTACCTACATCAAATACACCGATGCTGTCAAGGCAGGCAGCTATTATGTTGTCGATGCCGATACGTTAGCTGTGACCTCTGGCTGTCCATACGGCAGCTTCGCGAGACGCAGATTCCGGCCAAATGTTGGCTGTCCTGCCGAGCTGTTCGACTTCACGCTGGAAAAGGACACGCTGCGCCTTAAGCCGTCACAGGATGCGACAGCGACCACCGAGACCTACCAGCGCCGCAGCCGGTAGCATAGCCTGGGCGGAACAATTCGCCAACCATGAGAAATACAGGAGCACCATGAATCGCACACAGCGCGCCCAGCTGGCACAAGAAACCCTGGCTATCCTCGAATCCGGCACGTACACGCTGCCCGACGCGCGTACCATCTCGATCCGTGATGCTCTCAGCGCCGCCTGCGCGAACACCACGTTGTATCGTCCTGCCGACTCCGAATCGATCCTCGCGCAAGTAGCCGCTCAGACGCGCGCCGCCGCCACCAATATTCGCGTGAGCAACCGTACGACGCTGGAGGCGGCCCAGGATCTGAGCCGCTCCTACTCCAATCCGATCTGCCTCAACTTCGCCTCGGCCAAGAATCCGGGCGGCGGATTTTTAGGGGGCAGCCAGGCCCAGGAAGAAAGCCTGGCCCGATCCTCCGGCCTGTACGCCACGCTGCAAACACAGCCCGAGTTTTACCGCTATCATCGCCAGCATGGCAGCAGCCTGTACTCGGATCACATCATTTTCTCGCCCCGAGTGCCGGTCTTTCGCGATGACGCAGGCGACCTGCTTGATTCGCCGTGGCTGACCTCGTTTATCACGGCGGCGGCAGTGAACGCAGGCGCGCTGCGCCAGAATCAGCCCGCGCAGGTTGCCGAGATCGAGCCGGCTATGCAGCGCCGAGCACGACTCGTCCTCGGCGTGGCGGCGCTTCACGAGTGCGATGCGCTGATCCTCGGCGCGTGGGGCTGTGGCGTGTTCCGCAACGATCCCGCTATGGTCGCCGCGATCTTTGCGCGTGTGCTTGACGAACCGCTGTTCAAGCATCGCTTTGCGCATGTCGAGTTCGCGGTCTATGATCCATCGCCGCAGCAAGCAGCACTCACGGCCTTTGAGCGCACATTCAACGTCTGATCGGGTCGAACGGCGGATGAACATCTCGGGAAAATCGTCTACATTGGTGCTCGCTCCCAGAGCAGCCATACCAGCCGATCGCAAGTAGGTGTTTATGACCAAAGACGAAGCTTCCAGCGGGATCGTGATGGCCGTGAGCCGCAACGCGACGCATACATTCAGCAAGCCGACCTGCGACTCGATCCAGCTGCTGGCCGGCCTCGGCGTCGCCGGCGATGCGCATCTCGGCAACACGGTGCAGCACCGATCGCGGGTGGCGCGCGATTCACGGCAGCCCAATCTACGCCAGGTACATTTAATCCACGCCGAGCTACACGATACCTTGCAGACCCAGGGCTTCCGTGTGTCCCCTGGCGATATGGGCGAGAATATCACCACGCGCGGCATCGATCTGCTCGATCTGCCGACCAGCACGCGTCTGCATATCGGCGAGCAGGTCGTGGTGGAGATCACGGGCCTGCGCAATCCGTGCGCGCAGCTCGACCGCTTTCAGCAAGGCTTGATGGCAGCCGTGCTGGACCGCGACGACCAGGGCAATCTGATCCGCAAAGCCGGAGTGATGGGAGTCGTCGTGGTTGGCGGCGAGGTTCAGCCCGACGATCCAATCCGCATCGAGCTGCCGGCGGAGCCGCACCGGCCGCTTGAGCCGGTCTGAGACGATCAGGCCATCAACTATGTCTACCAAACGAGTCCTGCTGATCGGCGGTCCGTCCAACGCGGGCAAATCAACGCTCGCCGCAGGGCTGGCAGCGCAGCTCGGCTGGCGCCACATCTCCACCGACTCGCTAGGCCGCCATCCGGGCCGTCCCTGGCCCAGCCACGGGCGCGCCGTGCCGCAGCATGTCGTCGAGCATTACCTCGCGCTGTCACCTGACGACTTGTTCGACGCGGTGCTGCATCACTATCAGCGCCTACAGCCTGCGATCGCGGCACTGATCACCACGCACGCCGGCGATCCCACCGCCGAATCGCTGATCCTGGAAGGCTCGGCGCTATGGCCGGAGTTCGTCGCAGGCCGCATCGACGATCGTGTGGCTGCGGTCTGGCTCACGGCAAGCAGCAATCTGCTCCGGCGGCGCATCTACCAGGCCAGCCGGATCGAAACAACCACGGGCGACGAGCAGCTGATCATCCACAAGTTCTTGAGCCGAGCACTCAGGTATAACCAGCACATGCTGGAGGCCGTCCAGCGGCTTGGACTAGCCAGCATCGACGTCGAGTCGACATCCTCGCCGGATGAGTTGTCGCTTAGATGCCTGGAAATTCTACGGGCGTGATCCTCACTCACCATAGGCTGCCGACGAATGGTCGCGCTCAAAAGAAGCGCAGCAGCCCGACCGAAACGAAGATACCGCTCAACACGAGCAACCGATTCGCCAGACGTGGCCGGCGTGGGTGCAGCACGAGTGAAGCGCCGAGCAGGAAAATTGCCATATAGATCGCGCTGTCGATCAGCAACTCGCGCAGTGGCCGAGCGCGCATAGCCGAGTTCATGGGAAATAAAACAACCCCAGCTAGCCCCAGCATGATCATGCCCCAGCCTACGAAACGCTGTCTTTGCACTGAGCTTACTCCTTCCATCTGAGTGTCATACCGTCGCCCTCACATATAGTGCTGAGGAGCGGCCGCTGGTGGTATCTGCTCCGCCGCAAACTCGCCGATATACGCATACAGCGCCGCCATCGCCTCGACGCAGTGCCAGCTCAGAGCGGCAAGCTGGCTGCGCCGCTGCTCCACTGCCGCGACCGCGCGCTGGGGCCGTCCTGCCTCAAGCTCATCCAGCGTCGTACGAATCGCGGCAAAGTCGTAGTTGGCCTGTCGCAGCAGCGCCACAATGCGCAGCCGCCGCAACTGCCGCTCGTCATAGATCCGGTAGCGGCTGCTCTTTTCGCGGATCGGCCGCAACAAACCTTGCTGCTCCCAGAAGCGCAGCGACGAAACACGCACGCCTACCAGGCGCGCCGCCGCGCCGACATGCAGCCGCTGAGAACCGCGTGCGTGCGAGCCCGAGGGCAGCTGCGCCGCCAGCATCCTCAGCGCGGCCAGCGTTTGCTCAAGCTGCGATCGTGTTTCGGCCAGCTCGGCGTGACGCTCATCGATCAGCGCCAGCGCATGAGCCAGCCGGCCCTGATGCACGGCCTGCATGATCTGCTGCGCCCGCTGGACGCCATACCCCGCGATCAGCTGACGCGACGTTTTGAGCGCCTCAAGATGGTGGCGAGTGTAGCGGCGGTAGCCGCTAGGGCTCCGCTCCACAGCCGGTATTAATCCGCTGGCCTCATAGTTGCGCACCTGCTGCACGCTGATTTGCACCGCCTGCGCCAGATCTTTTGTGCGTAGATACGTGCCAACTGTCATGTCAAACTCGCACGTCCTTGTGGAGACTTTTTCGGCTATCGTCGAGACCAGGAGCGCATCGTTGAGCGCTAACTCGCAAGACTTGCTTCTGAGTTCTACAATAGATTGTAACCCATAAACCGGCAGTGTTTGAGATTTATGCAAGACGAAGGAGATGCTATGTCTCGTCCCGCTCCCAGCCATGCGACGCTCAGCGATTGGATCGCTCAGGAGGCGATTCCGTTTTCTCTCGACTCGTCTGCTACCCTTGATGCAGCGGTCGATACCTTGATCGCCTCACTCGATCCTGCGGTGGAGCTGCTGGGCTTTGGCGAGGCGCTTCACGGCGGCGAGGAGATCATGCTGCTGCGTAACCGGATCTTCCAGCGGCTGGTCGCGGCCCATGGCTACAGCGCAATCGCGATCGAGAGCAGCTTTCCACGCGGGCACGTCGCGAACGCGTATATCGCCGGGCACGGTCCGGCAACCTATGCAGAGGTGGAGGAGGCCGGATTTAGCCACGGCCTAGGGCGGCTGGAC